>CAYNXB010000072.1:0-13786 GCA_964401045.1 uncultured Sphingomonadaceae bacterium | reverse complement strand
AACGACGCCAACAAGAAGGTGTTCGAGGCCAACCGCGGCCGCCTGGAAAAGGAAAACGCCGAGCGTCGCAGCGATGCCGAGAAGGAAGGCCAGAAGGTCGAGGGCGCCGAGATCGTGTTGATCCGCGCCTCGTCGAACTCGGGCCAGCTCTACGGTTCGGTCAACGTGCGTGACGTTGCCGCCGCTCTCGCCGAACAAGGCTTCACGGTCGACAAGAAGCAGGTCGTGATGGGCGCGCCGATCAAGACCATCGGCATGTTCGACGTGACCGTCGCGCTGCACCCCGAGGTGCGCGTAACGATCAAGGCGAATATCGCCCGTTCGGACGACGAGGCCGAGCTGCAGCGTCAGGGCATCAACGTCATCGCCCAGATGAACGCGGAAGAGCGCGCCGAGGGCGAAGGCTTCACCGAAGCGGTCGATCCCTCGCTCGAGCCGGGCGAGATCCCGGCCGACATGCTCGAGCAGCCGGCCGGAGAAGCCGCTGCGGAAGACACGCAGGGCTGATCGCCTCGATCACCGGAAACGCCAAGGGGGCGCGGACCACTTCAGGTCCGCGCCCCTTTTCGGTGGGATCAGAACACCGCCAGCCCGTCGCCGCCATCACCGGACGGCAAGCGACGCAAAACCTTGCCGCTCTCGAAATCGATTTCCGCCACGGTGTCGGCAGCCGTCTCGGCGGCGTAGAGCCGCGATCCGTCGTGCGAGAACACCAGCGTCACTTGTCCTGACCTGCGGTCGCCGGCTACCGACACTGTCCGGGCAGTGGCATTCGTCTCCTCGTCGATCACAGTGATCTGGCCATCGCCGGCATCGGAAGTGACCACCCAGCGACCGGCAGGGCGGGCCGCAACCCGCATCGGCCTCGCGCCAGTGGGCACTTCGGCCACTATCTCGAGCGTCTTCGGGTCGAGCCGGTAGACTTTCGTCCCGTCCGTAGACCCGACCCAAAGGGCGCCTTCATCCGGCGCCAGCGCGATACCCTCTGTCTCCCCGCCGAGCACTTTGCGCGACGCCTCCCGGCCCTTTGCTATGTCGTATCGCACCACCGTGCCGCTGCGGACAATCGTGCCCCAGGCGACGGTGCCATTTCGGTTCACCGCAAGGAGATGTGGCCCTTCGGAACCGTCCCCTCCCCCGATCTCGCGCACATCCGGACTGGCGGACAGGGGCTCGCGGATGACGAAAATCGTCCCGCGCCCCTGCGCGGTGGAATAGAGTGTGCCGTTATCGTGCCACACCACGCCATGCGGCCGGGCACCCTCACCCAGATCGATGGTCTTGATCCGGGTGAGATCCGCCGTGCGGTAGATCTCCAACTCCCGCCCACTGTAGCAGGCGAGCGCGACGTACGCCCGGTCCGGCGATACGGCGAGTTCGTGCGGATTGGCACAGCTCGCCACTTGCCTGGTTTCCTTGCCGCTGGCGAGGTCGACCCGCGACAGGCTGTTGGCGCGCTTATTGGCGACCAGCATCGTGCCGCCCGCCTCTTCGTCAGCCGCGGCGGCTGGAGGCGGCGCGCCGCCGGCGGCAAGTGCGACAGTCGCCACCATGAAGATCATTGTCCGCATCGAATTGCTCCTCATGTCCGCTCCGAAAGAAAATTGGCGATCGCTTCGCCCAGCTCCGGCTCGGCGACCGAACTCATGTGCGTGCCGGGCACCTCGATGTAGCGCGCATCCGGAAGCGCTTCGACGAGCGCCTGGGGCGAGCCGTTATCGGTATCCTTGTCGCCGCAGATCACCGCTGCGGGCATGTCGAGCCGCGCGAGGTCGGCTTCGCGGACGTCGTCGACAGCGCCGAGCAGCAGCCGCGCGGCCACGCGGTCGATCTTCATCGTCTTCATGAACGACACCGCGAGGAATGCCGGATCGCCGTGACGCACCTCGTCGAAGCGGTCGATCGCATCGATGAAGAAGCCCGAACGCAGTTGGCTTCCGGTGAGGCCTTCGAACCCCATTCCGGCGAGCACCAGCCTGCGCGGGCGAAGCCCCGCGATTACCGCGGCGGCGGCGGTGCGCGACCCTAGCGAGAAGCCGACGAGGTCGAAATCGGTCAGGCCGAGCGCTTCCGTCAGCGCCACCGCATCCTTGACCAGCACCCCGGCCGGATAAGCGGCGGGATCGTGCGGCGCCGCGCTGCTCCCGTGGGCACGCAGGTCCGGCATGATTGCCTCGTACCCGGCGTCGGCGAGGCGCTGGGCATGGCCGAACTTGATCCAGTTCGTCCTCGCGTTCGAGAACAGACCGTGGAGGAGCAGAACCGGGCGGCCGTGACCGAGGCGGTGGACCGCCAGTTCCTGCCCGTCGAAGCTGGAAATGCGTTCGGTCGTTGGCTTCACTGTTCTTTCCCCTTCACGGCCCAGGCAAGCTCGCGGCTGAGAACCTCGCCGCCCCCCGCCGCGAAGGGCTTGCCGTGTGCAATGACGAGCTTGTCGGTCGGCCACGCGAGAACGCGGGCAACCGCTTCCGCCACCCGCTTGCGGTTCGGCCAGAACGTCATCCGGAAGTCGATCGGCGTGTGGCCGTCGGCGCGGCCCATGCGAACCAGCCAGCGGATGAGCCACCGGTGGATACGCGCGGGTTCGAAGTTCTCGATCAAATCGGCCAGGATCGTCACCCGCGGTTTGCATACATGGAACACCGCTTCGCTGACGGCGCTTCCTGCCACCAGCACCCAATCGATCTCGTCCTGCCAGGCGAAGTGTTGCGAGGGTTCGAGCATCCGGTCGATGCGGAAGCCGCGCTTCGCCTTGGTCGCCAGATCGGGCACCGCATAGGCGGTCGCCGCGGGATAGCGGTCGATCCAGTCCGCCATGTACCAGTAATGCAGCGTGCTCGGCGCGACGAGGTGGCGCACCGGCCCGAGCGCGTCGAGCGACGAGAACAGGCCTGCATCGGGCGCGATAGGCGAATGGAGCCAGAGATCGCCGGACGCCAGCCGCACTACCGTCATGCGCGTCGTGAACGGCAGCGTCATCGGCCCATAGCTCATGCCGATCTCCGGCCCATCGACGAGCCAGACGTTCTCCGCCAGCAGCTTAGGTTCGTTGAGCGGCGCATAGGGTTCGAGAGCACTCACTCGGGGACTTTGCCGGTCGCCCTGGTCCACTTCTCGACCAGCACCTCGTGCTCGTCGGTGCGCAGGCGCGGCAAGTTCTTCGTGTCGAGCCATGCCTCGTGAATGCTCTCGGCGCCGAAATGGTGCCGGGGCGTGAACTCGGCCGGATCGTCGAAGCTGCCGACTGTCAGGTCCATCTTGTCGCTGCCTTCGAGGAAACGAAACCCCAGCGGCGTGCCGCAGCGGGAGCAGAACGGCCGCTCGGCGATCGGGGAGCTCCGGTACCAGTCCGGCTCGCCGCCCCATTCGGTGCCCGCGGCGTTCACGCCAACGAAGGCGACCGACACGCCGCCGGTCGCGCGCTGGCACATCCGGCAGTGGCATAGATAAGCCTCTGTCGGGTCGACCATGGTGGTATATCGCACCCGGCCGCACTGGCAGCCGCCGCTCATCGTTCGTGTGCTCATGGGCCCGACTCATCGCGCGCCCCCGCCCCTGCCGCAAGGCCGATTGATTCAATAAGTGCGCTCATTATATGCGCGACCCATGGACCATGTCGGCTTCCTCATGAGTGACAATTCGCGCCTGTTGCGCCGGGCGTTCGACCGTAAGGTGCGCGAGATCGGCGTTACCGGGCCGCAGGCGCGCCTGCTGCTGACGCTCAACCGCGCGCCGGGCGAGAACCAGGGTTTCTACGCCGAACGGCTGGAGGTCGAGCCGATCACCCTGTGCCGCATGGCCGATCGGCTGGAAGAAGCGAACATGATCGAGCGCCGCCCCGATCCGGCCGATCGCCGCGCCTGGCAACTCCACCTCACCGACAAAAGCCGGAAAATGGTCGGCAGGCTGCAACAGAAGGCCGAATCGCTCGTAGACGACATGCTCGCCGGTCTTACTGCCGACGAACGCTCGGAGTTCTCCCGTCTGCTCACAGCGGTTGGGGAGAACCTGTCCGACCTGCGCGACAACGCAAGGATTTCCCATGGCTGAAGCCGAGGTACAAGCTATCGAAGCGCCCTCCACCATCCTGGAGCCGGGCGAACCAGGTACTGAACCGGTGGCCGCGCCCCGCCGCCGCTGGGGGCGCCTTGCGCTGATGCTGATCGTGCCGCTGGCGATCGTGATTGGCGGCCTATGGTACTGGCAGGGGCTGCAGGGCAAAGTCACGACCGACAATGCCTATGTGAAGCAGGACAAGGTTTCCGTAAGCGCGGAGGTCAGCGGCGTGATCTCACAAGTGTTCGTCAAGGAAGGCAATGTCGTGAAGCCGGGCGATCTGCTTTTCCGGATCGATCCAGCCCCGTTCCAGATCCAGCTCGACCAGGCAAATGCTGCGATCGCCACGGCGCAGGCCAATGTCACCGCCTTGTCTAACAGCGCCGACCTCTCGGGCGCTGACATCTCCGCCGCGCATGAGGATATCGCATTCGCGCAGTCGACGCTCGAACGGCAGCGCGCGCTGTGGGAGCGCGGCTTCACCACCAAGGCCGACTACGAGGCCGCCCAGCACGCCGTGTCACAAGCGCGTGAGGAATTACACCAAGCGCAGGCGCGGCAGAGAGAGGCGCGCTCCAAGCTCGCCGAAGGGCCGGCCGTTCCGGGCCAGAACCCGCAAGTGGCCGCCGGCATTGCGCAAGCCGAAGTCGCGCGGCTGAACCTCCGGCGAACCGAAGTGCGCGCGCCGATGGCGGGCCGTGTGGCCGAGGCCGACCGCCTGCTGCCCGGCGCGCAGATCGTGCAGAACGTGCCGATGATGACGCTCGTCGCGGACCGCGGCGCCTATGTCGAGGCGAACTACAAGGAAACGGACCTCGCCGACATGCACGTCGGCCAGCGCGCCGAGGTCGAGTTCGATGCCTATCCCGGCGTAAAACTGCGGGGCCACGTCGCCTCGATCGGAGCCGGCACCGGATCGGAATTCTCCGTCCTCCCCGCGCAAAATGCCACCGGCAACTGGGTCAAGGTCACGCAGCGCGTGCCCGTGCGCATCGCTATCGACGAACAGCCTAGCCGCCCGCTGATCGCCGGCCTTTCAACACACGTCACGGTCTTCACCGGGAACTGACGGTGGCAAGCACGGCAGCCCCTGCCGGCCGGCGCGGATCGCGCCGCGCCGCGCCTGCCGAACTCCAGGACGTCGCGCTCCTGCAGGTCTCCAATCGCTGGCTGTTCATGGTCGGCGTGATGGCGGCTTCGCTACTGCAGGTGCTCGATACGACGATCGCCAACGTGGCGATCCCGCACATGCAGGCCTCGCTCGGCGCGACGCCGGACACCATCAGCTGGGTGCTGACCAGCTATATCATCGCCGCTGCGGTGGCGATGCCGATTACTGGCTGGCTGGCCGATCGCATCGGCTCGCGGCGCCTGTTCCTCGGTTCGGTGATTGGCTTCATCGCCGCTTCAGCGCTGTGCGGAATGGCGCAGAACCTGACCGAAATGGTGTTCTTCCGCGCCCTTCAGGGCGTCTCGGGCGCGTTCATCGCACCGCTGAGCCAGAGCTGGATGCTCGATACCACGCGGCCCAGCCGCCAGCCGCAGATCATCGCCGTGTGGGGCCTGGGCATCATGATCGGACCGATCCTCGGTCCGCTGATCGGCGGCTGGCTGACCGAGAACTGGGACTGGCGCTGGTGCTTCTACGTGAACCTGCCGGTGGGCATCGCCGCGCTCGCCATCCTGATCGCCCAGATGCCAACACGGCCGATCCGCAAACGGCGCTTTGACCTTATGGGTTTCGCAATGATCGCGCTCGCGCTGAGCGCAACGCAGTTGCTACTCGACCGTGGCAACCAGGCCGACTGGTTCCAGTCGGCGGAGATTTGCATCTACCTCGCGATCGCCGCCTCGGCCGCATGGGTGGCCGTGATCCATATGATCACGGCCGAAAACCCGTTGTTTCACCGCCTGCTGTTCGCTGATACCAACTTCGTCATCGCGCTCATCTTCATGGTCGTGATCGGCGTGGTGATGTTCGCCACGATGGCGCTGCTGCCGCTGATGCTGCAGCAACTGCTTGGGTATGACGTGATCGACACCGGCATCGTGCTGATGCCGCGTGGCGTGGGCATCCTGATCAGCATGCAGCTTTCGAGTTACCTGATGCGCAAGGGAGTCGATGCGCGCTGGATCGTAGCGATCGGCTTCCTCATCGGGGCCTGGTCGATGAGCTGGATGGCCGGATGGTCGCTCGGGGTCGACCGGTTCAACATCATCATGTCCGGCACGGTGCAGGGACTCGGCATCGGCCTGGTGTTCATTCCCTTGAACGCCACCGCTTTCGCCACGCTCCCGCCGCACCTGCGCACCGATGGTTCGAGCCTGCTGAACCTCACGCGCAACGTCGGCTCGTCGGTCGGCATCTCGGTAGCGATGACGTTTCTCGCGCGTAACACGCAGAAAGTGCACAGCTCGCTGGCGGAGCACATCACGCCTGGCATCAGCACGATGTTCGACGTGTCGGCGCTGAGCCAGTACCAGGGCTACGGAGATACCGCGGCGGCACTGGTCAACGCCGAAGTCACTCGTCAGGCGGCCATGGTCGCCTACATCGACGACTTCTACCTGATGATGTGGCTCAGCCTGGCGGCGGTGCCGCTGGTCTTCCTGATGCGCAAGAACACCATCCACTCACGCAAGTGAGCGCGATCAGGCCGCCTTCTTCAGGTGCCGGGCGGCGAGCAGCTCGGCGATCTGCACCGCGTTGAGCGCCGCGCCCTTGCGCAGGTTGTCCGACACGCACCACAGCACCAGGCCGTTCTCGACCGTCGGGTCCTCACGCACGCGGCTCACGTAAGTGGCGAAATCACCGGCGCATTCGACCGGGGTGATGTAGCCGCCGTCCTCGCGCTTATCGACCAGCATGATACCCGGCGCCTCGCGCAGGATGTCCTGCGCCTGCTTGGCCGAGATCTCGTTCTCGAACTCGATCGTGACCGCCTCGGAATGGCCGACGAACACCGGCACGCGCACGCAGGTCGCGGTCACCTTGATCTTCGGATCGAGGATTTTCTTGGTCTCGACCACCATCTTCCACTCTTCCTTGGTCGACCCGTCGTCCAGGAACACGTCGATGTGCGGGATCACGTTGAACGCGATCTGCTTGGTGAACTTATTGACCGAGACCTGGTCGCCGACGAAAATCGCGCGGCTCTGCTCGAACAGCTCGTCCATGCCGGCCTTCCCGGCGCCGGACGTCGACTGATACGTCGACACCACCACCCGCTTGATCGTCGCGGCGTCGTGCAGCGGCTTGAGCGCCACGACCATCTGCGCGGTCGAGCAGTTGGGATTGGCAATGATGTTACGCTTGGTGAAGCCATCGATAGCGTCGGGATTCACCTCGGGTACGATCAGCGGCACGTCAGGGTCCATGCGGTAGTACGACGAATTGTCGATCACCACGCAGCCCGCTGCCGCCGCCTTCGGCGCATATTCCTTGGCCGGGCCCGACCCTGCGGCGAACAGGGCGATATCCCAACCGGCAAAATCGAAGTGCTCGATGTTCTGGCACTTGATGATCTTGCCGCTGTCGCCGACTTCCACTTCGGTGCCGGTCGAGCGCGGGCTCGCCACCGCGGCGATATCCGAATAGGGAAAGCCGCGCTCGGCCAGGATCGCGAGCATCTCGCGCCCGACATTGCCCGTCGCCCCGACGACCACCACCCGGTAAGCCATTTTCAATCCTTCGCTAAGCACCTGCACCGCGCAGGGAGCGGCCCGTTAACCCCGCGTGCGGGGCAAGACAAGGACACACCGCTTTCGCCCGGTAAAGACGCAATTTCCTTGCGTGGCGGCAAACTACTTCGGCGGTGCCACCCCGTGGTTCTTCAGAAACGCGAAGATGGTGTTCCAGCGATGCGCCATCAAGTTGGGGCTGCCCGAACGATGCGTTTCACCCGGGTAGAGCATCATTTCGAACGGCACGTTTTCCTGCTGGAGCCTGGCGATGAGCTCGGAGCTGTTTTCGAAGAACACGTTGTCGTCTGCCATGCCGTGGATGATCAGCAGCGGATCGGCAATGCGGGTCGCTTCGGCCAGCGCGTCGGACTTGGCGTAGGCCTCCGCGTCCGCCTTGGGCGTGCCCATGTAGCGTTCGGTGTAGTTGGTGTCGTAGAGCTCCCACTTTGTCACCGGTGCACCGGCGATGCCGGCCGCGTAGAGGCCCGGATCGGCTTCCATCTGCTTGAGCGTCATGTAGCCGCCGTAGGACCAGCCGTAGATCCCGATCTTTGCCGGATCGACGAAGGCGAGCGTCTTGAGGTACTCGGCGCCGGCTTTCTGGTCCGCGACCTCGACCGTACCCATCGCGCGGTAGATCGGCTTCTCGAACGCGACCCCGCGGTTGGCGCTGCCACGATTATCCATCACGAAGTAGATATAGCCCTGGTCGACGATCGCCTGCTCCAGCGCGCCGCCCCACTTCTTGTACACCTCCTGCGAGTGCGGCCCGCCGTAGTGCTGGAAGAACACCGGGTAGCGCTTGCCCGGCTCCATCTCGGGCGTGATCATCTTGTAGTGCAGCGGCGTTCCGTCCGGTCCCGTGATGGTCCCGTACTGTGGCAGGCGGTGGCTGGCGAGGAACGGCGCGTAAGGATGGCTGGCGTCGAGCTTGTTCTCTTCGACCCAGGTGAGCCGCTTGCCCGTACCATCGGCAAGATAGACTTGCGCCGGCTGGCTCGGTGACGAGCGGCTGACCATCAGCGTCTTGCCATCCTTGTCCATCGTCGCGGCATTGGTGAAGTCGAGATCGGTCAACCGCTCCGGCGTGCCCGGTTTGAGGTAACCGAGTGCGTAGACCTGGGGCGCGGTGACGTCGTCCTTGGTCGCCGTGAAGAACAGCCGGTGCGCGGACTGGTCGACACCCGCGAGTTCGGTGACGACCCACGGACCTTTGGTGAGCTGCGTCCACTTGCCCTTGGCGAAGCGGTAGAGATGGCCGTAGCCGTCGCGCTCGGACCACCAGATCAGGCTGCCGTCGTCGAGAAACTGGTAGTTGTCGGTGAGGTTGATCCAGTGCCCCTTGGCGGCATTCTCGCTCAGCAGCACGCGGCTCTTGCCGGTCGCCGGGTCGACCGCCAGCAGGTCAAGCTTGTCCTGCACGCGGTTAAGCCGCTGGACGTAGAGCGTCTTGCCGTCGGGCGCCCAATCGACGCGCGCGAGATAGATGTCCTTGTCGGCGCCCAGATCGACCTCGACGCGGTTCTTGCCATCTGGATCGAGCACGAACAGCGAAACTGCCACGTTGGGCGTGCCTGCCGCCGGATAGCGTTGCTCGAAAGTGGTCGTGCCGCTCGCCCCGATCGCCGCACGCGTGACCACGCCCACGGGCGCATCGTCGTAGCGCTCGACCGCGATCCGCGTGTCGCCGGGCGACCACCAGTAGCCCACCTGCCGGTCCATCTCTTCCTGCGCGATGAACTCCGCCTCGCCCCAGTGGACCAGTTCGCCCTCTGCGGGTGTCACCGCCTGCGCGGCGCCGGACAGCGCGCCGACCCACAGCCGGTTATCGCGCAGGAACGAGACGTACTTGCCGGTCTTGCTCAGCGTCGGGGCCAGCGCCTCGCCATCGCCCGCTGCAGTCAGCTCACGCACATTGCCATCGATGCCGGCGAGGTAGAGCTTGCCTTCGAGCGGCACGAGAATCCCCTTGCCGTCCGCCGCCCAATCGTAGGCGACGATGCCCTTGAGGCTGACGATGCCGAGCCGCTCGCGGTGCATCTTCTCGGCTTCGGACAGCGCCTGCCCGCCGCCCAGCTTCTCGGAATCGACCAGCATCGACCAACTGCCCGCCTGGCGGTCGAACGCCCACAGATCGTAACGCTGGCTGTCCTCCGGCCGGTAGCGCAGCACCGCCAGGAAGCGTCCGTCGGGCGAAAGCTTCGGCAGGCGCGGCACCGAACCGTTGAGCGCCGGGCTTGCATAGACACGCTCGAAGGTCAGCCCGGAACTCGACGCAGGCTGGCTATCGGGCACGTTCTTCTCCTGGGCATCGGCGATGGCGGGGCTCATCGCCAGCGCAAATGCGGCAGCGATGGGCATGAGTTTGGTGAGCAAAGGGATTTCCCGATAGTTTCAAATGAAAAGGGCGCCCCGGTTTGCAACCGGGACGCCCTTTCGTCAAATCGTCGATGTGGAGCGTTGGCTTACGCGTCCTGCACCCGGGTATCGCGACGCTCGGCGATGCGCGCGCGCTTGCCGGTGCGGCCGCGCAGGTAATAGAGCTTCGCCCGGCGCACCGCGCCGCGGCGGACAACGGTGACGCTGTCGATGTTGGGCGAGTAGAGCGGGAACACGCGCTCGACGCCTTCGCCGAACGAGATCTTCCGCACCGTGAAATTGCTGCCCATGCCGCGGTTCGAACGGGCGATGCACACGCCTTCGAAGTTCTGAACGCGGGTGCGCTCGCCTTCGACCACGCGCACGCCGATGCGCACGGTGTCGCCGGGGCGGAAATCAGGGAGAGTCTTGCCAGCGGCCAGCTGCTCGATCGCTTCAGCTTCGAGCTGTTGGATCAGGTTCATTTGCCTAACCTTCGTCTTCAAACTGCGCGCCAGAGGCAGAACGGTCCCGAGCGCCACTGTAGCGCTCCCAAAGGTCCGGCCTGCGTAACCGTGTGTCATCTTCTGCATGGCGCTTGCGCCATGCGGCGATCTTCGCATGATCCCCCGATCGCAGCACTTCAGGGATCGTGCGCCCTTCCCATTCCTGAGGTCGGGTATAGTGCGGATACTCGAGAAGACCTTCTTCGAAGCTCTCCTCGGACCCGCTGGAAGGCGCGCCCATTACGCCGGGAAGCAGGCGAATGCAAGCATCGAGAACGGCCAAAGCGGCAGGCTCTCCGCCGGACAGCACAAGGTCGCCCAGCGACACCTCCTCGACCGCCCTGCCATCGAAAATGCGCTCGTCGAAACCTTCGAAACGGCCGCACAGGATGGTGACGCCCGGACCTGCCGTCAGTTCGCGAATCCGCGCCTGCGAAATCGGCGCCCCGCGCGGGGTCATTGCCAGCACCGGACAATCGGGCTGAGCTGCGCGCGCATGATCGATCGCCGCTGCCAGCACGTCGGCCTTGAGCACCATCCCCGCACCGCCGCCGGCTGGCGTATCGTCGACGGTGCGGTGCTTGTCGGTGGCGAAATCGCGGATCTGCACCGTCGCCATCGACCACACACCGTCGGCGAGCGCGCGGCCTGCGAGGCTCACGCCGAGCGGCCCGGGAAACATCTCTGGGTATAGGGTCAGCACGGTGGCGGCGAAGGTCATTGCGGCGGCTCCAGCGCGGCCGGCGGTATCATATCGCGGTGGCTGGACAACTCCTCGTGCAGCCACTCGCGGAAGCGCTCGATCTTGCGCACGCCGACGCGCCGCTCCGGATGCACGAGGTAGTGCGATACGGGCCGCACCAGCACCTCTCCAAACGGCTGCACCAGCCGCCCGCTGTCGAGCTCGGCGCGCCAGAAGAACGGCGTCATCATCGCGATCCCGAAGCCGGCTTGTGCGGCGTTCGCCTCCTGTGACTGGTTGTCGAGCACCAGTCCGCGTCGGGCGGGTGGCTTGCCGATCCCGGCGAGCGCGAACCAGTCACCCCATATGGAATCGTTCGGCGCGAGCCGTTCGACCTCCAGCAAATCGCGCGGTTCGCGCAAATTGTGACGCTCGGCGAACTCGGCCGAGCACAGCGGCGCATGGTGCAGCCGGAACAGGAAATCGGACTTGAGCCCTTCCCATTCGCCCATGCCCGCGCGAATGCCCATGTCGAACTCGCCCCGAGAAAGATCGACGCGCTCATTCGAGATCGACAGCCGCAGCGCAAGGTCGGGAAACCGCAGCTGAAAGCGTCCGATCGAAGCTGAGAGCCAGGTATTGCCCAGCGACACCGATGCGCTCACCGAAAGCACGCCCGCGCTCTCTTCGCCGAGATCGGCGAAAGCCTGCCGCATTCCGGCGAATGCGTCGCCAACCGGGCCGATCAGCCGCTTGCCGATATCGGTCAATCGCACGCGCCCGTTCTCGCGCACGAACAACTGCTGGCCGAGCTGCCCTTCGAGCTGGCGGATCTGATAACTGACCGCCGCCTGTGTCATCCCCAACTCCTCCGCGGCGCGCGAGAAATTCTCGTGCCGTCCGGCGGCCTCGAAGGCGCGCACGGCGGGAAGTGAGGGCAGCGGAGTCACCGCATCCCTATAAATCCACCTTATAATGTCGGCCAAGCGTTTTGTTGGCGTATTGTTGGCAAGCGGAGCATTGCTGCGGGCATTCCAGAAAACGAACGGAGTGCGAACGATGACCGATGAACACTTCATCCGCCAATGGACCGACGGCCACGAACGGTTTTCCGCGGACGTCGATAGGGGCCTCGTCAGGCTGCGGCGGATTATAGACACTGCTTATGGCGAGCTCGCGCCGTCCGAGGCCTATCAGGGCAATTCACGCGGCGAAGCGATGCTCGCCGGCCTGGCAGCCACCGCGATGACCGTGATCCTGCTGATTTCCACCGTGGTCGCAACACCGGGGATCGTGCTCGCCTGATCCCCCAAAGGCCTGCCCCCGGGAGAGGCCGAAGCCGAACGCTGGGTCCGTCCCTATCCAGCGGGGAAAGCTTCGGCCTCTCTTGCGTTGGGCGCCCGTGGACGATTGCATCATCATCGGCGCCGGACCGGCGGGACTCACTGCCGCGATTTATCTCGCGCGCTATCACCTCTCGATCCGCCTGTTCGACTGCGGCACCAGTCGCGCCGCGCTGATCCCCTGCACCCGCAACCACGCCGGCTTTCCAGACGGCATCTCCGGCACGGACCTGCTCGCGCGGATGTTGGCGCAGGCCGAGAAGTACGGCGCGGTTCGCGAGGAGAAGCGGGCGATTCACCTGGCCCGCCACGACGGGGGCTTCACCGTCGGCACCGACACCGGCACGTATCGCGCGCGTTCGGTCCTGATTGCCACCGGAGTGCTCAACCACCGACCGCCGGAGATCGACGACGCGCTCCACGACGAAGCCCTTGCGAAAGGCCTGCTGCGCTATTGCCCGGTATGCGACGGCTACGAAGTGACCGACAAGCGCATCGCGGTGATCGGCAGCGGCAACCACGGCACGCGCGAGGCGGAATTCCTGCGCGGTTATACGAAGGACGTCACCCTCATCGCGCCGCTCGGCGCACATGAGCTCGACAACGACTGCCGCCGGAGGCTGGAGGCAGCCGGGGTCCAGATCGTCGCAGGCCCCTGCGGCGGCTTCGCAATCGAAGGGCAGCGGATCAGCTTCACCACGGCCGAGGGCCGCAAGGCGTTCGACAGCGTCTATCCGGCGCTTGGTTCGCACATCCGTTCGGAGCTGGCGGTCGAAGCCGGGGCCAAGGCCAGTTCCGACGGCTGCCTCGAAGTCGACGATCACCAGGAAACCAGCATCCCCGGCCTGTTCGCCGCGGGAGACGTGGTCAAAGGGCTCGACCAGATCAGCCACGCGATGGGCGAAGGCGGCGTCGCCGCTACGACCATCCGCAACCATCTGGCCAAGGAAAAGCCGATCAGGCGCTAGGCTGCCAGGAATTCGTCGAGCTTGTCAAAGCTCCCGCTCCAGCCGCCATTCATCGATGCCAGGTTGTCCGCGAACATCTTTTCCTGTTCCGGCGTCGCGTCGACCGGCCGCCAGCGCAGCGTGATCACGGTTTCATCGCCGTCCGGTTCGAACTCGACCTCGGTCAACAGTGTCACCGGCCACCCAGGG
>CAYNXB010000071.1:0-14370 GCA_964401045.1 uncultured Sphingomonadaceae bacterium | reverse complement strand
CCGGCATGGCCGCCGACCTGTTTGAAACCTATGTGGTCACCGTTGGGGCGACCATGGTCCTGACGGCACTGCTGCTCAGCGGGCTGGGCAATGCGCTGCTGCCGCTGATGGCGCTGCCGCTGCTGATCGGCGGCGCGTGCATCGTCACCTCGATCATCGGCACCTACTTCGTCCGCCTCGGCGGCGGGACCAACATCATGGGTGCGATGTACAAGGGCTTCCTCGTCACCGCGGTCCTCTCGATCCCGGCGATCTACCTGGTGATGCACTGGGCGCTCGGCGACATGAGCCTGGTGATCGGAGGCAATCCGCAGAACCTCGATCCGGGCGATCCGCTCGCGGCCGAGGGGCTCTCCTCGCAGGTGGCCGCGTTCAGCGGTTGGGACCTGTTCTGGTGCTCGATGCTCGGCCTCGTGATTACCGGCCTGATCATCTGGATCACCGAATACTATACCGGCACCAACTACCGCCCGGTGCGCTCGATCGCCAAGGCGTCCGAGACGGGCCACGGCACAAACGTGATCCAGGGCCTGGCGATCTCGCTGGAATCGACTGCGCTGCCGACGCTGGTGATCGTCGCCGGCATCATCATCGCCTATCAGTTGGCGGGCCTGCTCGGCATCGCCTACGCGGCGACCGCAGTGCTGGCGCTCGCCGGCATGGTCGTGGCGCTCGACGCTTACGGTCCGGTGACCGACAATGCCGGCGGCATCGCGGAAATGGCGGGCCTCGACGACAGCGTGCGTGAGAAGACTGACGCGCTCGACGCCGTGGGCAACACCACCAAGGCCGTGACCAAGGGCTACGCGATCGGTTCGGCCGGCCTCGCCGCGCTGGTGCTGTTCGCCGCCTACACCACCGACCTCCGCGAGTTCTTCCCGAACATCGACGTCGATTTCAGCCTCGAGAATCCATACGTGATCGTCGGGCTGCTGCTCGGCGCATTGCTGCCGTACCTGTTCGGCGCGATGGGCATGACCGCGGTGGGCCGCGCTGCGGGCGACGTGGTCAAGGACGTGCGCGATCAGTTCCATGCGGACCCGGGCATCATGGCCGGCACCAGCCGTCCGGACTATGCCCGCACCGTGGACCTCGTCACCAAGGCAGCGATCAAGGAAATGATCATTCCTTCGCTGCTGCCGGTGCTGGCGCCGATTGTGGTGTACTTCGTGATCACCGCGATTGCCGGGCAGAACAACGGCTTCGCCGCGCTCGGCGCGTTGCTGCTCGGCGTGATCGTCGGCGGGCTGTTCGTGGCGATCTCCATGACCGCCGGCGGCGGTGCGTGGGACAACGCCAAGAAGTACATCGAAGACGGCAATCACGGCGGCAAGGGCTCTGAAGCCCACAAGGCCGCGGTGACCGGCGACACGGTCGGCGATCCTTACAAGGACACCGCCGGCCCGGCCGTGAACCCGATGATCAAGATCACCAACATCGTGGCGCTGCTGTTGTTGGCGGCCCTCGCATCCGGCTGATCTAAAGCAAAACCGGTACCCCGAAGCCCCGTCCGGCCAATGCCGGGCGGGGCTTTACTTTTGGCGCGCCGTTGTCCCGTCGCGAGACGGCACATAAAGTGTGAACGGGCGTTAACGGTTCGACAGCCATGCCGGGGTAACGGACTCGCGTGACGGCGCGCTTGCCGCCGCGAGCGAGGTTAACGCAGTGGCCACCACGGCTCTCGATCTGGAAAATTATCCCGCGCCTGCCCGGCCCGCCGCCGGCACGCCGACGCTCTCCGCGCGCGCCCTCGCGTGGCGGGATCTTGAGGCGGCCGAATGGCGCGCCGCTTGGGGAGCCCTCGCGGCTCGGGCCGCCGAGCCCAACCCGTTCTTCGAAAGCTGGTCGCTGCTCCCCGCGCTGCGCGCGCTCGACCCCACGGGCGAAGTCGAGCTGCTGATCGTCGAGGGTAACGGCATGCTCGCCGGCTTGATGCCGGTGCGGCGCGAGAGGAGCTATTACGGCCGCCGCCTGCCCCACGTGCGCGGCTGGATTCATGCCAACGCCTTCCTCGGCGTGCCGCTGGTCGCGCGCGGCAGCGAGACCGCGTTCTGGCAGGCGCTGCTCACCTGGTGTGATGCGCAGGCCAGCGGATCACTGTTCCTGCACCTCGCGGAAATCCCGCTCGACAGCCCGCTCAACGCCGCGCTCGCGGTCGAACTGCGCCGCCAGCACCGGCAGGGCGCGGTGGTGATGCGCGAGGACCGCGCTCTGCTCCAGTCAAGCCTCGGCGCGGAAGAATATTACGAGGCATCGCTCTCCGGAAAGAAGCGCAAGGAGCTGCGGCGCCAGCACAACCGCCTGGCGGAGGAAGGCGACCTCACCTTCGAGCGCCGCCGCGATTGCGCTGGCATCGACCAATGGATCGCGGATTTCCTCGCGCTGGAAGCCGATGGCTGGAAGGGAAAGGCCGGCTCCGCGCTCGCGTCCGACCGTGCCACCGCCGCGCTATTTGCCGAAACGGCCGCGGAAGCCGCGCGGCTGGGGCGGCTCGAGCGGCTCACGCTCACCCTCGACGGCAAGCCGATCGCTATGCTCGCCAACCTGATCGCCGTGCCCGGGGCGTTCTCCTACAAGACCGCGTTCGACGAGCGCTACGCCCGCTTCTCCCCCGGCGTACTGCTCCAGCGCGAAAACCTCGCGCTGCTCGATGACGGTGAGGTGCGCTGGTGCGACAGCTGCGCAGCATCCGGCCATCCGATGATCGACCACATCTGGCGCGAGCGCCGCGCGATCGGCCGCCTCAGCATCGCCATCGGCGGCCCGCTGCGCCGCATCGCCTTCACCGCCATCGCCGCCGCCGAGACGCGCGGGCGACGCGGCAGCCGGATTTCCGCACTGAAAATCGACGACCAAGGACCGACCGCATGAGCATCTTCACCGCCGAGAGCCAGACGCGCTTCGCTGCCGCATACCCCGAAGTACCGCACAAGCTGCAACACCGGCTCGACAGCCACCCACTGATGACCTTCGACCGCCTCGCCGAACTGGCCGAGGCGCTGCCTGAGGACTCTGTCGAGTACAACCTCGCCGACCTGCCGATTGCGATCGAAGGCAAGCCGGGCAAGTCGAGCCTGCCGATTGGCGAAACCATCCGCCAGATCGGCTCCAGCGGCAGCTGGGCGGTGCTCCGCCACGTGCAGCAGGACCCGGCCTATGCCGCGCTGCTCAACGAGCTGCTCGACGGTGTCACCTCTGAGGTGGAAGCCAAGACCGGGCCGATGCTCGACCGCGTCGGGTTCATCTTCGTCACCTCGCCCGGCGGCGTGACCCCGTGCCACTTCGACCCGGAGCACAACATTCTGCTCCAGGTGCGCGGCTCCAAAGTGATGACGCAGTTCCCGGTCAACGAAACCGCTTACGTCGCCGATGAATTGCACGAGCGCTATCACACCGGCGGCCCGCGCGAGGTGCCGTGGCGCGACACGCTCGAGAACGGCGGCACCGAGTTTCCGCTCGGCCCCGGCGACGGCGTGTTCGTACCGGTGATGGCGCCCCACTTCGTTCGCAACGGACCCGAGCCCTCGATTTCGCTCTCGATCACATGGCGGAGCGAATGGGCCTACGAGGAAGCGGACGCGCGCGCGTTCAACGCGGTGCTGCGCCGCGCGGGGCTGCGACCGAGTGCGCCGGGCCGCTGGCCGGCGAGCAACCGCGGCAAGGCGCTCGCCTGGCGCGCCCTGCGCAAGACCGGGCTTGCAGGGACGGTCGCGAACGCCGGTTGATTTAGGCGCCGCGCCCGCGCATTTGCGGGGTATGGTCGACCATCGCCTGGCGCCCGAGGAACTTGTCGCCGAGCTGCTGCGGTTGCTCGACGTGACCGAGCTCGGTGAAGATCGCTTCGAAGGCACGCGCAAGCGCGGCGGCGTAGGCCGGGTGTTCGGCGGGCAGGTGATCGGCCAGGCGCTGGCCGCCGCCGAACGCACTGTCGATCCCGGCCGCGCGGCGCATTCGCTCCACGCCTACTTCCTGCGCGGCGGCAGCGAGGATCACCCGATCGAGCTGCAAGTGCGGCGTGACTTCGACGGCGGCAGCTTTTCCAACCGCCGTGTGATCGCGAGCCAGCAGGGTCGCCCGATCCTCACGCTCACCGCCAGCTTTCAGCGATCGCAGCCCGGCCTGCACCATCAGGCACCGGCGATGCCGGACGTCCCTCCACCCGAGGAGCTAGAACTCGACGACGCGCTGCGCCTGCGGCTGGCCGCGCACCTCACGGGCCGCGCGCGGGATCTCGCGCTGCTGCAATGGCCGATCGAGACACGGTCGGTCGGCGGACCGCAGTGGGCGCTGACCGCCCCGCGAGAGGCGACCGCCTGTGCCTGGTTCCGCGCCGCCGCGCAGCTGCCCGACGATCCGCGACTGCACCGCGCGGTGCTCGCCTATGCCAGCGACATGCAGTTGCTCGGCACCGCGACCCAGCCGCACGGAAAGAACTTCTGGACCGGGCAATTGAAGCTCGCCAGCCTCGACCACGCGCTGTGGTTCCACGAGCCGTTCCGTGCGGATGAATGGCTGCTCTATGCGACCGACAGCCCGTGGACGGGCGGATCGCGCGGGTTCGCTCGCGGGCAGATTTTCGACCGGTCGGGCAAGCTGATCGCGAGCGTCACGCAGGAAGGCATGCTGCGCGAGGCCTGACGGAGCGTGGACAACTGCGCGCCCCATATCGACCTCGGCCGCGATCCGCGCAAAAACCGGCGCAAGGGAGGTCCGGCCATGTCCTTGATCAAGGCGGTTCTGCTCGGCGGGCTGCTCACCTGGCTCGTGTCGTTGGTATTGGGCACGAACCATGCCAACACGGGCTGGCTCAATGTCCACCACATGACGGTCGCGAGCCACCAGGTCTACTGGTCGTGGCCGCTGTTCGTCGCCGCCACCGGGATGGTCTGGGCGATCCTGACGATGATGCCGAGCGACCGCTGATCGCCCCGCCAAATCACCCTGAAGGGTGGTAGAAGTCCCACACTGCTTGCGCCACCATCTCGCTGACGCCGGGTGCGCGCTGCAGGTCTTCGAGGGAGGCCGCGCGGACTTTGCTCGCGGTGCCGAAATGCAACAGCAGCGCGCGCTTCCGAGCCGGGCCGATACCCGGAATCTCATCGAGAGGACTGGCGCTGATCGCGCGGCTGCGCTTGGCCCGGTGCGCGCCGATCGCGAAGCGGTGCACTTCGTCGCGCAGTCGCTGCAGGTGGAACAGCACCGGCGAGTTCGGGGGCAAGGTCTTCTCGCGGCCGTCGGGAAAATGGAACACCTCGCGCCCCTCACGGCCGTGATGCGGTCCCTTGGCAATGGCGATCAGGGCGATGTCCTCGATCCCCAGCTCTTCGATGACCCCCTTGACGGCGCTCATCTGGCCCTTTCCGCCGTCGATCAGCACCAGGTCCGGCCATAGGCCGCTCTCACGGTCGGGATCTTCCTCGAGCACGCGGGCGAAGCGCCGTGCCATCACCTCGCGCATCATCCCGAAGTCGTCGTTCGACTGCGCGCTCTTGATGTTGAACTTGCGGTACTGGTTGGTAACGAACCCCTCGGGCCCGGCGACGATCATCGCCCCGACCGCCTTGGTGCCCTGGATGTGGCTGTTGTCGTAGACCTCAATCCGTTGCGGCGGTTCGGGCAGCTCGAGGAATTCGGCCAGCTCGCGCAGGATCTTCGCCTTGGTGCCGCTCTCGGCGAGGCGCCGGTCGAGCGCTTCCTCGGCATTGCGCTGGGCCTGCTGCATCAGCGCCCGCCGTTCACCGCGCTGGGGAACCGATATCTCCACCTTGTGGCCCGAGCTTTCGCACAGCGCCTCGGCCAACAGCGCACATTCGGGCAAGTCGCGGTCGACCAGGATATGCTTCGGAGGCGGCACTTCCTCGTAGAACTGCATCAGCGCATTCGCGAGGACCTCGGCATCCTCGACGCCCGTCGTGTGGGTGGGGAAAAACGCGCGGTGGCCCCAGTTCTGTCCGCCGCGCACGAAGAACGCCTGGATGCCGATCTGCCCGCCCTTCGAGGCGAGCGCGAACACGTCGGCATCGCCCAGCGCGCGGGCGTTGATTGCCTGCGAGCCCTGGATGAAGGTCGCGGCGCGCAGCCGGTCACGCAGCATTGCCGCGCTCTCGAAATCGAGGTTCGCGGCCGCTTGCGCCATCTGCCGCTCGATCTTGGCCTGCACCGCGCCCGACTTGCCGCCGAGGAAGTCCTTCGCCTCCTGCACCAGCGACGCATAGTCCTGCTCATCGATGCGCCCCACGCACGGCGCCGAGCAGCGCTTGATCTGGTACAGCAGGCACGGCCGGTCGCGACGCGCAAAAAACCCGTCAGAACAGCTCCGCAGCAGGAACAGCTTCTGCAGCGCATTGATCGTGGTGTTGACGCTGCCGGCGCTGGCGAACGGGCCGTAATAGTTGCCCTTCGCCCGCCGCGCGCCGCGATGCTTGGTGATGCGCGGAAACGCGTGATCGGCGCGCAGCAGGATGAACGGGAAGCTCTTGTCGTCGCGCAGCAACACGTTGAACGGCGGGCGGAAGCGCTTGATCAGCTGCGCTTCGAGCAGCAGCGCCTCGGCTTCGGAGTTGGTAGTCACGATCTCCATGCTGCGGGTCTGTGAGACCATCCGCTGGAGCCGCGCGGAAAGCGCCGCGACCTGGACATAGTTCGCCACCCGGTTCTTCAGCGCACGCGCCTTGCCGACGTAGAGCACGTCCCCGCGCGCATCGAGCATGCGGTAGACTCCGGGGCGCGGCTTGAGGCCCTTCACCGCCTCGCGGATCGCCGCCACCCCTGCTTCGATATCGGGCTGCGCGGACGCGACCGTGTAGGCCGCACGCTCTTCGTTGAAGCGTTCGGCGCCGCGGGGATCGGGCGGTCGTCCTGCGGGGGTGCGGGCCATGCGCGCCAGATAGGGAGAAAGCGGCGTTACCTCAAACGGCTAAGCCGATTAACGATTGGCAAGGACGGTGCGCCGTTTCGGGAGTGTCCCACGCCGGGCCAAGAGTTGTCTTGGACGAAAAGGGTTAATCCGGTAAAGTTTTCCACAGGCACAACTCGCTTTGTGCGATTCGTTTTCCACAGGGGGTGGAAAGATGACTCTGGCGGCATGGGCAGACTTTAGCGACCAGTTGGACGGTGTCGACGTGCGCGTGCGCGAAGAGCATCCGTCCGTGGTTCTGCGCGATCTCGCCGGGCGGCGGCTCCCCAGCGGCCATGTCATTACTTTCGCCAACGAGAAGGGCGGCGTCGGCAAATCGACGCTCGCATTCCACACCGCTGTCGCGCTGTCGCACCAGGGGCTCAAGGTGCTGGTGGTTGATTGCGACCGCCGCCAGCAATCGATCCACCGCCTGCTCGAAGCCCGTGACGCCACCGCGCGCACGCTCAAGGTGGCGGTGCCCCGGCCGCTGCATTTCGCGCTCGAACGCGCGAGCGGTGCGATCCTGTGCCAGGAGATCGACCGCGTGGCGCCCGACGCGGACGTGGTCGTGATCGACCTGGCGGGGCACGATTCACCGATTGCGCGGCGCGGCATCGCGCTCGCGGATACGGTGGTGACGCCCGTCAATTGCTCCCATGCCGATCTCGATCCGATCGGCCGGATGAATCCGGTCTCGCACAAGTTCAAGCAGGCAGGCCCGTTCGCCGAAGTCGTCGCCGAACTGCGCGATCAGCGCGTGGCGATGGGCATCGTGCCGTTCGACTGGGTGGTGATGAAGAACCGCATGCGCAATTGCGAACAGCGGCTGATCGCTTCCGTCGACCAGAGCCTGGCGACGATGGCCGGGCAACTCGGCTTCCGCCTCGCGCAGGGCCTGACCGAACGGCTCGCCTACCGCGACCTTCTGCCGTTCGGCCTGTCACACATGGATCTCAAATTGATCCCGCAACTCGGCCAGTTGCGTGCCGCCCAGGCGCGCGAGATGCGCCAGCTGATGGACGATCTCCGGTTGCCCGAGTTCGCCCGAGGCGAGGGGCGCAAGCCCATAAAGGCTGCTCCTGTGCTCGCGAAGTGCGAACGCAATTACCGGGATTCGCTCTACGCCGCGACCAGCGCCGTTGCGGGCTGAATCACACGAACGTCCACTCCTCTCCCCTCGCGGGAAAGGATAGCGCAGCTTGCCCGTCTCCTCTCCCGCGAGGGGAGAGGAATGAGGGCATCAGAACATCTTCCGCAGCTCGATGCCGATCGACCGACCGACCGGATCGGTCAGGTACGGCTGGTAGCGCAGCGGCACGTCGCCATTGCTGTCGGTGACGCGCTGCCGGGCATCGAACACGTTGTCGATCGAGAGCGACACGCGGGCGTTCTTCAGGAACGGCACGGCCTTGAGCACCGATGCCTGCTGATTGAAATCGACGAACACCCGCACATCGAACTTGGCGATGTCGTCGAAGAACAGATCGGTGCTGCCGGGCAGCCCGCTGCCATCTACGCGTGAGGAGCCGGTGTAGCTGGCCGCCACGTTGCCGCCGAAGCCGCGATAGAACACGCCGATGCGCGCATCAGTTTTATGGCGCGGCTGCGCGCTGGCGAGCGCGTCGCCATCGAGCAGGTCGAGTTCGGGGCCGCCGGGCGCGACGAGCACGGTGCTCGACAGCTCGATCGTGTGATTCAGGCCCAGGAACCAGCGGCCCTGGCCGTTGCCGCCACCGCCCCCGCCCATCAGGCCCGGACCGCCACCGCCACCGCCACCGCGGCCGCCACCACCGGCGCCGGCACGCCTGCCACCACCACCACCACCACCTTCACCCCCACCACCGCGTGGACGCCCGGCGAACGCGGTGTCACCACCGGAACGGCCCTCGCCGCCCCGCGCCTGACCGCCCGGAGCGGGCGCCGCGCAGATGCGCTCGCGAAAAGCCTTCCAGCGGTCGGGGTCGATCGACCCATCATCCTTGGCGAGCCGGGCGCGCAACTGTTCGGGCAACGCCGCCACTTCCTCGGCGGTGGGCAACCGCTCGACATTGGCGTCACCACAGAACTGCTCACGGATCTTCGCGAAACGCTCCGGATCGAAACGGCGGCCGCCCTGGCGTTCTCCCTGATCCGGGCCGCCGGGGCCACCCGCACCTGGGAACCCGCCGCGGCGGAAGCCCGCGGTATCGTCGGTCGCGTCGGCCGGGGGCTGCGCCTTGCCGACCGCACCCGACAGGTTGAGGCCGATCTGGAGACGCTGTGAATTCGTTTCGGCGAAAGTAACCGGGCGCTGATCGACCGAGACCAGCCGCCCGCTCATGTCACGGACCACGCGGTCGGGGAACGCGGCCTCGATCTCGGGAGTCAGCAGTGGGAAGCCGCTGGCGACGTTCTCCGAGTGGTTCTTGAAGTAATCGACCGTGATGCGCGAACGCTGGAATATCGGCAGCTCCCAGCTCGCACCGAACTTCCAGTCGCGCTGGGTCTGCGCCGGCAGGGCCGGATTGCCGCCCGAGATAACGGTCGCCAGGACGGTTTCGCTGCGCGAGAGATCGTAGATCGGGACATTGGGCGTGGCGAGCTCGGGATCGCCAAGCTGGCTGAGCGATGGCGCCTCCTCCTTCGCGATATAGCTCGCGTTGAAGTTGAGCTTGTCGGTGACGCCCCAGTTTAGCCCGGCCGTCCAGTCCCACAGCGTGCCGAAGTCCGACAACCGGTCGACGCCGGCGTTGAGGTTGAGACTGACGTTCCCGACCGCGCCGAGCCCGCCGGAATCGCGATCGGTCAGCGGGATGCCGACATTGACGCCGGCCGAAAGGTCGCCGCGGGTCAGCTTGGTTTCGATCCCTGGATTGCGGGTGTCCTGGCTAGCGATACGGTTCCAGTTGTAGCCGGTGTTGAACGTGACGCTGACTTCGCCCGCCGGAAGCTCCAGCGGGTGGCCGATGGCGGTGACCAGCGCGCGCGCGGAATCGGTCTTGGTCAGCGCTTCGTCGAACCCTGCGTCAGCCAGCGAGCCGAGATCGGCATCGAGCGCGAGGTCGCCGGAGGCGGCGGCTGTCACCAGTGCGGAAGTATCGGCGTAGCGATCGATCTCGCTGCGGCTGTTGACGTGGCTCGCGTCGAGGGTGCCGGTGAGCTGCCAATCGCCGATCGGGGCGTTGAGCGTGCTGCCGAGCGAATACGTGTCGGTACGGTTGCGAACCTCAATCGGGTCGTCCGGATCGAGCGTGCGCAGCATCGTGTTGCCGAGTGGGTCGGTCAGCAGCACCGAATCGAGCCCTTGCAGGCTGCGCCGGTCATTGCGCTCGAACGCGCCGTTCAGCGAAAGCGAGGTGCCGTTGTCGGCGAGCTTGGTGGTCCAGTTCCCGTTGACCTCATAGCTCGCGCTGTCCGAAACCAGGCTGCGATAGGCAGCAGGGTCGGGATCGGTCGCAAGGCCTGGAACGCTGCCCTGGGCCTGGATCACGCCGCGCTCCGCTTCGGTCAGCATGCTGCTGTCGTTGACCTCGGCGTTCAGGTTGAAGCGGTTGACGCCGTTGATCAGAAGGTAGGTCGCCTCGAGCTCCTTCTGCGAATAGCCGCCCTTGTCGGGTTGCTGGTATTCGGCCTCGATCTCGCGGCTCTGGAAGTTGTCCTTGAGGATGAAGTTGATCACCCGCTGGTCGGGCGAATAGCCGAACTGCTGGGCGACTTCCTCGGACAGGACCTCGACCTTGCGCAGCGCCTCGGGCGGGTACGAGCGCATTTCGCGGAAGCTCGACACGCGCACGCCGTTGACCAGGAACACCGGCGGTCCGCTGCCGCGCCCGCGTCCGCTGCCGGTGACGGTCGACAGGGAATCGATCAGTTCCGACAGCGAGCCGGCGCCGTAGGAGGAGATGTCTTTTTCGTTGAGCTCGAGGATCGGCGGCTGCGGCGCCATCACTTCACCCGGCAGTCGGCCGGCGATGACGACGATCTCGTTCTCGCTGAACGTGCCGTCCGCGGCATCGTCATCCCCGGCCGCAGCGGGCGCGTTGGCAGGAGCCTCCGCAGATACCGGCCCCACCGCGAGTGTCCCCGCGGCAGGGGCGGGATCCTGCGCCTGCGCCGCAATGGGCACGGCGGCGGCGATGGCAATCAGGCTAACGGAGAGAAGCTTGCGCAAGAGAGGCGATCCGATCAGTTGCTTGGTCGAGGCGGCTATCTCGTTTCGAGGGGGCAGTTCTCAAGCCGCAAATTGTCGTAAAGTGTCGCTGCTGTATCGGCGCCGAACGCATTGTTCAGCGAGCCGTTTCAGGCATTTCGCCCCAACGGCTCCCATCGCGGGAATGGCTTTCCTTTTTCGCGCCCCGCCGCTATGCGCGCGCCTTGCTCCAGACAATGCACGGGAAACGAGACTGAATGGCCAAAGAAGAACTCCTCGAAATGCGCGGGAAGGTGGTGGAGCTGCTGCCCAACGCGATGTTCCGGGTTGAGCTCGAAAACGGTCACGAAGTGCTCGGCCACACCGCCGGCAAGATGCGTAAGAACCGCATCCGCGTGCTGGTAGGCGACGAAGTGCTGTGCGAGCTGACGCCTTACGACTTGACCAAGGCGCGCATCACCTACCGCTTCATGCCCGGCCGGAGCGGCCCGGGCCCGCAATAAGCCTGCGGGTGTGACAGCACCCTCCCTTATCCTCGCATCGGCCAGCCCGCGGCGGCAGGAGTTGCTCGCGCGGCTCGGGATCGAGCCCGCGCGGATCGTCCACGCCGATATCGACGAGGCACCCCGCAAGGAGGAGTTGCCGCGTGACTATGCGCAGCGGATGGCGCGCGAGAAGGCGCTGGCGGCGGCTGATGGCGCGTCTTTCGTGCTCGCGGGTGACACGGTGGTCGCCGCGGGCCGCCGCATCCTCCCGAAAGCGGAGGACGAGGCGACCGCGCGCAAGTGCCTCGAACTGCTGTCCGGCCGCCGCCATCGGGTGCTTTCGGCGATCGCATTGCTCGGCCCCGACGGCACGCTGCGGACCCGGCTGAGCGAGACGGCGGTGCGCTTCAAGCGCCTCTCCACGGAGGAAATCGTCGCCTACCTCGCCAGCGATGAATGGCACGGCAAGGCCGGCGGCTATGCGATCCAGGGGCGCGCCGAAGGGCTGATATCGTGGATTTCGGGCAGCCATTCGGGCGTCGTCGGACTGCCGCTCCACGAAACGCGCGCGCTGCTCAAGGCCGCAGGGTTTCCCGTTGGCTGAGTGGCTCGTCGAGCGGGGCATCGGCGAGGAGCGGGCGGTGCGCCTGGCTGGCGGACACATCGCCGCGGCACGCGTGCAGTGGCCGGGCGAACTGGTCGCTGGCCAGATCGAGGACGCGGTGCTGGTATCGCGCGCCATCGGCGCCAGCCGCGGCACCGCGCGCTTCGCAAATGGCGAGCAGGCGTTGGTTGACCGCTTACCGAAGGAGGCGAGCGAAGGGGCATCACTACGCCTCAAGGTTACGCGCGCGGCCATCGGTGAGCGCGGGCGGCTCAAGCGGGCGCAAGCGCGGCCGACCAGCGCGCTTTCTCATGCCCCCGCGCTCGCCGATCGCCTCGCCGCCGAAGGCCATGAGGTGCGGATCGTCCGCCGCTTCGCCGAGGGGGACTGGGACGACCTGATCGCAGAAGCCTTCGCGCGCGAAGTCTCGTTCGCCGGCGGCACCCTGCTGCTCGCGCCTACGCCGGGAATGCTGGTAATCGATATCGACGGTACCTTGCCGGCCCGCGAGCTTTCGCTCGCCGCTGTTCCCGCGCTCGCGGATGCGATCCAGCGCCTGGACCTCGGCGGCTCGATCGGGATCGACTTCCCCACGCTGGAGACAAAAGATGACCGCCGCGCAGTCGATGGGGCGCTCGGCGAAGCGCTCGCCGGCTGGCCGCATGAGCGCACCGCGATGAATGGGTTCGGCTTCGTCCAGCTCGTCGCGCGGCTCGAGCGTCCCTCGCTGCTCCACCGCGCCGCCAGCGCTCCCGCGGCACTCGCCGCCCGCGGGCTGCTGCGCCGCGCCGAAGCGCTCGACGGCGCCGGTGCAGTGCTGCTGCAAGGCCACCCCGCCCTCGAGGCGCCGCTCGAACCGTGGCTGCCGGAACTCGCTCGCCGTACAGGCCGTGAGGTGCGCTGGGAAGCCAGCCCGGCCCTTGCCATCGCCGCGCCGCAGGCCCAACTCGTGCCGCGATGAGCACCTCGTCCACCAGAAAATGCCCTATTTGCCGCAAGCCACGCAGCGCCGAGTTTGCCCCGTTCTGCTCACCGCGTTGCCGCGACCGCGATCTCGCGCAATGGTTCAACGAAGGCTACGCAGTGCCTGGCGAACGGGCCAATCCCGAGGACCTTGCCCCGGAGGATTGAATCCCCTTGCCATCGGAATGGGCGCGCGTCATAGGCGCGCACTCATTCGCACGCCGGTCCTTTGCGGACCGCCGCCGCAGCGATGCCCGGGTAGCTCAGTTGGTAGAGCATACGACTGAAAATCGTAGTGTCGGTGGTTCGATCCCGCCCCCGGGCACCATTTCCCGTGTCGTTAGCTCACCTTGCGATCCTTGCGGCTGTGCTTGGGCTGCTTGAACGCAACTTCCGGCGGCAGTGCCGCTTCTTCTTCGTCTATCGCCCGCTGCAGCTTCGTAAGCAGCGCCAGCAACAAGGTCTTCTCGCCCGGCCCCAGGTAAGAGCCGAGCTTGGCCTCGGCCTGCTGATGCCGCATGAGCAGATCGTCGAGCACGCTCTCGCCCTTGGCAGTGAGGAACAGGCCCTTGCTGCGCGCGTCGCGGCCCGCGCCCCGGGTCAGCAATCCGCGCGCTTCAAGGCGGCTGGCCACCTTCATGCCCACCGAGCGGTTCCCGGCGAGCGCACGCCCCAGAAAGGTCTGGTTGCAGCCGGGTCGCTCCCGCACGAGCGCCAGCGCCGTGGTATCAGCCGGCCGGTATGGCCCATCGCCCAGCAGCCGATGGAGGCTCCGCAAGGCTGCACAGCGGGCCATGTCCAATTGATAACCGAGAATGTCGGCGAGTTTCATCATCCCCTGACCTCCCATCGCGGTCGTATTGCCAGATACGATTTCCGCAAGCCCTCCTGAATGCGGATGCGCCCCGTGCTTACCGGATCCGGAGATGGCCCACCTCCCAGACGGGGCGCCGCTTTCCCCGATGTCCAACCGGACGCGCCTTGCCCTGCCCCGGCCTCCTGCCTAGCTAAGCGAAAAGCGATAACGGGATCACGATGACCACTCATACCACCCGCATGCTCATCATCGGCTCGGGCCCCGCGGGGATGACCGCGGCAATTTACGGCGCGCGCGCCGGGATGCAGCCGATCGTGGTCCAGGGCCTCCAGCCCGGCGGCCAGCTCACGATCACGACCGACGTCGAGAATTACCCCGGCTTCCGGGATATCATCCAGGGGCCGTGGCTGATGCAGGAAATGCAGGCCCAGGCCGAGCATGTCGGCACGCGGATGCTGTGGGACACGATCGTGG
>CAYNXB010000070.1:0-14512 GCA_964401045.1 uncultured Sphingomonadaceae bacterium | reverse complement strand
GTCAAGATCGGCCGCACCCACACGCAGGACGCGACGCCGCTGACGCTGGGCGATGAGTTCTCGGGCTATGCGCGCCAGGTCGCCGCGGGCATCGAGCGGATCGAGGCGGCGTTGCCGGGCCTCTACCAGTTGGCGCAGGGCGGCACCGCGGTCGGCACCGGCCTGAACGCGCCCAAGGGTTTCGGCGCGGCAATCGCGGCCGAGATCGCGAGCGCGACCGGCCTGCCGTTCGTCACCGCGCCGAACAAGTTCGAGGCATTGGGCGCGCAGGACGGCCTGCTGTTCGCCCACGGCGCGCTCAACACGCTTGCGGCGAGCCTGTACAAGATCGCCAACGACATCCGCTTCCTCGGTTCGGGACCACGCTCGGGCCTCGGCGAGCTGGCGCTGCCGGAGAACGAGCCGGGCTCCTCGATCATGCCCGGCAAGGTCAACCCGACCCAGTGCGAGGCGCTGACCCAGGTGTGCTGCCAGGTGTTCGGCAACCACACCGCGCTGACCTTCGCGGACAGCCAGGGACACTTCGAGCTCAACGTCTACCGCCCGGTGATGGCACTAAACTTCCTGCAATCGGTGCGCCTGCTCGCCGATGCCTCGAACAGCTTCGTCGCCAACCTGCTCGCCGGCCTCGAACCGCGCGCCGACAACATCGCGCGCGGGGTCGAGAATTCGCTGATGCTGGTGACCGCGCTCGCGCCGACGATCGGCTACGACAAGGCCGCGGCCATCGCCAAGAAGGCGCACAAGGAGGGCACCACGCTGCGCGAGGCGGCCATCGCCAGCGGCGATGTTTCGGCCGAGGATTACGACCAGATCGTGCGGCCGGAGAAGATGCTCGGGCCCGATCGGGGATAATGGGCGCAGGTAAATGAATGGGCGCTACCATCCGCCGGTCAAGCATTCGATCGAGATCGCCGGCCACAAGACCTCGGTCAGCCTCGAGCCGCTGTTCTGGGAAATGCTCGAAGCAGCGGCGGAGCGCGAAGGCCTGCCGCTCAACGCCCTGATCGCGCGGATCGATGCCGAGCGATTGGGGGTAAAGCGGCCGCCCGGCCTCGCGGGCGCGATCAGGTGCTGGCTGGTGGAGCGGAGTGCGTCACGGGCGTGAAGGCGCTGGGGGAAGGGTGCTTTGTTGATCCGCCGCGCAACCGGGCCAAAGCGCCGCTGCCCGCCCAGCTCGCGCTGGAGGAACCCGGATTTGCCTGCAAGCCGCGCATCGCGTTCGGACCCGGCTTGACGCCCGGGTGACCGTCAATAGGTCGCGGGCGGATCGCTGGCCGGGAAGCTCTCGTCGCTCGCCTGGTCTTCCTTGGTCCATTCGCGCCGCGTCATGTCGCGGATGGCATCGGGCCCGGCATCGCGAATGGCGTTTTCGCGCGACGCCTGGCCGGGCGCGAACGCAGCCCGTGTATTGTGATGCTGGTAGTAACGGTATCCGACGTAGCCGAGCGCCCCGAGGGCAGCGACTTTGAGCAGCATGGCCTGTTCTCCTTTGCCTAGCGAACGCGCGACACGGGAGTTGGGTCCGTCGTTCGGGACCTCCTATTCGCCGACCCGCTCGACTTGCGCGCCGAGCAGCGAGAGCTTCTCCTCGAGCCGTTCGTAACCGCGGTCGAGGTGATACAGACGGTGCACCTGCGTCTCGCCTTGTGCCGCGAGGCCAGCGATCACCAGGCTCATCGAGGCGCGCAAATCGGTCGCCATCACCTCGGCACCCGTGAGGTGGTCGACCCCGTGGACGATCGCGGTGCGGCCCGACGTCTCGATCCGCGCGCCCATGCGGGTCAATTCGGGCACGTGCATGTAGCGGTTCTCGAAGATCGTCTCGTTCAGCACGCTGGTGCCCTCGGCGCGGCACAGCAGCGCCATCAGTTGCGCCTGCATGTCGGTGGCGAGTCCGGGGAACGGCGCGGTCGAGAGGTTGACCGCACGCAGCCCGCCGTTGGGACCGATGGTGATCCCCTTGGCATCGGTCTCGACTTCGACGCCGGCATTGCGCAGCGCGTGGATCGTCGCCTGCATGTCTTCCGCGACCGCGCCTTCCAGCCGCGCCTCGCCGCCCGTAATCGCCGCGGCGCAGGCGTAGGAACCCGCCTCGATGCGGTCGGCCATCACCGCGTAAGTCGTGCCGTGCAGGCGCTTGACCCCGTGAATGGTCAGCTCCGAAGTGCCGATGCCCTCGATCTCGGCGCCCATTGCCACGAGCAGTTTGCACAAGTCGCCGATCTCGGGCTCACGCGCGGCGTTGAGCAACCGGCAGGTTCCACTGGCAAGCACCGCGGCCATGATCGCATTCTCGGTCGCGCCAACCGAAACCACCGGGAAGTCGAACTCGCCGCCCGGCAGCCCGCCGTCGGGCGCGATCGCGCGGACATAGCCCTGCGCCAGTTCGATCTGTGCGCCGAACGCTTCTAGCGCCTTCAGGTGCAGATCGATGGGGCGGTTGCCGATCGCACAGCCGCCGGGAAGCGAAACGGTCGCCTCCCCCGAGCGCGCGAGCAGCGGGCCGAGCACCAGGATCGAGGCGCGCATCTTGCGCACCAGGTCGTAAGGCGCGGTAGTCGAGGTGATCCGCGTGGCCTCGTAAGTCACAACGCGGCCGAAATCCGCCGGGCGGCCGCCGGCGATGCTCACCGAGACGCCGAACTGCGTCATCAGGTGCTGAAAGCTGTCGATGTCGGCGAGCCGCGGCAGGTTGCGCAGCGTCAGCGGTTCCTCGGTCAGCAAAGCGCAGGGAATCAGCGTCAGCGCGGCGTTTTTGGCGCCCGAGATCGGGATCGTGCCGGAGAGGCGCTTGCCGCCCTCGATAATGATCTTGTCCATCGACGGCGTTTAGCGCGATTCGCCGGCGCTGCAACACGGTGCCTCGAACAGGTTATTGACCCGCCGTCCCCAGGGTTCATACCGCCGTGGTATGACCAGCCGCAAGCCGATCAAGAAAGCCGTTTTCCCGGTCGCCGGACTCGGAACGCGCTTCCTCCCTGCGACCAAGGCCATCCCCAAGGAGATGCTGCCGATCGTCGACAGGCCGCTGATCCAGTACGCGGTCGACGAAGCGCGCGAGGCTGGGATCGAGCAGCTGATCTTCGTCACCGGCCGCGGCAAGACCGCGATCGTCGAGCATTTCGACGTGGCCTTCGAGCTTGAAACCACGATGCGCGAACGCGGCAAGGACATGTCCGAACTCGCCCCGACCCGCGCCACGCCCGGCGACGTGATAAGCGTCCGCCAGCAAGTGCCGCTCGGGCTCGGCCACGCGATCTGGTGCGCGCGCGCGATCGTCGGCGACGATCCGTTCGCGATCTTCCTGCCCGACGAGCTGATGATCGGCGCGCCCGGCGCCGGCTGCATGAAGCAGATGGTCGAGGCCTACGAGCAGGTCGGCGGCAACCTCATCAGCGTGCTGGAAGTGCCGCGCGAGGACGTATCGAGCTACGGCGTGATCGATCCCGGCGCGGCGAATGGCGCACTTACCGAGGTGAAGGGCCTGGTCGAAAAGCCGCCGGTCGACAAGGCGCCGTCGAACAAGATTCTCACCGGCCGCTACATCCTCCAGCCCGAAGTGATGCGCACGCTGGAAGATCAGGAGAAGGGCGCTGGCGGCGAGATCCAGCTGACCGACGCGATGGCGCGCATGATCGGCACCCAGCCGTTCCACGCGGTGACGTTCGACGGGCGGCGGTTCGATTGCGGCAGCAAGCTTGGCTTCGTCGAGGCGACGATCGCGCTGGCGCTGGAGCGGGAAGACATCGGCGCCGATGTGCGCGCGATCTGCCAGCGGCTGCTCGGACAGGCTTCAGACATGAAATAGGGCGGCGGAAGTTTATCTTCCTGCCGCCCCGTCAGCCCCCGTCCTGGCTGATTCGGTAATTGCCCGAGCGAATTACTCCGGCCCGCCGCCCTTGCCGCCTTCACCACGCGCCAGCGCGAATGTCGCCGCGGCGGTGCTCTCGGTCATGTAGGGGATCGGATTGACCGCCTCACCGGCGATGCGGACTTCGTAGTGCAGGTGCGGGCCGGTCGAGCGGCCGGTGGTGCCGATGTAACCGATCAGGTCGCCCTTGTGGACCCGGTCACCGGCCTTGACCGCATAGCCGGAAAGGTGCGCGTAGCGGGTCTGCAGTTCGCCGCCATGCTCGATCTGGATGTAGTTGCCGTAGCTGCTGAAAGGCTCGGCCTTCGAGACGAGGCCATCGGCAGTAGCGAACACCGGAGTTCCGATGGGGCCCGCGAGATCGACGCCCTTGTGATTGCGGCGGCCGCCGAGAATCGGGTGCGTGCGCAGCCCGTAGTCGCTGCTCAGCCTGACGCCGCCGACCGGCATGCGTGACGGAATGGAAACCTGAGCGCGGGGCGTTGCGGCGACAAGGCCGCTGCCACTGTCGAGCGACTTCCAGCCAGCGAACAACTGGCGGAAATCTTCATCGCCTTCGGCGAGCGGGGTCTGCGGCCGCTCGGCCGGCTTGACCGCGCTGGTGATCTGGGCGCTGGCGGCATTGCCCTGCGCCATCGCCGGGCTGGCGCCCATCGCCATGAAGGCGGCGCCGGCGGCAGCAAAAAGCGTTGCGAACTTACGCGAATTCAAAGCGACCAACTGTCCCGTCCTTATCTTCCGGCCGACTGGCCATTGTTTCGGACCCCCGGTTTCCCCTGCCGAAAGGACGCGACACGCGTTCCCGGCACGGAAATGACCTATTCGCGGGACTTTCTTGGAACCCCAGTCCGCCCTGCGGGTTGGTTGGTAAGCGGCCAGAGGTTAACTAGGCAAGCGACGCGTAGAAGCTGCGCGACAGACCGGCTGCAAGACGCGCTGAGTCGTTGAACGGTGGCTTAAGCCGCCCGCGAAAATGCCGCCCCACCAGCGATTTCCAACTATTTTCGGGCGATTTTCCCATTTCGTTTGCCAGTCCGACAAAATGCTTGGTGCCGACCGCCACGTGGCGGATTTCATCGTCAAGGATTCGTTCCAGGATCCGCGCGCCCGGCTCGTCGCCCTGCGCCCTCACCCGCTCGAGCATTGCCGGAGTCACGTCGAGCCCGCGCGCCTCGAGCACCATCGGCACCACGGCCAGCCGCGCCGCGCAATCGCCACGCGTTTCGTACGCCGCCTCCCATAGCCCATCGTGCGCCGGCAGCGCGCCGTAACGGCTCCCAAGCCGGGTGAGCTTGCGTGCCAGCAGCGCGAAATGCATCGCCTCGTCGGCCGCTACGGCGAGGAAATCGCTCACAAACGCCGGGCCACGCTCCCCACCGAAGCGCCCGGCCATGTCGAGCGCCAGATCGATCGCGACGAATTCGATGTGCGCCAGCGAATGCCACAGCGCAATTCGATTGCGGTCCGAGCCCGCCTTGCCGCGCTTCGGCATCTGGTTCGGGGGTAGCAGCTCCAGCTCCGCCGGCCAGGCTGGCCGGTCCGGCATCGCGCAATCGAACGCGAACGCGAACGTGCCCCGGCGCCAGCCGCGCACCAGAGCGCGCGTCGCGATCACCTTGGCTCGCGGCTCGGCAGTCAGCAAAGCATCGCGAATCGCTTCGGCAATCGAGCGCGTCACAACGCCTTCGCCGCCTCCAGCACTTCGGCGGCGTGGCCCGTCACCTTCACCTTGCGCCACACGCGGGCGATCTTGCCGTCCGCGTCGAGCAGGTAGGTGGTGCGGTGCATGCCCATGAACAGGCGGCCGTAGAGGCTCTTTTCGCCCCACACGCCGAGTGCATCGGACAAGCCGTTTTCCGAATCGGTCGCCAGCGGCGCGACGAGGTTGTGCTTGGCGGTGAACCTGGCATGCTTCGCGGGCGGATCCTTGCTCACGCCCAACAGCGCCGTACCGGCCTTCTCAAACTGCGGCGCCAGCGCTGAGAAGTCGATGTTTTCGACGGTGCAGCCGGGGGTGTTGTCCTTCGGATAGAAGAACACCACCAGCTTGCGCCCGCGAAAGTCGGACGCCTTCACGCTGCCGCCGTCGGGCGCCTCCAAAGCGATGTCGGGAAAGGCGTCGCCGACGTCTGCGCGGGTGGTCATGATGCAATCTCCAGTTGTTCGCCGAATTGCTCGGCCCAGGCCTGGGCCACGTCATGCCGCGCCTCGTCGAAGGCCTGCAACAGCGCGGCGGGTGTCTCGTGCCCACAGGCGCGGGCGAGGACGCTGGCCGCAGGCTCGGCCGGGAGTGTGAGATCGGGCGCGAGCAGCCGCGCCGCGACCAGCAACCGCAGCAGCAGCGCATGCGCTTCGCTTAGCCCGGCAGGCAGCAGGCCCTGTTCGGTCAGCCTGGCGATGGCGACAGCGAGATGCGGATCGAACCCGGTCCTCTCGCGCAGCTGCACGAAGTGGACCAGGAACTCGAGGTCGACCAGCGCCCCGCGGGAGAGCTTGGCGTCGAGCACGCCTTGCGGACGCTTATGCGCGGCCATCTCGCCGCGCATCTTGAGCACGTCGGCCTTGAGCTGCGCAGGATCGCGCGGCCGATGGAGCACTTCGGCAATCACCGCCTCAAGCTCGGCGCGCGCCGCCTCCGGCCCGGCCAGCACCCGCGCACGGGTCAGGGCCATGTGTTCCCAGGTCCACGCGCTTTCCTTCTGGTAGCGTGCGAAGCTGTCGATCGTCACCGCGAGCGGCCCCTGGTTGCCCTGCGGGCGCAGGCGCGTGTCGACTTCGTAAAGCGCCCCCGCCGCGGTGGGCACCGACAGCGCCCCCGTGACACGCTGGGAGAGGCGGTTGAAGTAGTGCGCCGGGCTGAGCGGGCGGCGGCCATTCGATTCGCCGTCGAAATCGCCGCTGAACAGGTAGATCAGGTCGAGGTCGGACGCGTGGGTCAGAATTCCGCCCCCGAGCCGGCCAAGGCCAAGCACGAGCAGATCGCTGCCGGGAAGCCGGCCATGCGTGGCCGCGAATTCCTCACTCGCGGCTTCGACCGCGCAGAGCAGCGCGGCTTCGGCCACCCGGCTCAACGCGGCGGCGATATCTAGCGGATCGTGCGCGGCCTCGACCAGTTGCACCCCGAGCGTGAACCTCAGCTCTCCCACGATCGCGCGGATATGATCGAGCCGGGCCTCGTAATCCCCTTCGCCGCGCATCCGCGCCGCGAGCTGGTCGACCGAGCCCGGCAGGTCGAGCGCGGTCGCGTCGATCAGGGGATCGAGCAAGGCGGGCCGCCGGGCGAGCTCGTCGGCGAGTGTCGGCGCGAGCGAGAGGATGCGCAGCAGCAGCTCGGCGAGGCCGGGCCGCGCTTCGAGCAGGCGGAACAGGTTGACCGCGCTCGGGAGCCCGCCGACCAGCGTCTCCCACCGCGCCAGTGCGTGCTCGGGATCGGCGGCGTTGGCAGCCGCCTGGAGCAAGGCGGGCAGTAAATCTTCGAACGCCGTGCGCGCGGCCAGGCTGCGCAGCGCGCGCATGCGTCCGTCGCTCCAGCCCTCGATCCGCGCGGCCAGCGCTTCGGGGTGCGGCAGGCCGAGTGCGGCGATGCGTTCGGTCAGGGCGGTGCCCGAAGGTGCGCCGAGCGGCTCGGCGCGGCCCGATTCGCCGAGCAGGCCATCGTACAACCGCCCGACTTCGGCGGTAATCGCGCGCAGCTCTGCCACGAGCGCCGCGCCATTGGGGAGACCGTCGAGCCGGGCGACGCCGTCGAGCGCGTCGGGATCCTTTGGCAAGCGGTGGGTCTGCCGATCGTCGACCATCTGCAGCCGGTGTTCGACCGTACGCAGGCGATCGTAGCTCTTGCCGAGCAGGGTTGCATCGCCGGGCGGCACCAGCCCTGCCGCCGCGAGCGCATCGAGCGCCTCACGCGTACCGCGCGTGCGCAACGAGGGATTGCGCCCGCCATGGATAAGCTGATGGGTCTGGGCGAAGAACTCGATCTCGCGGATGCCGCCACGCCCGCGCTTCAAGTCGAAGCCGGGGCCGGGCTCGCGCGGGCCGGAGTGATCGGCGCGGATGCGCTCGGTCAGCCGGCGGATTTCCTCGATCGCGCCGAAATCCAGGCTGCGCCGCCACACGAAGGGGCGGATGGCGGCGAGGAAACGCGCGCCGGCCCCGACATCTCCCGCCGCCGCGCGGGCACGGATGAATGCGGCGCGCTCCCACGCGATCGCGGAGCTCTCGTAATGGGTCAGCGCGGCATCGAACGAGATCGCCAGCGGGCTCACCTCCGACGCGGGTCTGAGGCGCAGATCGACGCGGAACACGTAACCCTCGGCGGTCTGCGCGGTGAGCGTCTCGACCACGCGGCGCGCGACCCGCTGCGCCGCTTCGCCGGGTTCATCGCGTTCGCGGCGGGGCAGGAGCGCTGGATCGAAGAGCAGGATTGGATCGATGTCGGAGCTGTAGTTCAACTCGCGCGCGCCCTGCTTGCCGAGCGCGAGGGCGGCAAAGCCGGCGGGCTCTGCATCGGGCACGCGATGACGGATCGCATCGGCAATCGCCGCTTCGAGCGCGCGGTCGGCCAAATCGCTCAGCTCGCCCATCACCCGCGCGAGCGGCAAGGCGCCTGCCAGGTCGCCGATACCGACCGCAAGTGCGAGCGCCAGCCGTTCGCGCCGCAGCGCTGACGGGATGTCCGATGCGTTTTCTCCCGCGCGCTTCGCCCATTCGAGCGCAGCTTCACCGTCTCCCGCCTCGAGCAGCGCTGTCAGCTCTGGCAGCCGGTCGAGCGCCTTGGCGAGAAACGGCGCATGCGCCCGCGCACGTCCGATCGCGTCCTGCCAGTCCCCGTTCATGCCTCCAGCCCTGCACCGGCATCGCTTCGAGGGCAAGCAGGCCGCCTTGCGGGATCGCCGCACCATTCCCTAAAGGAGCGGTTCCCAGCGCATGACCGAGATTGACGCCATGATCCGATTTGCTTTTGCCGCCGCAGCAACGTTGTCGCTCGCCGCTTGTGCCACCGCGCCGTCCTCGCGCGTCGCCGGGATTCCCGACGTCGCGCCCGGCCAGATCTCGATCGAGACGATGAAGGAGATGACCCGCACGCTCTCGTCCGATGCGTTCGAGGGCCGGATGCCCGGCACTCCCGGCGAGGAGAAGACGCTCGCCTATCTGGTCGAGAAATTCGCCGCCGCCGGCCTCCAGCCGGGCAATCACGGGAGCTGGTTCCAGGACGTCCCGCTGGTCGAGATCGAGGGCAGGAGTTACGCGCCGCTGACCGTCCAGGGGAACGGCAGGAGCCTCAGCTTCAAGCAGGGCGACGACTGGATCGGCGTCTCGTTCCGCGAAGTGCCACACACCGATCTCACGGCCAGCGAGCTGGTGTTCGTAGGCTACGGCATCGACGCGCCGGAGCGCGGATGGAACGATTACGCCGGGATCGACATGCACGGGAAGACCGCGGTGATCCTGATCAACGACCCCGACTACGAGAGCGAGAGCCTCGAAGGCACGTTCAACGGCAAGGCGATGACCTATTACGGCCGCTGGACCTACAAGTACGAGGAAGCCGCACGGCAAGGCGCGGCAGGAGCGATCATCGTCCATGATACGTACCCCGCCTCCTACGGCTGGAACGTGGTGCAATCGAGCTGGAGCGGCCCACAAGCCTTCGCCGAGCGCAAGGACGGCGGGGCGGACCAGACCCAGTTCAATGGTTGGGTGCAGAAGCCCGTCGCCGAAGCGATCCTCAAGGCAGCCGGCCAGGACCTCGCCGCGCTCAGCGCCGCGGCCAAGCAGCCAGGCTTCAAGCCGGTCCCGCTCGGCCTCACCGTCTCGGCCAGCTTCGACAATACCGTGCGCAGGTACGCCTCGAAGAACGTGATCGGCGTGTTGCCGGGGAACAAGCGACCGGACGAATACGTGCTTCATTCGGCGCACTGGGACCACCTCGGGCGCTGCACCGCAAACGCCGAGGGCGACGACATCTGCAACGGCGCGATCGACAACGCCACCGGCACTGCGGCGCTGGTCGCAATGGCCGAGGCGCACCGCAAAGCCGGGCCAGCCGCGCGCAGCCTGGTGTTCATCGCACTCACCGCCGAGGAGCAGGGCCTGCTCGGCTCGGAATACTACGCCGCCAACCCGGTGTTCCCGCTCGATCACACGGTCGGCGGGGTCAACATGGACGCGCTCTCGCTCGCCGGGCCTGCAAAGGACGTGACCGTGGTCGGCGGCGGCAAGAGCGAGCTAGACGCCTATCTCGCCCAGGCGCTCGTGGCGGAAGGCCGCACCGCAACTCCCGATCCCGAGCCGCAAGCCGGCTACTACTACCGTTCCGACCACTTCAGCTTTGCCAAGCGCGGCGTGCCGATGTTCAACATCGAGGGCGGCAAGGATCTCGTGAACGGTGGCCGCGCGGCGGGCGAGGCGTGGTCGAAGCATTACAACGATACCGCCTACCACGGGCCTGACGACGAGTACGATCCCAACTGGGACTGGTCGGGCGTCGCACGCGACCTCCAGCTCTACTATCGCCTCGGGCGGATGCTGGCCGAAACAGACGCGTGGCCGAACTGGCTCCCCGGCGACGAATTCCGCCGCATCCGTGACGAAAGCTGCGCCGCGCCGGGGGGTTGCTGATGGCATTCCGCTTCCCGCCCGAATGGCATCGGCAGCGCTGGCTGTGGATCGGCTTCCCGCACGATGCAGGCGAATGGCCGGGTATCCTGCCGCAAGCGCAGGAGCAGATCGCCGCGTTCGCCAACGCCGTCGCCGAGAGCGGCGAGGAAGTTCGACTGATCGTCCGCGACGCGGCCAACGAGGCACGCGCGCGCAGCCTGGTAAGCGGGGCGGTGAAGCTGGAGCGGCGCGAATACGGCGACATCTGGCTGCGCGATACGGGGCCGCTGGTCGGCCTCGATGACGGCGCGCAAGTCGCCCGGCGCTTTGGCTTCAACGGCTGGGGCGGCAAGTTCCTGATGGAGGGCGACCAGACGATCGGCGCCGAGCTGGCGCACGACGCGGACCTTCCGGTGGGTGCGCGCGATTGGGTGCTCGAAGGCGGAGCGATCGACACCGACGGGACCGGCACCGTGGTCACCACCGAGCAATGCCTGCTCAATCCGAATCGCAACCCGCAGCTCACACGCGCCGGGATCGAGGCGCGGCTGGCGAGCGATCTCGGGTTCGAGCGGGTGGTGTGGCTCGGTGACGGCCTGCTCAACGACCACACCGACGGCCACGTTGACAACCTCGCGCGCTTCGTCGCGCCGGGGCGGCTCGCGCTTCCCGCCGCGAGCATGGCCGACGATCCCAACGCAGCGATCTACGCCGATGCCGCCGCGCGCGCACGCGCGGCCGGGCTCGAAATCGCCGAAGTGCCCTCGCCGGGCCTGATCAGCTCGGGCGATTTCATCGAACCGGCGAGCTATATGAACTTCGTCGTCACCAACGCACTGGTGGTGGTTCCGACTTATGGCGCGATGCGGGATTTCGAAGCGGTCGAGGCGATTGGCGCGCTGTTCCCGGGGCGCGAAGCGATCGGCATCCGCGCCGAAGCGGTGCTCGCGGGTGGCGGCGGGTTCCATTGCGCCAGCCAGCAAATGCCCGAATTAACGGTTCGTTAGGATTTCTGGCGGACAATCGGGCCATGGCCCGCGCTTTTGCCTTCATGCATGACATTTACGCCTTCGAGATCGCGCGCGTCGCGATCGTGCTGGCGTGCACGCTGCCGCTGATCGCGGCGGGCCGCGCCCTCCCCTTCTAGTTCGCGGCTTCCTGCGGCGAATAACGCAGGTGGATCAGCGGATAGGGCCGGCCCTGCGGATCGGTTTCTGACCGGCCGATGCGGACGAACCCCCGCGCTTCGTAAAACGGCAGCGCGTTGGTCGCCTGTTCGCTGGCATCAACCAGCGCTTCGGGCGCAAGCGTGAGCGCGTGGTTGAGCAGCGCGGTGCCGAAGCCCCGGCCATGCACAAGCGGATCGACGAACAGCGCGTCGATCATCTCGCCGTCCATCACCAGAAAGCCAACCGGCCGCGAACCGTCGTCGACCATCCATAGCTCCACCGTCCGGAACCATTGCTCGACCATTGCGTCGATTTCCACGCGGTCCCGGGGCGTCAGAAAGGCGTGCGTCGCATCGACCGCGTCGCGCCAGATGTCCAGAGCGCGCGACGTGTCGGCAGCCGTTCCCTTGCGAACGGTCACCGTTGGTCGGGCGCGGCCGCTCCCGCCTTGAGCAGCGCGACCGCCTCGTCGAGCGGCAGCACCTTCTGCTCCTGCTCGCCAAGCGTACGCAGCGCGACCGTGCCTTCCTCGGCCTCACGCTTGCCAAGCACCAGCAGATGCGGGACCTTGGCGACCGAGTGCTCACGCACCTTGTAGTTGATCTTCTCGTTGCGCAGGTCCGTCTCAACCCTCAGCCCGGCAGCGGCGAGCTTGCCGCGCACCACTTCGGCATAGCCGTCAGCATCCGACACGATCGTCGCCACCACCGCCTGCACCGGCGCGAGCCACAGCGGCAGCTTGCCGGCGTAATGCTCGACGAGGATGCCGATGAAGCGCTCGTACGAACCGAAAATCGCGCGGTGCAGCATCACGGGGCGGTGACGCTCACCATCCTCCCCGACATAGGTGGCATCGAGTCGCTCCGGCAGCACGCGGTCGGACTGGATCGTCCCAACCTGCCAGGTGCGGCCGATCGCGTCGGTCAGGTGCCATTCGAGCTTGGGCGCATAGAACGCGCCTTCGCCGGGCAGCTCCTCCCAGCCATATTCCCCGGTCGCCATACCCGCCGCGTGGACCGCCTCGCGTAACTCCGCCTCGGCCTGATCCCACATCTCTTCCGTGCCGAAACGGTTGTCCGGCCGCAGCGCCAGCTTGATCGAATAAGTGAAACCGAAATCGCGATAGACCCGGTCAGCGAGCTTGCAGAACCGCTGCACCTCCTCGACGATCTGTGCCTCGGTGCAGAAGATGTGCGCATCGTCCTGCGTGAACTGGCGCACCCGCATCAGCCCGTGGAGCGCACCGTGCGGCTCGTTCCGGTGGCAGCAGCCGTTCTCGTACATGCGGACCGGCAGGTCGCGGTAGCTGGTGATGCCCTGCTTGAACACGAGGATGTGCGCCGGGCAGTTCATCGGCTTCAAGGCCATCCAGTCGGCCTCGCCCGAGATCACCGGGCCCTCATCCTCGATGTTAGGCACCTCGTCGGGGACGACGAACATGTTCTCGCGGTATTTGCCCCAGTGGCCGCTTTTCTCCCACTGGCGGGCATCGATCACCTGCGGGGTCTTGACCTCCCGGTAACCGCCGCCGTCGATCGCGCGGCGCATGTAGGCCTCCAGCTCGCGCCAGATCATGTAGCCCTTGGGGTGCCAGAACACCGATCCGTGCGCGACCGGATCGAGGTGGAACAGGTCCATCTCCGCGCCGAGCTTGCGGTGATCGCGCTTGGCCGCTTCCTCGAGCCGCACGAGATGGGCGTCGAGCTGCTTCTTGTTGAGCCAGCCGGTGCCGTAGATACGGCTGAGCATCGCGTTCTTCTGATCGCCACGCCAGTAGGCGCCCGACACGCGCGTGAGCTTGAAGGCCGCCGGATCGAGCTTGCCGGTCGAAGGAAGGTGCGGCCCGCGGCACATGTCGAGCCAATCATCGCCCGACCAGTAAACCGTCAACTCCTCGCCTTCGGGGAGGTCGGCGGCCCATTCGGCCTTGAAGCTCTCGCCCTGCTGCTTCCAGCGCGAGATCAGCTGCTCGCGGCTCCACACCTCGCGGCGCAGCGGCTTGTCGGCGGCGATGATCGCCCGCATCTGCGCCTCGATCAGCGGCAGGTCTTCATCGGTGAACGGCCCACGCGCCCCCGGTGCAAAATCGTAATAGAAGCCGTCGTCGGTCGAAGGGCCGAAGGTAATCTGCGTATCGGGCCACAGCTCCTGCACCGCCTCGGCGAGCACGTGAGCAAAGTCGTGGCGGGCCAGCTCCAGCGCGGCGGCCTCATCGCGGCTGGTGATCAGCGCAAGCTGGGCGTCTCCATCGAATGGGCGGGTCAGGTCGCGCACTTCGCCATCGACGCGCGCGGCCAGCGCTGCCTTGGCAAGCCCCGGGCCAATCGCCGCGGCGACATCCGCGGGGGTCGATCCCACCGGCATTTCGCGCACCGATCCGTCGGGCAGGCTGATCTTGAGAAGCTCGCTCATCGTCCTCGTCTCGTTCTTGGCGGCGCCATGGCACATGGCGAGGCGCGCCGGAAGTGGCGTCGGGATCGAACTTCGGGAGGTGACGCCGCGCCGCCCGAAGCCGGGGCGGCAAGGCAGCGGTTCTCAGCCCGCGACCGGCCGCCCCGGAACAGTCCGGGTGGTAGTGGTCGTGGTGGTGGTCCGCGCGTGCGCCATGGCGGGGCCGATACCAGCGATCGCGCAACGGGTCATTCCTTTCCAGTTCGCCCAACAAAGCCGAACCATGCGCCGCTCTTTACGTCACGCTTGACAGGCCCGATCAATCGCAAGAGCAAGTCTCTCGTATCGGGGGGATAATGACGGACGAACAGGGCGACGATGCGCTCGAAAGCGCATTCGGCTTCGACGGTACGTGGCGCGAATTCGCGCCGATTGCTTTCACCAACCTGCTGCTGACGATCGTCACGCTTGGCGTTTA
>CAYNXB010000069.1:0-14610 GCA_964401045.1 uncultured Sphingomonadaceae bacterium | reverse complement strand
GCTCGGCATCGCGGACCTTCTGGAAGATCACCTGCTTGGCGCTCTGCGCGTCGATGCGGCCAAGATCGACCGGCGGCAGCGGATCGACGATGAAGTCACCCAGCTTGGGGTCGTCCTCGAGCTTCTTGGCCTGATCGAGATCGACCTGCTTGAAGTAGTCCTCGACCTCTTCGACCACCTCGACAACGCGCCACAAGCGCAAGTCGCCGGTAACCGGATCGAGCTTGGCGCGGATGTCGTTCTCTGCACCGTAGCGTGAGCGTGCGGCCTTCTGGATCGCCTCTTCCATCGCTTCGATGACGATCGCCTTGTCGATCATCTTCTCCGAAGCGACCGAGTTCGCGATCGCGAGCAGTTCTGCCCTATTGGCTGAAATCGGACTGGCCATCAGTCTGCCTTCTCTTCTTCTAGAATTTCGTCAGCGCCGCTCGTATCGAGCGGCCGGGTGGCGGCGATCAGCGCATCGGTCAAGACCAGCCGCGCGGACTGAACCGCCGAAAACGGAAACGAGAGCCGCCCATGCTTGCGGTCCTCAATGGTGACAATCTCGCCGTCGATGCCGACAAGATCGCCGCGCAAATCTCGCACGCCTTCCAGCTTCTCGGTCAGCGAGACTTTCGCTTCATGCCCCGCCCATTGGGCGAAGTCTTTGGCCCGGGTCAGCGGCCGGTCGATGCCCGGCGAGCTGACCTCGAGATGATATGCGCCCGGAACCAGTTCCTCACCGGCTTCCTCGAGCGGGTCGATAACCGCGGAGATGCGCTTCGACAGCTCGGCGCACTGATCGAGCGTAAGCTGCCCGGTCGCCGGATCCTCGGCCATCACCTGCAGCGCGCGCTCGCCGTCGCCCGCTTCGGAACGGATCAGCGCGACACGCACGAGATCGAAGCCGAGGGCCTCGGCTACGGGTGCGATCAACTGTTCGAGGCGTTCGACGTTCGCCATGAATGCTCCAGCGGGCCGACCACTTGCGGAAACCGGTTCGGTGCCGGCCCCTTTCGGCGCCAGCCCCTTCAGTGTTTTACGACAATGTCGGGATTGAGGCGCAGATAGGCGCGTGCCCTGCGGTTTGCAATGGGAATCCGTCGCGATAAGGAACGCGCATGGACATTCCCCCCGACATCTTCACCGAGCCCGACGACGTCGATCCGGACGCCCTCGCCCGACTTGGCCCGCTGCGGCGCCTCGCCGGCGTGTGGGAAGGCCGCAAGGGCGTCGATATCAATCCCAAGGCCGATGGGCCCGAGCAGCGCGAATACTATGAGCGGATCGAGATGCAGCCGATCGATCCGCAGGCGAACGGCCCGCAGCTATTCTACGGCCTGCGCTATCATCAGCACGTCAACACCGCGGAGGAAGACATCTCCTTCCACGACCAGGTCGGATACTGGCTGTGGGAACCGGCGACCGGCCTCGTGCTCCAGTCGCTCGCAATTCCGCGCGGGCAAGTCGCCCTCTCCGCGGGGCACGCCGGGGCGAATGACACGAAGCTGGCGGTCCAATCGAAGCGCGGCGAAACCGAATATGGAATCGCCTCGACCTTCTTCCTCGAGCAGGCATTTCGCACCGAGTCCTTCCGACTTGAGATCGAGTTCCATCCCGACGGCTCGTGGAGCTACATAAGCGACACAACCCTGCTGGTGCGCGGCCAGGCCGAGCCGTTCCTCCACCGCGACCGCAACCATCTGAGAAAGGTCGCCGAGCCCGATCTCAATCCGTGGCTCAAGATCATTCGCGGAGAGTCCAAGTGAAGGCTCGAGTATCGATGACGCGCGCGATCGTGCGCGCCCTGGTACCTGTCACCCTGGCGACCGCCGCAGCCGCGCCCGCGCAAGCGCCACCTGCGGTTACGGGCCAGTCGCCTGCCCCTCAGCCCTACCCGGCGAGCGGCCTGCTGGCGGACCTCGCAGGCCGGACGTTCGGATGGGTCGCCGCCGACGGAAATCTCGGCGCGACCATCGAGTTCGTGCGCACGGCGTCCGACACGGTGACCGCCAACTGGCTGTTCCACACTCGCGAGGGCACTTCGATACGGACCTATACGTTCCATTTCGACGGCGCTTCCGGCGGGTGGTACGATTTCATCATCGACGGAAAGCCTTGGCGGATGAACATCCGCTTCCAGGCCGATCAGGACACAGTTTACGACATGCAACCCGGTCAGCCGCGCGCGCCGTGGTTCACGCGCGGAGTCGGCGGGTTCACCTGGGACGATTTCTTCTTCGCGCAAGACGCTTCGGGAGCGCTGCCGCCGTTGCCTGATGTGCCGGCGGCCAAGCCCTGAGGCTTACTGCACCAGCTCGTGCTTCTTGATGCAGTGGCGCAGCTGGTCATAGCTCAGCCCCAGCGCCTTGGCGGTCTGGCGCTGGTTCCAGCGGTGCTTGCCAAGGGCGTGGAGAACGATCGCGCGTTCGTGCGCGTCGACCGCGCGGCGCAAGTCATCGATCGAATCGAACGAAGGCACCGCTGGCCGGACGGCTTCCTCGGGCGCATCGTGCTCCGAAGGAGGCCGCGGGGCAGCCGCCGGAACCCACGGACTATCGAACGGATCGAATTGGACGTGAGCGATCGGCTGCTCCCAATTGTCCCAGCGGTAGACCGCGCGCTCGACCACGTTGCGCAGTTCGCGCACATTGCCCGGCCAGTCATATTCATCGAGCTGGCGCGCGACATGCTCGGCGAAGCCGGGCCACGCCTCCCAGCCGATCTCGGCCGCCATGCGCCGGCCGAAATAGTCGGCTAGCACTTCCACGTCGCCTTCGCGCGCACGGAGCGGCGGAAGGGTGATGACCTCGAAGCTCAGCCGGTCGAGCAGGTCGGCGCGGAACCTTCCCTCGGCGGCGAGGCGCGGCAGGTTCTCATTGGTCGCGGCGACGATGCGCACGTCGACGCTGACAGGACGCGACGAGCCGATCCGCGTCACCTCGCCGTACTCGACCGCGCGTAGCAACCGCTCCTGCGCCCCCATCGACAGCGTCGCCAGCTCGTCAAGGAACAGCGTCCCGCGGTCGGCTTCCTCGAACCGGCCGACGCGGGCCTTTGTCGCGCCGGTGAAGGAGCCGGCCTCGTGGCCGAACAGCTCGGCTTCGATCAGCGTCTCCGGCAGCGCGGCGCAGTTCATCGTCACCAGCGGTTCGCCCCAGCGGTTCGACAGTCGATGAAGGCGCTCGGCGATCAGTTCCTTGCCGGTGCCGCGCTCGCCGACCACCAGCACCGGGCGGCGCATAGGCGCGGCGCGGCTGGCGCGCTCGACCGCGTCGAGGAACTGGCCCGACTGGCCGATGAACTGGTTCCCCCGCTCCGCCATGGCCCGAGATATAGTGTATTTTCCCAACAACTGGCAAGAACCGCCAACGGGGTGACAAGGTCGCTCGCGTCTAACCCGCGAAAATCCGCCATTTTTGGCATTTGGCACACCCTTTGCTCTTACCCGGGCATAACCATTTGGAGGGTATCATGTTCGACCGCAGCTTCATCGCCAGCCCCGTTGGAAAGGCCGCTCTCGCCAGCCTTGCTGCGATGGTCGCGTTCAACATATTCGCACTCAATCAGCAACTCGCGGCCAAGCCTGCGCCGTTGTTGGCGTCTGCGGAAATCGTAGAGCTGGCGTGACCAAGCCCGAAGATCCCAGGCTCAATCCCCTCGGGCCGGAGCGAGACTCCCCGGTCGATGGCGGCGCACGGTCCCGTGCCGCCGGCGCTCCGGCCCGTTCCCCCGGCCGTTCCGGGGGCACGTCCCGCATCGCCGCCGAAATCGAGCGCTTGCGGAACAGCCCCACCCCGACGCAGGATTTCGCGTCCAACTTCTCTACGATCGGAGTCCCCCTGATGGGTATCTTCTCGCGTACCCGCGACATCATCGCCGCCAACTTCAACGACCTGCTCGACCAGGCGGACGATCCGGCGAAGATGATCCGCATGATCATCCTCGAAATGGAGGAGACGCTGGTCGAAGTCCGCGCCAGCGCCGCGCGCACGATCGCCGATCAGAAGGAGATGCACCGCCACACCGTCAAGCTCGACCGGCTTCAGGCCGACTGGGCGGACAAGGCGCAGCTCGCGCTGTCCAAGGACCGTGAGGACCTCGCCCGCGCCGCGCTGGTCGAGAAGAAGAAGGCAGCCGACATGGGCGACCAGCTCAAGGCCGAGATCACCGTGCTTGATGACGCGCTGCGCGCCTACGAGGTCGACATCCAGAAGCTTCAGAACCGCCTGCGCGAGGCGCGCAGCCGGCAGAGCCAGATCGCCGCACGGCTCGAAAGCGCCGAGAACCGGGTCAAGCTGCGCACGCTCCTGTCGACCGAGCGGGTCGACGATGCCCTCGCCCGCTTCGACCAGCTCGAACGGCGGGTCGATTACGCGGAAGGGCGCGCGGATGCGCTGCGCATCGCCGAGGGCGGGCCACCGACACTGTCGGACGAGATCGCCGCGCTCGAGGGATCGGACAAGATCGACGAGGAACTGGAAGAATTGAAGCGCGCGCTCGGCAAGGGCGGCGACACCAAGGAGGGCTGAGTTCGTGGAGGGTTTCGTAGCTATCGTCGCGATCTTCATCGCGCTGCCGTGGATCATTTTCCACTACATCACCAAGTGGAAGACCGCGGCGACCATCACCAACGACGACGAGGTGCTGCTCGAGGAGCTCTACAACCTCGCCAAGCGGCTCGACGAGCGGATGGACACTGTCGAACGCCTGGTTTCGGCCGACAACCCCGATTTCCGCGTCGCCCGTATCCAGTCGGACCGCGCCATCGACAACGAACCGCTGCGCGAGCTCGATCGCCTGCTCGCGACCAAGGGAGAGCGCAAGTGACCAGCGAACGTACCCGCTTCTACCGCGACAAGCAGAACGCCAAGCTGATGGGCGTCTGCTCGGGGCTCGAAGACTACACCGGGATCAACGCGATCTGGTGGCGGTTGGCGTTCATCCTGTTGACGATGTCGACCGGCATTGGCTTCTTCGCCTACTTCGCGCTCGGCTTCCTCGCAGCCAAGAAGCCGCCACACCTCTACGTTGACCAGGATGAGCAACGCTATTGGCAGCGCGTCCGCCAGTCGCCCAAGCGCACCGCGCGCGAGATCCGCGCCCGCTTCCGCGACATCGACCGCCGCCTGGCCGATGTGGAAAGCTTCTACGTGACGAGCAACCCGCGCCTTTCGTCCGAAATCGAACAACTGCGCTGAACGGCGACACGAAAAAGGAATACCGAAGTGGAAGGCACACTCGTCCTGCTGATCCCTATCATGGCGCTGGCGATCCCATTCTTCGCGATGTGGACCAAACACCGCAAGGAAATGCTCAGGATGCAGTTCGAGGCGACCGCCAACAGTACCGCCGAACGCGCCGCGCAATATGCCAGCCGCGTGGCCGAGCTGGAGGACCGGGTCCGCGTGCTCGAACGCATCGTCACCGACGGCGGATATGACGTGGCTACGCAGATCGAGGCGCTGCGCGACCAACGCAAGGTTGAGGCGCAGCTCGAAGCGCCGACGCCCAAGGGAGGAATTTGATGAACGATCTGGTTGCCATAGTCGGGGCAATCGCGCCGTTCGCGATGGTCATCGCAATCGTATGGGTGCGAAGCCGCGCCCGGCTCGAGGAAAGGCGCCTCACCACCACCGCCCAGAACAGCGCGGAGAAAGCCGCGCAATACGCGGCCAGCAACAAGGAGCTGGAAGACCGGGTCCGGGTGCTCGAGCGCATCGTCACCGACAAGGGCTACGACGTCGCCACCCAGATCGAAGCGCTGCGCGATCAGCATCGGGTGGAAGAACTGCTCGAACACCGCACCAAGCCGGCCAACTGAGCGCGGCAGTCAACGAAGGAACAGGCAGATGAATTGGGGTGGTCCGGAATTCGTGCTCGGTATCATCGCGATCGGCTCGCTTGGCGGCATCGCCAGGGTGTGGATCATGGCCCACCACGGCCTGCCCGTGGATGAACATCGCCGCGGCCGCCGCCATCGGCGGGGCAGCGGCGATAGCGACGAAGTCTTGCGCCTCAAGACGGAGAACGCGCGCCTCATCGACCGGCTCGAAGCCTCGGAGGATCGCCTGGCGGTGCTCGAGCGCATCGTCACCGACAAGAGCTACAACCTCGCCAGTGAAATCGAAGCCCTGCGCGATCAGCGCCCGGCCGCTGCGGCGAAACGCGAAGTGGAAGGAAGCGACCGATGAGCCCCGACGATATCCTGATGATCGTCACTATCGGCGTGCTCGGTACGGTTACCGTCGTCGGCGTGAGCATCTTCGGCTGGGTCCACAACACCCGCATGAAGATCAAGCACGGCTACCCGCTGGAAAGCATGTGGGGCAAGCCGATGCACCCGCAGATCACCAACGAGGCCACCGAGCGGGTCAAGCTGTTGACCCAGGAAAACGCACAGCTGCGTGCCGAACTCGGCGCGGTGCAGGACCGGCTGATCAACATCGAGCGGATCGTCACCGACAGCGGCTACCGCCTCGGCCACGAGATCGAGCGCCTGCGCGAGGGCGCAAGCTCGAAAGATGGGGGGAAGGTGCAATGAACCCTTTTGAATTCGTCCTGGTCATCGTCATCGCCGGGCTGATCTACAGCGCCTGGAAGGCCAGGCACCTCGCCCAGCACGGCATGTTCGAAGACAAGCGCGGCAAAGTGCAACGCATGGAAGGCGGAGAGCGCGAGGCTGCGCTCCAGCACGAGGTCGAGGAACTGCGCGAGCGCATCAAGGTACTCGAGCGCATCGCGATCGACGATCGTGGAGCCACGCGCCTGTCCGCCGAGATCGACGCGCTCCGCGACACCGCCGACAAGATCGAGGAAAGGTCGAAGCAATGAGCCAGGAGCTGTTGATTGCATTTTCCGCTCTCGCCGGCGTGATGGTGCTCGCGCTGACCGCGCTTGCCGGCTGGCAAGGCTGGCTGTCACTCAAGCTGCGCGAGCTCGATACGATGCGCGGCGGCCGCCCCGAGATAGACACCGGCTCGCGCGAAGGCGCCGCACGGATCGAGATTGCGGACTTGAAAGAGCGCATCCGCAAGCTCGAAGCGATCGCGAGCGGTGTGGATCTCTGAACGAGGCTTTATTCCGTTCGTGGCGCACTTGTCGCGCCACCGTTCTTCCCTTCTGCTACCGACGAAGTAAGAGCGGCCTTTCGACAAGCTCAGGGCGAACGGGAAAATAAGTGCGCTCCCTCTCCGACATCCTCGAAGAATACGAATTTCTCGACGCCGACGAGCGTTACCGCCTGCTGATCGAACTCGGCCGCGAGCTGGAGGCGATGCCCGACGCGCTCAAAACCGATGCGACCCAGGTGCGGGGCTGCTCGGCCAGCGTGTGGGTCTATCCCACGCAGGCGGACGGGAGACTGCATTTTCTCGCCGATAGCAACGCCGCGATCACCAAGGGCATTGTCGCGCTGGTGCTGTCGGCGGTGCAGGACAAGCCGGCTGCCGAAGTCGCCGTAATGGACGTCACCGGCGCCCTCGCGCCGTTCGACTTGAAGAACCAGCTCAGCTCCAACCGCACCCAGGGCGTGCCGAACATGATCGCGCTGGTGAAGCAGCATGCGGCGCGTCTTGCCGCAGGCTAAATCGCGGTTTCCCGCTGCCGCTGACGCTGAAGCTCAGCCTTGAGCCTGACGGGATCGCGCGCGAACACGAAACCGAAGCTGACGCCGCCTTCCTTCGATGTCGTGGCGTGGTGCAGCTTGTGCGCCTGCACCAGCCGCTTGGCATAGCCGCGCCGCGGCACCCAGCGGAACCAGCGCTGGTGGACCAGCCCGTCGTGGATCAGCGTGTAGATCACGCCGTAGAGCAGCACGCCCAGTCCGAGCCAGGTCCCCGGCCACCACGCGTCCGCGCCCATGACCATGGGCGACCCGGCGGCGAACAGCCCAATGCTGAGCACCGCGCCGATCACTCCGAAACGGTCGTTCTTCTCCAGCTTCTTGTCGTGCGGCTCGTGGTGATCGCGATGCCAGCTCCACGCGAAGCCGTGCATTACGTACTTATGGCTCGCCCACGCGACGCCTTCCATCGCCAGCACGGTGGCGAGCACGATCAGCGCGGGAATGAGCCAGGTCATGACTGAATCATAGGCTTCCTGTCGTGCAGCTTCCAGCAAGCATTGCAACAGGTCCGCGACACAATCTTACCAAAGGCGACGCGACAACCGGAACCGCCTCCCGCATACCTCGTTCATCAGCACACGCTGAAACATGAACGAATGAAGGAGTATCGCCATGAAGAAGTTTCTGATCGCCGCCCCGCTGGCGCTTGTTGCCGGCGCGCTGCTCACCACTCCGGCCTCAGCCGCGAGCTGGAACGACGCCCGCCAGATCCGCGCCGAGCTCAACCAGCTCGACCGGCAGATCGATCGCGCCCGCGGGCTTTCGCGCAGCGAAGAAAACCGGCTATCGAACAAGGTCGACCAGTTGCAGCAGCTCTACAGCCGCTACGCCCGCAACGGCTTCACCCGCGGCGAGCTGAGCATGCTGAACACCCGGATCGACATGGTCCGCAACCAGCTGATCAGGCAGTCAAACAACTACAACGGCCGCAACCACCACAACGACTGGCGTAACCACCGCTAGGTCTTGAGGCCGCTGAAGTTTTGATACCTTGTCAGTGCGGGGGCGGCGAGACTAGGCGAAAGCCATGGTCACCCGCCCCCGCACACTTTACGACAAGATCTGGGACGCCCACGTTATCGAGCGCCGTCCCGATGGAACCTGCCTGATCTTCATCGATCGGCACCTGGTTCACGAAGTCACCAGCCCGCAAGCGTTCGAAGCGCTCCGCCTGAGCGGGCGGAAAGTCCGGCGCCCGGAGCTGACCCTGGCCGTGCCCGATCATAATCTTCCGACCACCGCGCGCGTCGATGCACAAGGCAACCGCCTGCCGATTGCCGACCGGGAAAGCGCTCAGCAACTCGAAGCACTGGAACGCAACGCTCCCGAATTCGGCGTGCGTTATTTCGGCGCGACTGCACGCGAGCAGGGCATTGTGCACGTGATTGGGCCGGAGCAGGGCTTCAGCTTGCCCGGCGCGACGATCGTGTGCGGCGACAGCCACACCGCCGCGCACGGCGGCGTCGGGGCGCTGGCGTTCGGCATCGGCACCAGCGAGGTCGAGCACGTGCTCGCCACGCAGACGCTGCTGCTGCGCGACTGGAAAACCATGGAAGTGCGCGTCGAGGGCGATCTCGGCCCGGGCGTCACCTCGAAGGACCTTATCCTCCACATCATCGGCGTGATCGGCACTGCCGGCGCCACCGGCCATGTGATCGAATATCGCGGCAAGGTGTTCGAGGAGATGAGCGTCGAGAGCCGCCTCACCGTGTGCAACATGAGCATCGAAGGCGGCGCGCGCGCGGGCATGGTTGCGCCCGACGAGACGACTTTCGCCTACCTGAAGGGCCGCCCACTCTCGCCCAAGGGAGAAGATTGGGACCGTGCCGTCGAGTACTGGCGTACGCTCAAAACCGACGATGGCGCGACCTTCGACAAATCGGTGGTGATCGATGCCACCAAGGTCGAGCCGACGGTGACCTGGGGCACCAGCCCCGAAGACACCGTTGCCATCGGCGGCATCGTGCCCGATCCGGCGAGCTTCGCCGATCCGTCCAAGCAGCAGGCCGCGCGCGCGAGTCTCGATTACATGGGCCTCGAACCCGGGCAGCGGATCGCAGAAGTCGAAGTGCAGAACGTGTTCATCGGCAGTTGCACCAACAGCCGCATCGAAGATCTGCGCGCCGCCGCTGCCGTGCTCAAGGGCCGTACCAAGCACGCCAACATCCGCTGGGGCATCGTCGTCCCCGGATCGGGGTTGGTGAAGGAGCAGGCCGAAGCGGAAGGGCTGGACAAGGTGTTCATCGAAGCCGGCCTCGAATGGCGCGAGCCGGGCTGTTCGGCGTGTCTCGGCATGAACCCCGACAAGGTTCCGGCGGGCGAACGCTGCGCCAGCACCAGCAACCGCAACTTCGTCGGCCGTCAGGGCCCGGGCGCGCGAACGCACCTGGTATCGCCCGCGATGGCGGCGGCGGCGGCGGTAACGGGCAAGCTCACCGATGTGCGCGAGCTTGCCGACTAAGGGCCGCAAATCCTCCTTCGCGCCAGTGGTCGCGCCTGACACGCGGGTGCTGATCCTCGGCAGCTTGCCGGGAGAACGCTCGCTGGCCGAGCGGCGCTACTATGCCCATCCGCAGAACCGCTTCTGGCAACTCGTCGGGCCGGTGGTCGGGGTCTGCCTCGTCTCGCTGCCGTACGAGGAGCGGCTTGCCGCGCTGCTGCAGGCGAAGGTCGGCCTGTGGGATACGGTCGCCTCGGCGGAGCGCCCCGGAAGCCTCGACGCCGCGATCCGCGCGGTGCAGCACAACGAACTGGTCAAGCTCGCCACCTCGCTTCACCACTTGCGGGCGGTGGCGTTCAACGGCGCCAAGTCCGCCGCGATCGGGACGCGGCTGCTGGCGGACAGCGGGCTGGCGCTCGTTCCTCTCCCCTCCTCGAGCCCCGCGAACGCATCGATCCCGCTTGAGGAGAAAGAAAAACGTTGGGGAGCGTTACGCGATTTCCTTCATTGAGCGCGTACGAACCCTTGCCTCCGGTCACCCGCAACCCCAATGAGTAAAGCCATGAGCAAGCGTTTTCCAAAGGGCAAAGCCGCGATCGCGGGCGCGATCGGATCGGCTGCCGTCGCCGCTGCGGTGCTGTATGTGAACAAGCGCCGCGAAAAGAAGCACGATCCCGAGCAGCTTCCGCCGATCCCCTCCGGCGAGCCTCCCGAGACCGACTGATGGAACCCGTCAGCACCGTCGTAGGCCGCGCGTATCCGTTCGGCCGCAAGAACGTCGACACCGACCTCATCATCCCGGCCGCCTGGCTCAAAACGATCAGCCGGGAGGGCCTTGGCCGCGGCGCGTTCGAGGCGATACGCGCTGAAGAGGGCAACGTGTTCGACGACCCCGAGTTCGCGGGCGCGCCGATAGTTATCGCGGGTGACAACTTCGGCTGCGGATCGAGCCGCGAGCACGCCGCCTGGGCGCTCCTCGACATGGGCGTGAAGGCAGTGATCGCACCGAGCTTCTCGGACATCTTCTCGGGCAACGCGTTCAAGAACGGCATCGTCACCGTGGCGCTGCCGCAGGAGGCGGTCGACCGGCTGATGGAAGTCGCCAGGACCGATCCGATCGCGATCGACCTCGAGCATCAAACCGTGACGACAGCGTTCCAGGACCGATTCACTTTCGAGATCGATTCGTTCCGCAAGCATTGCCTGATGGCCGGCCTCGACGAGGTGGGCCTGACGATGGAGAGCGGCAGCGCGATCGACGCCTACGAAGCCCGCCAGGCGCGCGATATGCCCTGGCTCGCCAAAGGCACGGCCCTTGCCGCCTGAACGGCCCCCGCGCTAAGCGCAGCGAAATGCAGACACCGAAAGGCCGACGATGACTGATTTCAAGGATCGCCAACGGGGCGAGGAAGCGAAGTTCGCGATGGACGAGAACATGGCGTTCCGTGTCGCCGCGCGCCGCAACCGGCTGATGGGCCACTGGGCGGCGGAAAAGATGGGCCTCACCGCGGAAGAGACCGACGCCTACGGCAAGGAGGTGATCCAGGCCGACTTCGAGGAAGCGGGCGACGGTGACGTGATCCGCAAGATTCTCGGTGACCTCATCGCTGCGGGGATCGACATCGACGAGGCTGGCGTGCGCGCCGCGCTTGATGAGAAGGCTGTCGAGGCGCGCCGCCAACTGATGAGCGAAAGCTGATCCGATGGGGATGGTCGCCACCGATATTGCGGCGCTGATTGAGGCAGCCCTGCCCGATGCCGAGGTGACGATCGACGACCTCGCCGGGGACGGCAATCACTACTGCGCGCGCGTCTCCTCATCTGCGTTCGCCGGCAAGAGCCGGGTGCAGCAGCACAAGATGGTCTACGACGCGCTCGGAGGGCGAATGGGCGGAGAGCTCCACGCCTTGCAAGTGATCACATCGGTCCCCAATTGAGCCTGACACAGATTTCGCCTTCGAGACCGGAGACTATGACCGACACCAACCAGCGACTTTCCGACATCGTCTCGAGCAGTGACGTGGTCCTCTTCATGAAGGGAACCCCGCTGTTCCCGCAATGCGGCTTCTCCAGCCGGGCGGTGGCGATCCTCGACCACTGCGGTGTGGCTTACGATAGCGTCGACGTGCTGCAGGACATGGAAATCCGCCAGGGCATCAAGGCTTTTTCCGACTGGCCAACCATCCCCCAGCTCTACGTCAAGGGCGAGTTCGTCGGCGGCAGCGACATCATGATGGAGATGTACGAGGCTGGCGAATTGCAGACGCTGCTCGACGAGAAGCAGGTCGCGAAAGCTTCCTGATTTTCCGCACGCGCATCCGCGCACGCGATCTCCTTGCTCACACTCGCGTCGCGGCGGGCGGCCTCTCGGTCCCTATGAGACCGGGATTTCATCATACACATATGACAGGGTTCGGGCTGCGATTAGCAGCCCGCAAGCGGGAACGCGCGCCGGATCAGCGATGCTGCGGGGGAAAGCCAAAGCCTGCGGACGCGGACGCGGGCGCTTGAGGCATGTCTAAGGGGGAATCTTCGGGGAGGCGGGGCCTTTTTGGAGACCAGGGGGGACAGGGGCCCCGCCTCGTTCGAAGACTTGCTGAACGCCGATATACAAAGCACGGCGCGTGCCAGAATCCCCTTCTCAAGCTTTCCTGCGCCACACGATGGTTTGCAAAACCTTACCACTGGTTAACGGTGTAAGGCGGGCCGACACTTATCGGGCCGATCCCTTTCGCTAGCCGCGTCGCGGGCGACAGCGTAGAAACCGGACCGAATCAACGAACACGCGAGAGGACCCGCCGATGGCTCAGGACAACCGGATCACCCTTTACGACCTGCAGGTGGCATCGGGCGCCACGATCAGCCCCTTCGTGTGGGCGACCAAGTATGCCGTGGCGCACAAGGGCTTCGAGATAGAGATCGTGCCCGGCGGCTTCACCGGGATCATGGAGCGCACCGGCGGCAAGACCGAGCGCCTGCCGGCGATCGTCGATGACGGCCAGTGGATCCTCGATAGCTGGCTGATCGCCGAATACCTGGATGACAAATATCCCGACCGTCCGACGCTGATCGGCGATCCGAGCGTGAAGGTCTGCGGTCAGTTCATCGAGCAGTGGCTGTGGAGCACCGGCGTCGGTCCGTGGATGCGCTGCTACGTCAAGAGCTACCGCGACCGCTCACTCGAATGCGACCACGCCTATGTCACGGAATCCCGCGAGAGGATGATGGGCGCCAAGCTGGAAGACCTCGTCGTCGGTCGCGAGGACCGCCTTCCGAGCATCTCCGCCGCGCTCGAGCCGCTGCGCGGCACGCTGCGTGAACATCCCTGGTTTGGCGGCGAAAGCCCCAACTACGTCGATTATCGCCTGCTCGCCTGCTTCCTGTGGCTCGCCTCGGTCGCCGACATTCCAGCGCTGGCGGAGGACGATCCGCTGCGTGACTGGATCGAGCGCGGGATGGACCTTTACGGCGGACTCGGCCGCCATCCGGGCCTCTCGCCGATCTTCGGCCTGACCGTCAGCGAAGGGCACCCCGAGCCGTTCGACCGCAACCCGCGCGAGTTCGGGCTCAACAAGCGCAACACCGGCCCCGCCTCCACCGCCAGCGAAACGGCGATGCTCAAGGGCGCGAAAGCCGACGCCTAAGTCAGTTGCTGGACATCGCGAATACCGTCATCATCGTTGCCAGCGCGAGCGCGAACACGGCCATCATCGTACCGGCGATCCGCGTGACGTAGGTTTCCGGCGATGGCGAGGCCTGATTGCTGCCGCGCGATTTGCGGGCGCCTCGCAGAGCGATCGTTACCCCAGCGACGAACAGGATCGCGCAAAAGATATCGACCACCACGGTGGTCATGCGGATGGCCCTGCGGGGTTCATCCCAGATCTACCAGCCGCAGGTACGGCTTCTTGGTTTCGAAGCCCTGCGGGAACTTCGCCAGCGCATCCTCGTCGGACAGCTTGGGCGAGATTACCACGCGCTCGCCGGGGTTCCAGTTTACCGGGGTCGATACGCCCCGCGCGTCGGTCAGTTGCAAGCTGTCGATCGCTCGCAGGATCTCGACGAAGTTGCGCCCTGTGCTCGGCGGATAGGTCAGGATCAGACGGACCTTTTTGTTCGGATCGATCACGTAGACCGATCGAACGGTGATCGTCGGGTCGGTCTCGGGATGGACCATGCCGTAGAGGCTCGACACCTTGCCGTCCGCATCGGCGAGCATCGGGAAATCGACCGTGTGGCCCTGGGTCTCCGCGATGTCCCCTTCCCACTTGTGGTGGGAATCGACCGGATCGACCGACAGGCCGATCACCTTGACGTTGCGCTTGTCCCATTCAGGCCGCAGCCGCGCCACTTCGCCCAGTTCGGTGGTGCACACGGGGGTGAAGTCCTTGGGATGACTGAACAGCACGCCCCAGCTATCGCCGAGCCATTCGTGAAACGAGATCGGGCCTTGCGTGCTGTCCTGCTGGAAATCGGGGGCGGTTTGTCCGAGCTGCAATGACATTGGGGAATTCTCCTGGTTCGGATGTCGCCAGGCCAATTTGTGCATGCGGCTGCGCCA
>CAYNXB010000068.1:0-14861 GCA_964401045.1 uncultured Sphingomonadaceae bacterium | reverse complement strand
ACCGGCGTGCAAGGATTTGCAGTCCTCTGCGTAACCACTCCGCCATCGGGCCGGAACGGGCGCCACTAGCGAATGCCCTCCCCCCGCGCAATGCGCTTTGCTCGACGCGGGCCCGCTGTGCAAAAGACTCGGGCATAAGCGACGACAAACCGAAGCTGGTTCGCGCGCGCTCTACGGAATGACGATCGGCGGGCGGCATTTCTCGTGCGAGGCCAACAGCCCCGGCTTCATGCGCGAGCTGCGGTGCTGCCTCGCCAGCCGCGCGAAAGTGGGAGATCCGCAACGCGCTGCGCGCGCAGCCGTAAATCTCAGCGGCGATGCGGCTGGCGACGCGCTGCGGCGGTCTCGACCGGGCAACCTGCCGCCCCTTGACTCGCCGCGCGGAAGGCTCATCTTTCAATTGTGCGAAACGCTTTCTCCTCGATCCGGCACCACGGCGGCCAATTGCTCGCAGGCATTTAGCCCCGAGCTCGCACTTACGCACCAGCAGAGCTCGGGGTCTTCCCACCCTAACAACAGCGCTCATGCGTCTTCGGCGCGGGCTTTCGGGAAAACGAGCAATGCAAACCGAACTTTCGAGCGGTGTCAGGCCGCCCATCACGCTCATTGACAGCGAGGCCGACGCACTGGCCGAGCTGGCGCACGCGTCGCTTGCCAGATCTTCACTGGCGGCCGGGCTGCTGCTGGAAGAGATCGATCGCGCCAGCACCACGGGCCCGGCGGACGTGCCGGCCGACGTGGTGACGATGCTGTCGCACGTCGAATTCATCGACGAAGCCAGTGGCGAGACGCATTCCGTCCAGCTGGTCTATCCGCACGACGCCGACATGGAGCAGCACAGGCTCTCCGTGCTCACCCCCGTCGGCGCGGGCCTGATCGGCATGCGCTGCGGCGACGCCATCAACTGGCCCAACAGGCTGGGCGCCTACCGCAGCCTGCGGATCGTGCAGGTCGTCCAGCCCGGCCAAGAGTCCTAGCCGTGGATACCTCCGACTGGCGCCATTATCGCCACCACTTGATCGTCGCGCGCAGAGGCGGCCTGTTCGGCCGCCGCCGCTTCGAAGTGTGGGACCGGGGCAACCTCATCGGTACGTTCCGCGACGTGGTGCGCGCGGAGCTGCATGTCGACGCGCGGCTCGGGCGGGACTAGACCGGCGGTATCACCGGAGGAGCGCTGCGGATGACGATGGTTCCGAAATCCTTCCACGCGGCGTCGAACTCGCTGCCGTGGGCCGACGGCTGGGCGGGCGATCCACGCATCAAGCTGAAGCTGCTGATGGCCGACATCGAAGGCGGCCGGTTCGCTGTGCGGATGGTGTTCGAGCCCGGCGTCCTCGTCGCGCCGCATAAGCATACGGGCGAAGTCCACGCGTTCACGCTCGCCGGTGAGTGGGCCTACCTCGAATATCCGGACAGCCCGCCGAATCGCAATGGATCGTACCTGTTCGAGCCGCCGGGCAGCACACACACTCTGAAGGTCGCCGACCATGCGAATGAGCCGACCGATGTGCTGTTCGTGATCTACGGCGCGATGCTCCATCTCGGCGAGGCGGGCGAGGTGATCGCCGTGACCGACGCCGAAAGCGTGCTGCGCGAATACCCGCAGCTCCTGCTGGAACAAGGTAAACCGCTGCCGTCGGCCGTGCCGACCGGCGGCGCGATGGAGTACCGCGCGCTCGGCTAGTTACCGATCGCTGACCGAAACGGAGCCGCCTTTACTGTCGGCCTTCACGGCGGTGCCATTGCTGTCGATGTCGACCTTCACTCCGTTGCTGTCGACCGTCACCGTGTCGGGCGCGGCGCTGTCGGTGCCATCGGCATCGTTCACCACGGCAGTCTCGGTCGTGACAGGAACGTCTTCATGCACCACGGTGGTGGTGTCCGCGGCATCATCGGCCGCGCTATCGTTGGCGCCGCCGCAGGCGGAAAGCGCGAGCGCCGCGGCGCCGGTGAACAGGATGGCGAGCTTCTTCATGGGCAGGTCTCCGTTCTGGATTGCTGCGGGCTAGACGAACCTAGGTTAAGTGCGTTCCCACACCGGTCTCATTCCGGTCGCGAGCAGCGAGGTCCGCACCGTCACGCGGCGGTGGGGGCTTCGGCCGGAACCACCGCCTCCGATGGCGCCGAGTTCAGTTTGCGCGCGAAATGGGCCACTGCCAGCACCCCGGCCACGACCCCCACCAGCGCGATCGCGGTGGCGTTGTAGCCGTTGAGCACCGCCAGCGGACCCGAGAGGAAATAGTACCCCCCGATGATCGGCGCCGCGACCGCGGCGAACTTGGCCATGAAGCTTGCCCAGCCGCCGCCGGTCGCGCGGATCGCGCTTGGGTAATAGACGCTGGTGATCGAGATAACGGCCGCGTGTCCTGCACCGACCAGGACCATGCCGGTGAAAATCACGGGTATGAAAAGCGGCCCGTCGAGCACGATCCCGAATCCGACCAGCAGTGTGAACGGGATCGCCAACAGCGGCGCGAGCGTGATCCAGCCCGGTCCGCGCTTTTCCGTGAGCATAAGCAATAATACGCCCGCCACCGCGCCGGTGATGCCGCCTGCGGCGCTGATCCACGCAGCTTCCTGCCGGTCGACCCCGAGGATTTCGAGGAACAGCACGCCATAGCTGGACTTGAGATAGATCGAGAACGAGCTGCAGAAATAGGCGGCCCAGATCAATGGTGTGATCCAGGCCAGCCATCCGTGGAACAGCCCGAGGAACTTCGCCAGCGGCGAATTCCTGTTCCCGGTCTTGTGCTCGTCCGACAGCGCGAAGCTGTCGAAACGGCTGAAGTCGGTCGCCGGCTCGAAGCGGCTGAGGAGTGGGACGATGCGCGCCGCCGGCTTGTTCTTGGCTACCAGCCAGCGGGCGGATTCGGGCAGCGTGAACTGCAGCGCGAGCGCCAGCACAAGGGTCAGCGCGCCGCAGACGAAGAACACGTAATGCCATCCGAAATAAGGCGCGACAAAATTGGTGATCGGCCCTGCGGCCGAAGCGCCCGTGCTGAAACCGAGCATGATCACGGTAACGGCGGTCGCGCGCTTACCCGCGGGCATCGCCTCGATGTTGAGCGACCACGCGGGCGCCAGCAGGCCACCGATCGCGAGCCCGCCGAGGAACCGCAGGACCATCAGCATCTCGGGTGATCCGGCAAAGCCGGTGATGAAGGTCAGCAGCGCGCTCATCACGGTGCACAGCAGGATCACCGGCCGCCGCCCGAGCACGTCGGCGATGTACGACCCGACCAGCGAGCCGATCATCTGACCGAGAAAGGCAGCCGAGCTGACATAGCCGGTCATCGCGTCCGACAGCGACATCTCGTCGCGAATGTAGGGCAGCGTGTAGGCAATCAGCGAGAAGTCGAGCCCGTCGAAGAATGTCACCAGGCATGACAGGATCAGGATCCGCCGGTGAAAAGGGGTCAGCGTCAGCCCCTGCAGGAACTCAGCGACGTCGAGCGTGCGCGTCGCGGCACCGGTGGCCATCTGCCTCTCTCCAGGAAATCCACTCCAAAGAGGACGATAAGCAGCTTTTCCGCCGCCCGCCAGCGGTCAATTGGAACGTCGAGTACAGTGATTTGAAAAGCGCCGGGCTGCCGGCGCATGCACCGGCAGCCCGGGCGGCTTATGCCGCCGAAGCGTTGACTCCCATCGACTGGAGGTAACGGCGGATGTTGCGCGCGGCCTGGCGCAGGCGCTGCTCGTTCTCGACCAGCGCAATGCGCACATAGCCCTCGCCATCCTCGCCGTAACCGACGCCGGGTGCGACGGCGACGTCGGCATGGGTCAGCAGTTGCTTGGAGAACTCGAGGCTGCCCATGTCCTTGAGCGCGGCCGGAAGCGGCGCCCAGGCGAACATCGAGGCTTCGGGCGGGGGGATGTCCCACCCGGCGCGGCCGAAGGCATCGACCATCACGTCACGCCGCTTGTGATAGAGCTCGCGGTTCTTCGCGACGATGTCTTGCGGCCCGTTGAGCGCCGCGCAGGCGGCCGCCTGGAGCGGGGTGAAAGCGCCATAATCGATGTAGCTCTTCACCCGGGTCAATGCCGAGATCAGCGTCTTGTTGCCGACCGCAAAGCCGATCCGCCACCCGGCCATCGAAAACGTCTTCGACAGCGAGGTGAACTCGATCGCCACGTCCTTCGCGCCCTTGGCCTGGAGGATCGAGGGGGTGGGCTTGCCGTTGTAGTAGAGTTCCGAATAGGCGAGGTCGGAGAGGACCCACACCTTGTTCTCCTTCGCCCAGTCGACCAGCTTCTGGTAGAATGCGAGATCGACCACTTCGGCGGTCGGGTTGGACGGATAATTCACCACCAGCACCGTCGGCCGAGGGGTGGTGAAACGCATCGCGCGCTCGAGCGAATCCCAGTAGCGTTCGTCGGGCGTGGTCGGCACGGCGCGGATCGTCGCCCCGGCGATCACGAACCCGAACATGTGAATCGGGTAGCTCGGGTTGGGAGCAAGGATCGTATCGCCCGGCGCGGTGATCGCTGTGGCGAGGCTCGCGAGCCCCTCCTTCGAGCCAAGCGTGACCACCACTTCGCTCTCGGGATCGAGCTCAACCCCCCAGCGGCGCTGGTAGTAGTTCGCCTGGGCCTTGCGCAGCCCGGGAATGCCCTTCGACTGCGAATAGCCATGCGCGTCCGGTCGCTGTGCGACTTCGCACAGCTTGTCGATCACGTGTTGCGGCGGCGGCAGGTCCGGGTTGCCCATGCCGAGGTCGATGATGTCCCTACCGCTTGCGCGTGCTGCTGCCCGCATCGCATTGACTTCGGCGATGACGTAGGGCGGCAGGCGCTTGATGCGGTAGAAATCGGTATCCATGACCTCTTGTATCCATGTCGCGAGGGCGGAATTGCCCGTGCGGGGTGCGATTGTGACGCATGCGTGGTGGGAGCGCAATCGAAGTTGCTGCATTGCAATGCGATGGGACTCACAAATTTCACCGACCGCAGCTAAGCTGCCCGCGATGGCCGATCCCGCAAAAACCTTCGCCGACCTGCTCGATCTGCAGGTTGAGGCGGTCGACACGATGCTCGCCGCTTTCGCGCCACCCGCCGCCGGGGCCGGACAGTGGGCGGAGAGCGCCGACAAGCTGCAGCACTTGTGGCGAGAGTTCTACGCCCTCCCCGCGCGCGGTGCCGAACCGCCGCCCCTGCTGCTCGATCCCGCCGAATGGCTCGCGGCGTTTCGCGGCGTGGCTCCGTTCGCCGATCCCGAAGCCCAGGCGGAACTATGGCGCGATGGCATGGCGCTGTGGGGCGATGTGCTGGGCCAGTACGAGCGCGGCGGCGATCCCCAGCTTCCCCGCACGGACCGCCGGTTCGCCGATCCCCGATGGCGCGACCAGCCGCTCTATGCGTTGATCCATCAGACTTACCTTCTGTTCGCCGAGCGCATCGAAGCGATGGCCGGGCATGCCGAAGGGCTGACGGAGGAACAGCGCGATCAGCTGCGCTTCGCCACCCGGACAATGCTCGACGCGATGAGCCCCGACCATTTCCCCCTGCTCAACCCGGTGGTGGTCGAGCGCACGCTCGAAACCCATGGCGAGAACCTGGTCAAAGGCATGGAGCACCTTGCCGCCGATCTTGAACGCGGGCAACTCACCCATTCGACGCCCGATGCGTTCAAGCTCGGTGAGACGATCGCAGCGACGCCGGGCAAGGTGGTGTTCGAGACGCCGCTGTTCCAGTTGATCCAGTACGCGCCCGCCACGGACGAAGTGCTGGCGGTGCCGCTGGTAATCTTCCCACCGTGGATCAACCGCTTCTACATTCTCGATCTCAATCCCAAGAAGAGCTTCGTGAAGTGGGCCGTCGACCAGGGGCTGACGGTCTTCATGATCAGCTGGAAATCGGCCGACGAAAGCATGGCCGAGGTGACGTGGGACGATTACGTCCGCGCGCAGATCGCCGCGATCGACCATATCCGCGAGCGGCTGGAGGTGCCTGCGGTCCACGCGATCGGCTACTGCGTCGCGGGCACGACGCTCGCCGCCACGCTGGCCGTGCTCGCGCGGCGCGGCGAGGCGAGCAAGGTCGCGAGCGCGACGTTCTTCACCGCGCAAGTCGATTTCAGCGCACCGGGCGATCTCAAGCTGTTCGTCGACGATGCCCAACTGGGACTGATCGAACAGGCGAGCCAGGCGGGCTTCCTCGACGGTCGCTACATGGCCGCGACCTTCAACCTGCTGCGCGGCAACGATCTGATCTGGAGTTACGTGGTCAATAACTACCTCCTCGGCGAGGAGTATCCGTCGTTCGACCTGCTGCACTGGAACGGGGATGTCACCAACCTGCCCGCGAAGTGGCACCTCGCCTACTTGCGCGATCTCTATCGCGACAACCGGCTGGTCGAGCCCGACGCGCTTTCCGCCGACGGCACGCCGATCGACCTCGCGCGGGTGCAGACGCCGGCTTATGTTCAGGCCGGGCGGGAGGATCATATCGCCCCGGCCGGGAGTGTGTTCCGCATGCTCGAGCATCTGGCGGGCCCGGCGCGCTTCGTGCTTGCCGGCAGCGGCCACATCGCCGGCGTGGTCAACCCGCCGGCGGCGCAGAAGTACCAGTACTGGACCAACGACGCGGCCTGCGGATCGTTCGATGCGTTCGTCGGCGGCGCCACCGAGCACAAGGGAAGCTGGTGGCCCGACTGGCTGCAATGGCTCACCACACAGGACGGCGCGCGCGTTCCGGTCAAGGGCAAGCGCAAGCCGGGCGAGGACAAGTCAGACGCGGTGATCGAAGATGCGCCGGGGCGCTATGTGCGGACCCGCTGACCTCTCCGATTGTGCGCTGCACAAAATATCCTTGACTCTGCCGGCCGCCTCCCTATTTTGTGCACTGCAGCAAAGAGGTTCGCGCCCGCTGCGGGAATGACGAGGACGGCATGGCCGACGAAGCTGACACGCAAAGCGATTCCGCTGAAAAGGCTTATGCCGCGGCCTCTGCCGGGGTTCCGGCCAAGTCGGAACCGACACCGCTGAATGCCTCGCGGGCCTTGAAGCCGGACGCTCCGAAGGCGGCGAAGCCCGCGGAGCCGGAGCCGAAGGTCGAACGCACCCAGGCCGAAGCGCCGAGAGTCATGGCGACGAAAGCCAAGACCAAGGCCCTCAAGGCCGCTCCTGACTGGCCGAAGAAGCCAACCAGAAAACCTGCGCCGGTCTCCGCCAAGAAGAGCCCGGCTCCTAGCACGACGCATCCCACGATTACGCAGTTGAAGGAAAAGATCATGGCCAGTGCCAAAACGCCCGATTTCAGCAAGACCATCACCGACACTGTCGGCGAGTTCCAGAGCCGCGCCAAGGCGGCCTATGACAAGGGCGCCGAAATGTCCGCCGAAGCGACCGAGTTCGCCAAGGGCAACGTCGAAGCTCTCGTCGAATCCGGCAAGATCCTCGCCGCCGGCGTGCAGAGCCTTGGCAAGACTTACGCCGACGAAGCCAAGAGCGCCTACGAGACGGCCACTGCCGACCTCAAGGAGTTCGCCGCGGTAAAAAGCCCCACCGAGCTGTTCCAGCTCCAGGGCAAGCTCCTGCGCCGCAACTTCGAATCGCTGGTCGCCTATGGCTCGAAGAACACCGAAGCGGCGGTCAAGCTTGCCACCGAAAGCTTCGCCCCGATTTCGGGCCGCGTGAGCCTGGCGGCGGAGAAGATCGGCAAGCCTGCCTGATTTTCGCTGCGAGAACGACTTTCCTGCTGCAGGATCCTCTCCCCGGCAGCAGGTATCAACGGGCCGGTGGCGGTAACGCTTCCGGCCCGTTTCGTTTCTTACTGGCCCGTTGAGCTACGAAATCGCCCGCCCCATCTTGCGGCGCAGCAAGACGATACGATATTCTGCGCTGATGAGCCTGGCCCTTCCCTTGCCTGACGAGTTGCCCCTGCGCGTCCGCGCTGCCGGGGACGACGACGATTCCCACCTGGGCGACAACGACGGCCAGGTCGGCGTCGCCACCAAGACCCGCAGCCGCACCAAGAAACCAAAGCAATACAAGGTGCTGATGCTCAACGACGATTACACGCCGATGGAATTCGTCGTGATGGTCCTCAAACGCTTCTTCCGCATGGACCTCGAGCAGGCGACGCGGGTGATGCTGCATGTCCATCAGCGCGGCGTCGGCGTGTGCGGCGTGTTCCCCTACGAAGTCGCTGAAACCAAGGTCAGTCAGGTGATGGACTTCGCGCGCGAGAACCAGCACCCGCTGCAATGCACCTTGCAAGAGGCATGAAACGCCCGCGCATTACGCGCATGACCTGAACGGCCACCCGCGCTATAGGCGCCGGCCAGCAATCACGGCCCATGCACCCTTGCGATTCATTACCGCCACCGACCGTTATATCCTGCGCCTGACTCTGGTGCCGATGCTGGCGGTGTTCGTGATCGCCGCCTCGCTGCTGATCCTCGACAAGATGCTGCGGCTGTTCGACTTTGTCGCCACCGAAGGCGGGCCGATTGGCGTGGTGTTCAAGATGCTGGTCAACCTGCTGCCCGAATACGCGAGCCTGGCGATCCCGCTCGGGCTGATGCTCGGCATCCTGCTCGCGTTCCGCAATCTCGCGACCTCGAGCGAGCTCGACGTGCTGCGCGCCACGGGCTGGAGCTACACCCGGCTGCTGCGGGTGCCCTACCTGCTCACACTGGCGCTCGCGGCGCTCAATCTCGTGATCGTCGGCTACCTCGCGCCGCTGTCCCGCTACTATTATGAGCGGATGGAATACGAGCTGCAGACGGGCGCGCTCGGCGCCTCGATCAAGGTCGGCGAGTTCACCACGCTCAAGGACCGCATGGCGCTCCGCATCGAGGAAAGCCGCGACGAGGGCCGCGAGCTCGGCGGCATCTTCGCCCGCTTCGTCGATAGCAAGGGACAGCTCCTGTCGATCTCCGCGCGCGAGGGTCGCTTCCTCGCCAGCCCGGACCGGACCGACACGATCATCCTGCGCCTGACCGATGGAACGATCGTGCAGGACAAGCCCGGTACTCCCCCGCGGGTGCTGAGCTTCACCCAGCACGACTTGCCGATCGACCTGCCGGCGGTCGAGGCCTTCCGTCGGCGGGGCGTCGCGGAGGGCCGGGAGTTCGTGCTGCCCGAGTTGCTGCGCATCGGCTGGGGGCCAGAGGCGAGCAAGAAAGTGCGCGATGAAAGCCAGGCCAACTTCAACTTCCGCATCGTCGAGGTGGTGATGATGCTGCTGCTGCCCCTGCTGGCGGTGGCGCTGGCGATCCCGCCCAAGCGATCGAGCTCGGCGTTGGGGGTATTCGTCTCGATCGTGATGGTGGTCGCCTATCACAAGATCAACCAATACGGGGAATCGATCGCCGCGCTTGGCCGGGTCGACCCGTTTCTCGCCTTGTGGGGTCCCTTCGCGCTGTTCTCACTGCTGATCTTCTGGATGTACTGGCGCGTCGCGTACATTCCCGGCGGGCAGGCGATCGGTGCGCTCGAGAACGTCTACGCCAAACTGGCGCGCAAGCTGAAGGCGTTGTGGCGCCGGCGTGACCGAACCCCCACCATGCAACCGGTGAGCGCCGATGCGGCTTGATTTCCTGCCCTCGGTGGCGCGGCTCGACTTCTTCCCGTCGCGGACGCTGACAGTCTACCTCGCCAAGGTGTTCATCGTGCGCATTCTCGCGGTGCTGCTGATGCTGGTGCTGGTGCTGCAGATGCTGGACTTGCTCTCGGAAAGCGGCAAGATCCTCGCCGTAGCAGGCAACAGCGAAAGCGATCTGTGGACTTACATAGGGCTGCGCGCGCCGCAGCTTTTGGCGCGGTTCCTGCCCTATTCGGTGCTGCTGGCGACGATCATCACCCTGGCCACGCTCAACCAGCACAGCGAAGTGATCGCAATGAAGGCCGCAGGGCTCTCGGCGCACCAGATCCTCGCCCCGCTGCTGCTCACCGCGCTCGCGGTTTCGGTGGTGAGCTTCGGCTTCAACGAGCGGGTGGTGACGCGCTCCAACTCCGCGCTCAACGCCTGGCAGGCGGTCGATTACGGCAAGGTCCCCAAGGTCTCGGGTGTCCGCAGCAACGTCTACGTCACCGACGGCCACAATATCATCGCCGCCGCGACCCTCACCGGCCACGGCAAGACGATGCGCATGACCGGGGTGACGTTCTACGAGCGCGACGCCCATGACATGATCGGCCAGCAAGTACGCGCCACAAGCGCCACATACGCCAACCCTGGTTGGCGGCTCGAAAATCCAGTGCGGTTCGACGTGCAAACCGCTGAGACCGTGCCGCTGAAGCCGCTCGTCGTCGCCCCGACGCTCACGCCCGATCAGGTAGCGATCAGCAGCGTCGACGCGGACGGGCAAAGCCTCGGCGCGCTCTCGCAGTCGATCAGGGAACTCGACGCAGCCGGGCGGCGCACCAACGAGCTGAAAGGCAAGTGGTGGCACAAGATCTCGGGCCCGCTGGCGGCGTTCCTGATGCCGCTGCTGGGCGCAGTCGCCGCATTTGGCCTTGCCCGATCGGGGCAGTTGTTCGTGCGCGCGGTGATCGGGATGTCGCTCGGCTTCGCCTATTTCGTCGTCGATAACGCCGCGCTGGCTATGGGCAATTTCGGTGGCTATCCGCCGTTACTCGCCGCATGGGCCCCCTTCCTGCTGTTCCTGCTCGTGGGGGAGACGGTTCTCGTCCGAACCGAGGAATAGCGGCGTCCATCCTCATCCGGAGAATGTGGCGGAAATAGGGCTTGCTTTGCGCATGTTCGAGCCTATTCAGGGAGCCGGCTGCCGCATGACGAGTCTTGCGGCGCCATGTAAGGAGAAATGGGCAATGAAGAAGCTTATTCTGACCGCTGTCGCCGGCGCTGCTGCGCTCGCGCTGAGCGCATGCAACTCGAGCGAACCGGCCGCCGACGAAACCGTCGTCGAGACCGAGACCCCGGCTGCTGACGAACTCGCCGTTCCGACCGACGCCGCGACCGATGCTGCTGCCGACGCGACTGCGACTGACGCGGCTGCGGACGCTGCTGCTTCGCCGGCTGCGACCGAATCGCCTTCGATGTAATCGACGGCATTCGCCGAATTCAGGACGGCCCTTCCGCCACCCGGCGGGAGGGCCGTTTCCTTTGGCGCATCTGGTTTGCGCGTCTAGAAAGTCAGCGCGACCGCATCGTGCTCCGCGCGATGCGTGCGACGAGCGCCACCATCCCCGGATGGTTGGCTTTCTCGAAGGTCGATTCCGCCCCCAGATGGGCGCGCAGGCGTCGATGCGCCTCGCCCAGCGAGTGATAGGGCATGCTCGGCATCAGGTGATGCAGCGCATGATAGCGCAGCCCCACTGGCGCCCACAGCTCGGCGAGCGGCGACGGCGGGGGGACGTTGACCGAATCCAGGTACTGCCCGGTCACCGTCATCGCCTCACCATCGTTCTCCCACAGGTGCGCGACGAGCGTGCGCAACTGGTTGAGCACGGCAACCGCGGCAAACACCGCCAGCGCGATCAGCAGCGGGCGCCAGCCAAGCGCAAACACGCTGGCGATAAGCATGAACGACCACAGCGTGCCGCCGATCTCCTGGTATAGCACGCGGCCCCTGAGCTCGCCTTCGGGCGGGCGGCGGCGGAAATCGGGGTTTATCGCCAGCGCCGAGAACCGCTCCCATACCAGCTTGCGCACCGCTGGGATGACCAGCCCGATCGGGTTGAGCACTGCGAAGCGGATCAGCAGCGCCGGCGGGGCCAGCAGCGAGATCAGGATGAACGACGGCAGCGACCACCACTTCATCAGCGCCAGCGGCAGGTACTCGGGGTCCTCCGAGGTGCCGTAGCGCGTGCGCGCGTGGTGCAGCGTGTGCACCCCTTCGTACATGAAAGACGGGGTGAGCATCGGAATGCCGACCAGCAGATTCCACGTCGTGCGGAAGCCCGGCAGCGCGTTGCGATGGATGTGGGTGAGCTCGTGGATGAACAGCATCGCGCGGTACAGCAGCAGCACCGCGATCACGCCCGCAGCCACCGCGAGAAGCGGGCTTCCCAGCAGGATCGCGCCGGCCAGCGCGGCGTAACCCAGGCCCGCCGAAAGCAGCAGGTCAGTCCAGTAGACGGCCGCCCGCGCCTCGGCGATGTCGCTGGTCAATTCCTTGGCGGCGCGCATCATCGCCATATCGTCCGGCACCTTGAGCTTGCGCGCAGCGCCCTTCGTGCTCGGCGGCGCTGCCGGCACATCGATTGTCTTGGCGAAATTCATCAGTACGTTCCGAAATGTCCGCTAATGGAGACAGGTTACCATCCGCCGCATCTGCCGCAAAGGCTGCCTTGACAAGTTGCCAGCACCACAGTCTGGCCGAACCCTGTCTGAACGAAGGGCGAGCGCGTGAGCCAAGGCGAGATAAGTATCACCCCGGTGGACGGCAAGAAGGATTTCAATGCCTTCGTCGACATCCACTATCGCCTCAACGAGGACGATCCGAACTGGGTACCGCAGCTGCGCGGTGAAATGGTCGAGCTGCTCACCCCGGGGAAGAACCCGTTCTTCGATCACGCCCGGCACCAGTTCTTTCTCGCTCGCCGCGGCGACAGGGTTGTCGGCCGCATCTCGGCGCACATCGACGAGCTCGCCTTGACGCAGCCGGCCGACAAGGGCTTCGGCCCCGGGTGCGGGCAATGGGGCCTGCTCGAGGCGGAGGACGGCGCAACGGCGCATGCGCTGATCGCCACGGCCGAAGATTGGCTGCGCGGCCAGGGGATGGACCGCGTCCTCGCGCCGATCAGCATGTCGGTGTGGGAGGAGCCCGGCTTGCTGGTGAAGGGCTACGACCATTCCCCCACGGTGATGATGGGCCACCATAAGCCGGCATATCGCGGCTGGATGGAGAGCGCCGGCTACGTTCCGGCGAAGCAATTGCTCACCTACGACCTCGACATCACCAAGGACTTTCCGCCGATCGTGCAGCGGATCGTCTCCGCTGGCGAGAAGAACCCGAAGATCCGCGTCCGCCCGGTCGAGATCAAGCACTTCGCGCGCGAGGCGGCGATCGTGATCGACATCCTCAACGATGCGTGGTCGGACAACTGGGGGTTCGTCCCGTTCACGGCCCGCGAGGCCGAGTACGGCGGCAAGAAGATGACCCCTCTGATCCGCGAGGACCTCAACATGATCGCCGAGCTGGACGGCGAGCCGGTCGCGTTCATGCTAACCTGGTCGAACGCCAACGAGCCGATCAAGGCCATTGGCGGCAAGCTGTTCCCGTTCGGCTGGCTCAAGATGCTGCGGTGGCTGCGCAACCCGCAATGCAACACCATGCGCGTGCCGCTGATGGGGGTGAAGAAGAAGTACCACAACTCCCGGCTGGCGAGCCAGCTGGCCTTCATGATGATCGAATACATCCGCCGCAATTCAGTGAAGAGCTACGGCGCGACCCGCGGCGAGATCGGCTGGGTCCTCGATGACAACCAGGGGATGATCGCCATTGCCGACGCCATCGGCAGCAAAGTGAACCGCGAATACACGATCTATTCCAAGCCGTTGTAAAGGCCGGGCGCGGGATAGCGTCGGCTCGCCCGATAAGTTCGCGTTCGTGGGAACTTGGGAATCGAACCGACGTTCGCGTGGCGTTGAGGTGAAGGGACTGCGAGCGCGATGGGCAGGCGCAAGCCATCGAAATCGAGGAATGAGATCGGCCGCGTACTGCTCGTCGAGGATGAGCCGTTGATCGCGCTCGAGCTCGAAGAAGCGCTGCTCGAGGGCGGCGCGCGCGAAGTGCTGCGCTGCGCGAGCATCGCGGAGACGATGCAGGAGCTGGATGGTAACCCGCCCGATGTGGTGATCATCGATGTGCATCTCGCCGACCGCGACGACGGCTGGGCGCTGGCCGAACTGATCGGCCAGTTGGGCGGCAAGAGGACGCAAATCGTGTTCTCGACCGGCGCGCCGCAGGACATTCCACCCGAGATTGCCGGGATGGGGATGGTGTTCGCCAAGCCTTATAATCCCGCCACGCTGATCGCGGCGCTCAAGGAAAACGGCAAACCCGTCGGTGCGCGCCTGCTCGGCAAGCTGCGCGCCGCGCTCTAACTTCACGGAACCGGCCTACGGAGCGCGTGACCGCGCACTTTTGGCGCCCAAGAAAAAAGGCCTCCGCTCTTCTGAGCGGAGGCCTTTCGGGATCGTATCACCAGCCGCTTGGACGGGAGGGGGGGTCTCGGCGGTGACATTGACAAAATGCCCGGCACAAGGGGGGGTTCCCAAGGCAGCGAACTTTTTTTGGTTAATGCCCCCTTTTTCGGGCATTTTTTTCATAGGCCGTTGATTTCACAATATAATGGCCGTTGTTGCGGGGAGGCGCAGTTCCGCCTAGGAACCAGCGCGACGCCAATTCGTTGTCGGCGTGGACACTTTGGAGGGAAAGGGGTTTCATGTCGCTTGGTGCTCAGGTTGCAGCTCAGCTTCCCTATTTACGCCGTTACGCCCGCGCCCTGACCGGGTCGCAGTCGACCGGTGACGCGTTCGTCCAGGCGACGCTGGAAGCGGCGCTGGCGGATGACGAACTGTCGCAGTCCCTCGCGGGCGGCCGGGTGCCGCTTTACCGCGCATTCAACAAAGTGTGGTCGAGCGCTTATCTCGACGTCAACGACGACGACAACGACCAGCTCGGCGAGCACGAAATGGCCGCCAGCGGCCGACTGCGCCGCATCACTCCGCTCAACCGCCAGGCGCTTCTGTTGACCACGGTCGAGGATTTCTCGCCCGAGGAGGCAGCCGAAGTAATGGAAGTGCAGGAAGGCGACGTGAGCCGCCTGGTCGAAGAGGCGATCGACGAGATTGACCGCGAATCCCGCACCAGCGTGCTGATCATCGAGGACGAGCCACAGATCTCGTGACCGAGCGACTTGACCAGGTCTTCGAGCTGCATCGAGATC
>CAYNXB010000067.1:0-14862 GCA_964401045.1 uncultured Sphingomonadaceae bacterium | reverse complement strand
CTTGGCGTGCGCCGCATCCAGCCGGTGCTCACGCGGCGCTGCGTCGCGGACAAGCTCAATCTCGAACGAGCCCGCACGGTGACGGTCGAGGCCGCCGAGCAATGCGCGCGCACAGCGCTCCCCGAGTTGTTCGAGCCCGCGAAGCTCGATGTGCTGCTGCGCGACTGGCCCGCGGGCCGCGCCCTGTTCTTCGCCGACGAGACGGGCGGCGCACCGACGCTAGAGGCATTCACCCGAGGGCCCGCCGCGATCCTCATCGGCCCGGAAGGCGGGTTCGACGACGCCGAACGCGCGGCGATCCGCGCGTTGCCGGCTGCTCACCCGATAACCCTCGGCCCGCGCATCTTGCGTGGCGAAACAGCGGCGATAGCCGCGCTCGCCGTGTGGATGGCAAGCGCGGGCGATTGGTAATGTACCGGTCGATAGCAATTTCGCTGGCGCGCCCGCGGAGCTTCCCCTAACGGCGCGGGCCATGAGCACGCGCAAGGCGGTCGATGGGGAGGAGCCGCGGATCGAAAGCCGCGCGCAACTGCTCGCGCCTATGGAGAATGGCGCCAAGCCCGTCGAGGCATGGCGCATCGGCACCGAACACGAGAAACTCGTATACGCGCTGGGCGATCATCACGCCCCGTCGTACGAGGAAGCTGGCGGGATCCGCGCCTTGCTGGACGGACTCACCCGCTACGGCTGGAAGCCGATCGTCGAAGGCGATAAAGTCATCGCGCTCGAAGGGCCCGACGGCAACGTCAGCCTGGAACCGGCGGGGCAGCTCGAGCTGTCGGGCGCGCCGCTCGAAAACCTGCATCAGACCTGCGCCGAAACCGCGCGGCATCTGGAGCAGGTCAAGGCAGTCGGCAACGAGCTCGGCATCGGGTTCCTCGGCCTGGGCATGTGGCCCGACAAGCGGCGTGACGAGCTGCCGGTGATGCCCAAGGGCCGCTACGAGATCATGCTGCGGCACATGCCGCGCGTCGGCACGCTCGGGCTCGACATGATGCTGCGCACCTGCACCATCCAGACCAACCTCGACTACGGCTCCGAGGCGGACATGGTGAAGAAGTTCCGCGTCAGCCTTGCGCTGCAGCCGCTCGCCACCGCGCTGTTCGCCAACTCGCCATTCACCGAAGGCAAGCCCAACGGCTTCCTCTCCTATCGCAGCCATATCTGGACCGACACCGACCCGCATCGCACCGGCATGCTGCCCTTCGTGTACGAAGACGGGTTCGGCTACGAGCGCTACGTCGACTACATGCTCGATGTGCCGATGTATTTCGTGGTCCGTGACGGCAAGTACGTCGACCTCGCCGGCCAGAGCTTCCGCAAGTTCCTCGACGGTAAGCTCGACGCGCTGCCGGGCGAGCTGCCCGCGGAGAGCGACTGGATCGACCACCTCTCGACCGCGTTCCCCGAAGTCCGGCTCAAGAGCTTCCTCGAAATGCGGGGCGCGGACGGCGGCCCGTGGAACCGCATCTGCGCGCTTCCCGCCTTCTGGGTCGGCCTGCTTTACGACAGCAGCGCGCTCGATGCCGCTTGGGACGAGGTCAGGCACTGGACCATCGAGGACCACGACCGCATCCGCGCTCAGGTGCCGCGCCTCGCGCTCGCCACAAAGGGCCCGCGCGGCCGGACGTTCCACGAACTGGCAAAACGCGTGCTCGAGATCGCCCGCGCGGGCCTCGCCGCCCGCGGCAAGCTCAATGGCAGCGGCGATAACGAGACCGGCTACCTCGAACCGCTGTTCGAGATCGTGGAGCGCGGCAAGGTGCCCGCAGAAATGCTGCTCGACAAGTTCCACGGCGAGTGGGGCGGCGACATCTCGCGCGTCTACGAAGAGAGCTTCTAGCTAGTTTCTTCCTGTCGCGAAGCGATGGGGATAACCTACTCCTACTCCGCCGCTTGCAGCGCCACCGGCGGGCGGCGGCGGAAACGCAGAAGCACCTTGCGCATGCGGCTGGTGATCAGCCCATGCTCGCTCATCCACTCGTAATATTCGCGGTATTTCGCGTCTTCGCCGAGCAGGTGTGCCTCCTCGGTCCGCGCGCGCCAGTAGTAGATGCCGCTGACGATCCCCAGCAGCACGGTGTTGCGCACCGCGTCGGTCCACGATCCGTTGGTCACCACCATCGGCAGCGCGGTGAACCACCAGAACAGGTTCTTCGACAGGTACGCCGGGTGGCGGCTGAAACGGTACGGCCCGTTGGTGAGCACGCCGCGATAGGTGAGATTGGAGAAGCGGATTCCGAACGCCACCGTGGCCCAGGCGTAGATCGCGGTGAGCGTGACCAGCCCTGCCATCCACACCCACGCGATGGCGACATGCCCGTCGAGCAGCCAGCCCCAGCCGCCGGTGTTGACCTCGTAGCCGAGCACGTCGCCGCGGCCCATCAGGCCCCACACGAACGGCGGATAGCACATCAACGCGGCCAGCCAGCCGGCGAGCAGCGGGTTGCCGCTGCGGATATGCGCGTCCAGCGGGCGGAAGGTGAGCAGGTAGCCCACCGTGCCGATCTGCACATCGATCAGAAACAGCAGGTCGAACAGCGCAAGGCCGAGCGCGATCGGATCGGTCGCCATCGCGCCGTAATCCGCCTCGACCACCGCGGCGAAACCGCCCGGCAGGATCGAGAGCATGAAGGCGCCGAAGAAGCCCTTGATGATCCACGCGCGCCAGTGCTTCTTGATCTCTTCCGGGTTCCACGGCTCACGGCCGATCAGCATCGCGCCGAAGTGCCACGCGTGGTCGCGCGGTTCCTTCAGGCGGCGGTCGAGCCACAGCACATAGGGGATCGAGAGGACGAACATCGGCATCGCGGCGAGCGCGATCAGGTCCATCGCGAAGAGGTATTGCCCGTCCCACTGCCAGCGGGCGATGCAGTAGGCGAAGCCGATCAGCGCCCAGGTCGCCCACAGGCCGGCGAGCTTGGTCACCGAAACGTGGATCACAGAGGAAAGCGGCCGGGCCTGGTCCCAGTCGATCCCGGTCGATGGGCGGCGGTGGACCTTCTCCACCAGCACCGACCAGAGCGCCATCGGCCCGCCGGTGAACAGCATCGTCATCGCAGAGGCATAGGGCCCGGACAGCGGCGCGGCCGGGCCGGGGAAGCCGAGATGTTCGACCAGCCAAGGCCAGTTGCGGCAGACCAGAATCCAGCAGGCGAGGCCCGCCAATCCGACCAGCCCGACCCACACCGATACGTCGCTCGCCGGCGGCCCGCCAGCTCGGAGATTGCGCGAACTCATGGCGCAAGCGCTTAGGACGAAAGGGTTAAACGCCCGGTAACGCGATAGGCCGCTTCCCGAAACGGGACGGGTTAAGCGTCGCGTCCTAACGCCAGGCGTGAATCGTGCCGTCGTCGTCGAGGATATAGAGCATCTGGTTGGCGACCAGCGGGGGGAGTGAAACGCCCGAATCAAGCTCGGCGAACGGCGTCATGGCCCCGGTCTGGATATCCGCGCTCATCACCTGCCCGCGCGAGCTGGCGACCCACAGCCGGTTGCCGGCGAGCACCGGCCCGGTCCAGAAGATCGGATTGGTACGCTTCTTCTCGTTGCGCCAATGCCGCAACTGGGTGATCCAGCGGGCTCGCCCGGTCGAGCGGGCGATCGCGAGCAGCCGCGAGTCGTCAGTCAGGGTGAAGATCCATTCGCCGGCGATCGCCGGAGTCGAGACGCCGGCGAGGTTGAGCTCCCACACGCGCTGGCCTGTGACCAGCTCGTAAGCCGCCATGCGGCCGCCCTGGCCAAGCGCATAGACGCGTCCCGAATCGATGATCGGATCGGCATCGACGTCGGTCAGTGCGCCAACCTCGGTCGAGATCGAAGTGCGCGCGAGCGCGTCGGACCACAAGTTGCGCCCGTTCTCATAGCGATAGGCGCCCAGCTCTCCAGTCGAGTAACCGGCGATTACCGAACCCTGGCCCGCTGCGGGAGATGCGACGCCGAACAGCCCCGCCTCACCCTGGCTCGCCGCGTCATTCCACACGACTTTTCCGTCGGACAGATCCAGCGCGTAGATCTGGTTGTCTTGCGTCATCACGTAGAGGTTGTTGAACGCGATCGTCGGCGCTCCGCGCAGCGGCCCGGCAGGCTTCACCCGCCACAGCTTGTTGCCGGTCGCCGCATCGAGCGCGACGACATCCCCGGTGCCATTGGTCGCGTAGACCTTGCCGTCAGCGTAGGACACGCCGCCCCCGAAGGCGACGTCCTGCAGCTTGCTGCCGACCTCGATCTGGTGGGCCCAGCGCTTCGCACCGGTCGCCGCGTCGAACGCGTTGACTGTACCCGTGGTGTCGACGACGTACAGCGTTCCCCCGCCGACCACTGGCGCGGCGGCGAGCCGGCGCTTGCTGCTCGTACCCGGGATAGACGCGGTCCACGCACGCGCGGGAGCCTGAGCGAGCGCCAGGTGGCCGTAGCTCTTGGAAGCCGTGCCGCCGGCCTGCGACCAGTCGGCGTTGACCTGCATCGGAGGCACCACCACCGCGACGCTGGCGAGAGACGGATCGACCTCTACCTCGTTGGAGATCTGCGACAGGATCGGAATCCGGTTGCCGACCGTCGGGGTGGAGGGCTTGTCCTTGCCGCCGAGAATGCCGCAGCCAGCCAGCGCGAGCGCCGCCCCCACGGCCAGCGCGCCGGCAAACGTGCGGGTAAGCGATGTCGATCCGGTCATTCGGGCATTCCTCGAACTATCTTGTTACTGCGCCGGAGCCGGAGCTTGACCTTGGGCCGCCGGAGCTTCGTCGCCGTCGGAAATTTCCGCGAGCGCCTTGTCTACGTCTTCGATCGCGTCGACGCCGAGCACCCCGGCCAGCTGGCGCGCACGCGAGCGCACGCTCTGAGGCGCATCCTTGTCCTTGGCGATTTGCGCGAACAGCGGCCCGGCGAGATCGCGCCGGTTCTGCTCGAGATAGGCCATCGCCAACAACTCGCCGGCGCTGCCGAACCAGGCGTTACCCGGCACTGCGAGCGGCTTGAGCCGCTTGACCACCTCGGCCTTGTCCATGCTGTCGAAAGAAATCGCTACCTCGCGGATGGTCGCGAGATCGCGGTACGCCTGGGGCGCGTCCGCGTTGGCCCTGATCTGACCATAGATGCGCGCGGCATCGGCATCCCGCCCCTGGCGCAGCGCCACGCCCGCCTGCAGCATCCGAGCGGCCGCCTGGGCGCCGTCGCTGCCCTCTGCCGCGAGCTTGTCGAGCACGGGCGCGGCGGTATCGTAGTTGCCGGCATCGATCGCATCGAGCGACTTGATCAGTTCTTCCGAGTGCTGCTCGAGATCGCCTTCGCGCTGCGAATGCCAGAACAGGTACCCGCCGAACAGCAGCAGCGCGAGCACCAGCCCGATGCCGATCGGCACGCCGTAGCGGCGCGCGATCGCGCCGATCTGCTCCTCGCGATAAGCGTCGTCGACCTCGCGCAGCAGCGCTTCGTCCTTCAGCTTCTGTTCCTGGTCCGTAGGAATGGGTCTCAGGGCCACGTTCGGTTCGCTCGTCAAATGATGGGAATAGCGCGCGTGTTTAGCGGAAGGCCCCGCCAATTCAACGCTTCAGTGCCGTGCCTGTCGGCTGGCAAGTGAACGAGGACTGAAGCGCGCTTCACGCCCTCACCTCGCGTCCCATCGCGGCCCAGTAAAGCCGCCGGTAACGCTCGATCATGTGCGCTTCGTCATATGCCTTGCGCGCCTTCTCGCGGTTGATCGCGCCGATCGCGGAACGCGCCGCCGGGTCGGCCGCGAGCGCGCGCAAAGCCTGGGCCAGCGCGGCCTCATCCCCCACGCCCGTTATGAACGGCCGGTTCTCATCCACGACCATGTCCGCGATGTCGCCCACGTCGGGCGCGGCGACCGGAAGGCCAGCCGCCATCGCCTCCACCACCGAGATCGGGAACTGCTCGCTATCAGAAGAGAGTGCGAACACATCGAACAGGCCGATGACCTGCTCGGGCTTGGCGACAAACCCGGGCAAGTGCACGCGATGCTCGATCTCGAGCGAGGCGGCCAGCGCCGTCAGCCGTTCGCGCTCGGGCCCTTCGCCGAAGATCACCAGTTGCCATTCGTCGGGCAGAGCCGCGGCCGCCCGCACCAGCCGATCGTATCGCTTGATCTGCCGCAGCCCGCCAAGCGAGCCGACCCAGAATTCGCCCTTGCGCTTGATCAGGCCGGGCAGCGTGGCGGCGCGCGGCTTCTTCGCGAAGGCGGCAGTGGGGATGCCATTGGCGATGCGATGGATCCGGTGCGGCGGCTGCGCCCAGGCATCGAGCGCGACTTCCTCGAGCCGGCGCGAGGGGACCACCAGCGCCGACGTACGCCCAAGCGCGATCCGGCGATACCAGTTGCGGCGTAGCTTGAGGCGCTTGGCCTCGTCCTCGTTGAAGCCGTCCTCATGGTGGATCAGCGGGCCGAGCTGATGCACGTCAGCATAGAGCGTGTGCGCCATCACCGCGTCCATCGCGCCCCAGTTGTAAGTCAGGATCAGATCGTACCCGGCCATCGCGGCGGCGACCCGGCGCAGCCGCCCGAGGCTGGGCAGGCCGGTCAGCGGCGGAAAATCGTGCGGATAGGTAACCGCACTGCGTGCCGAGATGACGTTGCGGGCGCCGAGCGCACCGGGCTTCGCGGAAACAATCGCGTGCTCCGCCTGCGGCCCGAACGCATCGATCAGGCGCGCGCTGCGCAGCTCCTTGCCGCCGGGGTCGAAGCTCGAATGGATATGGAGCAGCCGCGGGCGCGCGCTCATGCGATGTGCTCCAGCAAGCGGGCGAGCGCTGCGCGGCTTTCCGGCTCCTCGAAGGTCGGGACATGGCCGGTGCGCGGCACGGTCACCGCGTCGAGCCCGGGCAGCGCACGCTGCATCTCATCGAGCGTCGCGGCCGACAGCAAGTCCGACAGCTCGCCCCGCAGCACGCACACCGGCCTGCCGGTGAGCGCCTGGAACGCGCCCCACAGCGGCTCCGACCGGCCGCCGCGCGCCTGCTGGAACGTCTCGGCGATCTTCATGTCGTAATCGGACACGATGCGCTCGTTCTGGCCGACTGCCATCACTCGCTTGGCAAAGCGCAACCAGTCCGGAAGCGCATAGTCCGGATAGACGTCCGCCGACGATTCCCGCAGCGCGCGCGCCGCGTGGATCCAAGTCGGATAGCTGCGCCCCTGGCCGACCAGCTCGCGAATGCGGTCGAGGCCGGCATCCTCGATCGTCGGGCCGATATCGTTGAGCAGCGCGGCCGCGACCGGCGCCCCGCGCGCGGCAAGCAGCATTGTCAGCACCCCGCCAAGCGAAGTCCCGACGGCGACGAAGCGATCGATGCCCAGCTCCGCCAGCAGCGCTTCGATATCGGCGAGATAAGTCGGCGCATCGTAGCTCGCGGCATCCTTGGCGTAGTCGCTCTCGCCGCGACCGCGCAGCTCTACGCAGATTACCCGCCATTCGCCGGCGAAGGCTTCGGCGAGCGGCTCGAAGTCGCGCGCATTGCGAGTCAGGCCAGGGATGCACAGGATCGGCGGGCGGTCGGCGCGCCCGGGATAATCGCGAAAATGCAGGGTCAGGCCATCGGCGCTTTGCCAATGGCCATCGGCATAAGACTGGTCGCTCATCGGCGTCTGGCCTTGACCCCCTTCTTGCGCCCCGTCCGGTGCGCCCCCACTAATGCCATATGCGCGCCGAACCGCAAGCCGCCCCGTACCGGCCGGACACCCCGATTCTGACAATCGCCGACTGGCTGGCCGATCCGGCCGAGCCGGCACGCTTCCCGACGCACGAGTTGCGCTTCCGCAACCGGCGGTGGGACAAGACGGTCGGCCTCGATAGCCTTTCCGACGACGCGTGGATCGGACACATGGCCCGCTTCGATCCGCTGCCCGACAACCTGCCCCACCCACTCGCGCTGCGTTATCACGGGCACCAGTTTCGCGTGTACAACCCCGAGATCGGCGACGGGCGCGGGTTCACCTTCGCGCAGTTGCGCGATGGGGCAAAGGAACAGGGAGGCCGCCTGCTCGACCTCGGCACCAAGGGCAGCGGCCTCACCCCTTACAGCCGCACCGCAGACGGGCGGCTGACGCTCAAGGGCGCGGTGCGGGAGATCCTCGCCACGGAAATGCTCGAAGCGCTCGGCGTCAACACCTCGAAGACCTTCTCGGTGGTCGAGACCGGCGAGGAACTGGTGCGCGGCGACGAGCCATCGCCTACCCGCTCGGCGGTGCTGGTGCGGCTCAGCCATTCGCACATCCGCATAGGTAGCTTCCAGCGCCTCGCCGCGCTCGAGCAGACCCATCATCTAGCCCGGCTGGTCGATTACTGCCTTGCGCAGTTCCCGGGCCCGCTCCCGCCGGAAAATGCGCCCGGCCGCGACCAGCCCGCAGTGATCCTGCTGCACCAGGCGGTCGAGCGGCTGGCGGACCTCGCGGCCTCATACATGGTGGCCGGATTCGTCCACGGCGTTCTCAACACCGATAACATGAACATCACCGGGGAGAGTTTCGATTACGGCCCGTGGCGGTTCCTGCCGCTGTGGCAGCAGGAATTCACCGCCGCCTACTTCGACCACAACGGGCTCTACGCCTTCGGCCGCCAGCCCGAGGCGATCCACTGGAACCTGGCCCAGCTCGCCATCGCCTTGCGCCCGATCTGCGAGGCACCGCCGTTGGTCGCCGCGCTCGAGCGGTTCGGACCGTTGTACCAGGCGGCGATGATGCGGCGGTTCTGCTGGCGGCTGGGGGTCGCCAGCATCGGCCCGGAGCGCGACCTCGCGCTGATCGAGGCCGCCGAGCGATCGATGCGCGAAGGGCAAGTCGGCCCTGACGCGTTCTTCTTCGCCCATCGCGGCGGCCGCAACGCTACCGGCGCGCTGGCCGAGGCGTTGAACGGCTACGGGCCGCTCGATTCCAACCACGCTTACTGGTCTGGCGATGTGCCGCAATCGATGCTGATCGAGGAGGTCGAAGCAATCTGGTCCGCGATCGCGGAACGCGAGGATTGGCAACCACTTGCCGACAAGATCGTTGCCATCCGCCGGATGGGTGAGGCGCTGGATGAACCGCCTGCGCCCGCCGGTCATAACCCGGCCGCACACTGGCATGGTTAAACCGCAGAGGCTATTAGCTCAAAACCAATGGATGCTGTGACCGCCTCAACCCCCGAAACGCTTGTTTCGATCGAACCCGCGACCGGGAAAGAGGTCTGGCGCGGCATGCCGGGCAACGTCGATGAAACGGTCGATCGCGCCCGCCGCGCATGGCCGGCGTGGGCCGCGCAGCCGCTCGCCAAGCGCATCGAGCTGGTCCGCCGCTTCGCCAACGAAGTGCGCAAGCAGGCCGAGCCGTTCGCGGAATTGATAGCCCGCGAAACCGGCAAGCCGATGTGGGAAGCGCGCACCGAAGTGGAGTCGGTGGTCGGCAAGGTCGAAATCTCGGTCGGCGCCTATGCGGAGCGCACCGGCCAGCGCAAGCTCGACAGCGCGCTTCAGGGCAGTGCGGCGGTACGCCACAAGCCACATGGCGTGATGGCGGTGCTGGGCCCGTACAACTTCCCCGCGCACCTTCCCAACGGCCACATCGTCCCCGCGCTGATCGCGGGCAACGCGGTGATCTTCAAGCCGAGCGAGAAGACGCCCGCGGTCGGCGAATTCCTCGCCCGCTGCTTCAACCAGGCAGGGATCCCCTCGACGCTGGTGCAAGTGCTCCACGGCGGGCCCGAGGAAGGCAAGGCGCTGGTCGCCCATCCGGGTATCGACGGGGTGCTGTTCACCGGATCGGCCCAGGCGGGCATTGCTATCAACAAGCGGCTGGCGGGCAACCCGGGCAAGATCGTCGCGCTCGAAATGGGCGGCAACAACCCGATCGTGCTGTGGGACACGCCCAAGATCGCCGATGCGGCGGTGCTGATCGTACAGAGCGCCTTCACCAGCGCCGGGCAGCGGTGCACCGCGGCGCGGCGGCTGATCGTCAAATCGAGCCTCTATGACGCGGTGATCGACGAGGTGCGCCGGCTGACTGACCGGCTGATAGTCGGCGCGCCGTTCGACGAGCCGGCGCCTTTCATGGGGCCTGTGATCGACAACGACGCGGCGGACCAGCTGACCGAAAGCTTCCTCTATCTGATGTCGCACGGCGGCAAGCCGATCTGCCACTTGCGCCGCAAGGACGACAACCTGCCGTTCCTGACTCCGGCGATGATAGACGTGACCGCCATGGCCGAACGGCCCGATGTCGAGCTGTTCGGTCCGCTGCTGCAGATCGTGCGGGTCGAGGATTTCGACGAGGCGATCGCCGAGGCGAACAACACCCGTTTCGGCCTGGCCGCTTCGCTGATCGGCGGCAATCCGCAGGAATACAACCGGTTCTGGGCCAACATCCGCGCCGGGATCGTCAACTGGAACCGGCCAACCAACGGCGCGTCGTCGAAAGCGCCGTTCGGCGGCATCGGGCTATCGGGCAATCACCGCCCGGCGGCATTCTACGCCGCGGACTATTGCGCCTATCCGGTCGCGAGCACCGAGATGGAACAGCCGCGCGCCAGCGTGGGCGTCGGGTTCAAGGACCCTTAGGGGACACCTAGCCCCCGTTGATCACCAGATCGACGTCCGTCGCGCCCGAAGGCAGCCGGCGGGCATAGACGACGTATGAAGCCGCCCCCTTGATGCCGCCGAGAATATCGTCCCCCCCGTCGCGAACGCGCTGCGCGGAATAGCCAGCCTTGCGCGCGCTCGAGAAGTAGAAGTCGATCACTTCGTCCAGCGGCACGCCGGTCTGGAAGTTGACCACCCGCAGCGCGCAGCCGGCTGCGTCGGTGCCGGCAGCCTCCTGCACCGCGCCGCGCGGATAGACCGGGAACGCGGCGGGCAGGCGATCGGCCCAGGCCATCGTGTATTCGGCCTTGTCGGCGCAGTTGCCGCTGCCGCCGGGTGAAGCCGCGGCGCGTGCGGCGGCGCTGAGCGTCGCATCCTTGGGCAAGCCGCCTTCGACATTCTTCGCTTCGGGCGCCTGCTTGAGTGCGGCGGCGCCGCCGAGCAGCTTCACCGCGGCGGAGCGGGCAGCGGCGATCGCTTCGGGCGTCATTTCCAGCGGCGGCAGCGCTGCACTGCGGCTGCCGGCAGCGATCGCGCTGTTGGCCTGGTTTTCGCCGGCGAGATCGGGGTCCACCATGATCTCGTCGCCGAGCGCGCCCGTCAGCGCCGGGTCGCCTTCCTGCGTGGGCTTCTGCCGGTCCGGCTGGCCGCACCCGGCGAGCAGCAGCGCCGGCGCGGCGGCGAGAGCGAGCGAAAGGCGAAGCGGACGGCGCATTGCAGCGGACTCCTCATTAACGATTGAGGTGTCGCTTAGCCCGGATGGTGGCGCGATGCGTTGCCGAACATGGTTACCGGCGGAGCTGTCCCGCAGCGGGATGGCCGGGAGGGAGGATGTTACGCCGAATACAAAAAAGGCGCCCTGGCCAAATCCGGGAGGATCGCCAGGACGCCTTGCAGCCCCACAAGGAGTGCGACCCGGGGCTGCAACCGGCGGACGCAAGGTCCGCCGGCTTTTCCGTTTAGCGGCAGCGCGACCCGCCGCGGTCAACCTCTCGGCCGACCAGCGCACCGAGCGCCGCACCGAGGATCGTGCCCGTCGCCCGTTCGCCGTGGGTGTCGATCCCGCGGCCGAGCAGCGCGCCGCCCGCGGCGCCGATGATCAGGCCGGTGGTGCCGTCCGACTTGCGGCAATAGTAGCGGTTGTCGTTGCCGCGCCAGACGCGCGTGTTGCGATAGATCGGCTCATCGCGATAGCGATCACGGCCACCATAATGGCGGTCGTTAGAATAGCGACGGTCGCGATACCGGTCACGATGATCGCGGTGGTACGACTGGCCGTCCGAATAGCTCACCGACTGGCTGCTGTAGGCGGCCGGAAGGTCGACGGCGGCGGCCGGGACAGCGGGCACTGCCATAGTGGCGGCCGCAACCGTCAGCACGGTGGATTTCAACAGGGTCTTCATCGTTCGTCTCCTTCGTTCCTCCAAGATGTTGTCAGGTTTAAGCCCAGTTTCCTGAACGAACAGCAACCCGGCCGTCAGAATGCGGTTCAGGCGGCGAAGTGCGTCAGAGCGAGCTTGTCGGGCGGCAAGCCGCTCCCTAACCGCGACCCATGATCGAACGGGCACCCATGAGCGATACGAGTCGCGGCCTGCTGTTGGCGCTCGGCGCGCATGTCTTCTGGGGCTCGATGCCGCTCTATCTGCTGCTGATCGGCGACGCGCCCGCGCTCGAGTTCGTCGCCTGGCGGATCCTGTTCACGGTGCCCTTGTGCGTGCTGCTGGTCGCGGTCACGCGGCGGGGCAAGGAGCTGCGCGCGGTGATCGCGAACCGGCGTGCACTGCTCCTGCTGCTGGCCAGCTCGGCGCTGATCGGGGTCAACTGGTTCCTCTACGTGTGGGCGATCGTGAACGGCCATGTCTATGCCGCGAGCCTCGGCTATTACATCCTGCCGCTGGTGATGATGCTGCTCGGCCTCGCCACGCTGGGTGAGCGGATGAACCGGCGGCAATGGCTCGCCGCAGGGCTGGCGGGGACCGGCGTCGCCGTGCTTGCGGCCGGCGCGCTGACCACGATGTGGCTAAGCCTGGCGATGGCGATAACCTTCGGGCTCTACGGCCTGGTGCGCAAGATGGTGTCGGCCGGCCCGCTCGCCGGGCTGACCATCGAGGTGGTGCTGCTGGCTCCCCCTTCCGCGGCGCTGCTGTGGTGGCTCGGCACGCACGAGGGGCTGCATTTCGGCGATGCGTGGGGCACCTCGCTTGCCATCGCGATGAGCGCGCCAATGACCGGCATTCCGCTCCTGCTCTTCGCCGCCGCGGCGCGGCTGCTACCCTATACGCTGGTCGGCTTCGTCCAGTTCAGTTCACCGACGATCGTGTTCCTGATCGGCCTGCTGGTGTTCGGGGAACGGCTCAGCCCGGCGCAGCTCGCCTGCTACGTGCTGATCTGGCTGGCGGTGGCGATCTTCGTGTGGGACTTGTTCGCCGGCCGCCGCAAGGCGCGGGCGGCAGCTAGCTGAAGCGCACGATCGGGCAGTGCCGGCCGATGTCGTAGGCGGGATATTCGAAGCGAATATCTGCAAAGAACGGGGCAAAGCGCTGCCCGATTTCCTCTTCGGTCGGAAAGTTCAGGCGCTGGTCGAGCGCGTAAGTATGCTTGGCGCGCTCAGCCTCCTCGGGCGATTGGCCGAGTGCGGCAAGGAAAGCGTCGACATCGCCCCATTCGGCTTCGATCCGGCCCGGGATCGCGGGTGCGTGCATCAGACCCTGCGCATCGGCCGAGGCGATCAGCACCAGCAGGCGCTTTGACGCCGCCGCAAACGCAGCGAACCGGCCAGCCGCATCGTCAGGAAGCTGGCCAAGCCGAAGACGCGGCTGCGATTGCAGGAAGAAGCGCGCGATCAGCGGCGCGCGGGGCCGGAGGACCCGCGCGATTTCCCGCACCACGCCGGCGTACTCGTCCACGCTCGCCAGCGCATTGAAGCTGCAGTCGCCGATGACGATATCGAAATGGTCGTCCGGAAACGGCATGTCCTGCCACTTGGCAAGATGGCACGCACCGCCCTCGCGCGGCTGCCATAAGGACGAGATCATCATCTCGTCGTAGTCGACTGCATGGAGTTCGGTTCCGCGCGGCCACGGCGCGGCGATCAGTCGCGGGGTCACGCCCAGCACCAGCACGCGGGGCGTGCCCCCCTCGCCCATCAGCGCGTCGGGGCAAGCCCGCCGGAACAGCTCCAGATCCTCGCGCGATGGCGTGAACGGTGGGGTGACGGTCTGCCACATCTCACCGTCCGCGCCCCAAGTGCCGCTGGTCATATACTTCGTGAAACGCCCCCGAGATGAGCGCCAGGCTGTAGCCGCCACGCCGCCATTCGTGAACCGATATACGCGCGTCGACCTGTGAACGGGCTTGCGTTAGGACCGTGCGATGCTGCGCCAGCGATCGCCCCGAACGTCCTTCTACACGGGCCGTGGCCGGCTACCGTCAGAAGTGATCGGCATGTCACCTCCGCCGATGACGCTGGAACAATGCGCCTTCCTTGCCGACGAACTGGATCGAAACGGCTGCTTGCCGAATGGGCGCCCGGTGCTGTCGGACGATCCGGAGGAACAGTTCTGCGCGCTGCTTATCGAAGCACACGCGGCGTTGCTGCGACAGGCGGCCCTGTTTTTCCCCGCAACCGCAGAGCCAGTGCCCGCTCACGCCGGCCCGGCACGCATCGCCTTCGCAGTCCCGAAGATTCCGGGCTCTACCGACGTGTCGGCGGAGATATTCCGATCGCTCGCAGGCCTATGCATCAAGACCGCACTGCATGACGTGCCAGCCGAAACCTGGATTGGCGAGCTGAAGAAAATTGCCGATCTGCCGGAACCGCTTCTTGCCGCGTCGCACATGCCGCGTGCCGCCTGCGAGCTCGATATTCCTGTCCTGGAATGGCATTCGGTGTTTCTGCAGCTCGGCTACGGCCGCAGGGCAATCGTGGTCAACCATTCCCTGACCAGCGCAGCACCCAGCATCGGCGTCCATTTCGCGCGGCAGAAGGACAAGGCCAATCACCTGCTCGCCCGGGCCGGCTTCCCGGTCGCCGAAGGAAGCGTCGTCACCGATCTCCAGGGGGCCCTCCGGTGCGCGGAGGCGATTGGCTACCCCGTGGTGATCAAGCCGGCAGACCGCGACGGCGGCGAAGCCGTGTCCGCCGATATCCGCACGCCGCGCGAACTCCGGCAAGCATTCGACCGCGCCCGCGCGGCAAGCCCGCGCGTAATGGTCGAGAAGCATATCCCCGGCCTCGATTATCGCCTGCTGTTCCTCCGCGAAGAACTGCTGATGGTGGTCGAGCGCAGGCCCGGC
>CAYNXB010000066.1:0-14891 GCA_964401045.1 uncultured Sphingomonadaceae bacterium | reverse complement strand
GGTGATGCCGCCGCACAGGACGGCCTGCTCGCCGAACAGATCGGTTTCGCATTCCTCCTTGAAATTGGTTTCGATCACGCCCGAACGGCCGCCACCGACGCCCGAGGCATAGGCGAGGGCGATGTCATGCGCATTGCCCGATGCATCCTGATGGACTGCGATTAGGCAAGGCACGCCGCCGCCCTTCACATACTCGCCGCGAACCGTGTGGCCCGGGCCCTTCGGCGCGATCATGATCACGTCGATATCGTCCGGAGCCTCGATCAGGCCGAAGTGGATGTTGAGACCGTGGGCGAAGGCGAGGGCGGCGCCCTTCTTCATGTTGCCCTTGACGTCGTTCTCCCAGATCGCCGCCTGGTGTTCGTCCGGCGCGAGGATCATCAGGATGTCGGCCCATTCGGCCGCTTCCTTGTTCGACATCACTTTGAAGCCGGCGCCTTCCGCCTTCTTCGCGCTGGCCGAGCCCGGCCGCAGCGCGATGGCGACGTTCTTCACGCCCGAATCGCGCAGGTTCTGCGCATGGGCATGACCCTGGCTGCCGTAACCGACCACGGCGATGTTCTTGCCGGTGACCAGGTTCACATCGGCGTCGGCGTCGTAATAAACTTTCATTCTCTTCCCTTCCTAGGCGCTTTCGGCACCGCGCGTCATTCCGACGATCCCGGTCCGGCCGACTTCGACCAATCCGAGATCGCGCATCAATGCGATAAAACCGTCTATCCTGTCCGGCGTATCGGTCAGCTCGACGATGAGGCTGCCAGGCGAATGGTCGATCACCCGCGCGTTGGATTCCTCCGCCACATTCCGCGCCTGCGCGCAGATATCGGCGTTTCCGGCCAGCTTGACCAGCGCCAGCGCGCGCTCGACGTGCGGGCCAAGGTCCGTCAGATCGACCACCTTGTGTACCGGCACCAGCCGTTCGAGCTGCGCGATGATCTGGTCGATCACCGGCGGCGGCCCGCTGGTCACGATCGTGATCCGGCTCACCGCGTGATCCTCGGTGATGTCGGCAACGGTCAGGCTGTCGATGTTGTAGCCGCGCGCGGTGAACAGGCCGGCGATCTTGGCGAGAATTCCCGCCTCGTTATCGACGGTGATTGTGAGCACGTGGCGCTCGGTTTCGCGATGTTGGATCTTCATCACACCAGTGCCTTCGCTTCGTCGTCCATCGTGCCCGCGACCATATCGCCGTAGAGCAGCATTTCCGTGTGCGCCGCGCCCGAGGGGATCATCGGGAAGCAGTTCGCTTCTTTCGCCACCTGGCAATCGACCATCACCGGCCCGTCGTGCGCGATCATCGCTTCTATGCCGGCGTCGAGGTCAGCCTCACTCTCGATACGGATGCCCTTCCAGCCATAAGCGCCGGCCATCTTCACGAAGTCAGGCAGGCTGTCCGAATACGAATTCGAATAGCGGCTCTCATAGGTCAGCTCCTGCCACTGGCGGACCATGCCCATGTATTCGTTGTTGAGGATGAACACCTTGATCGGCAGGCGGAACTGGCTGGCGGTGCCCATCTCCTGGATGTTCATCTGGATCGACGCTTCGCCCGCGATGTCGACCACCAGACGCCCGGGATTGCCGAGTTGCGCTCCGATCGCCGCCGGCATGCCGTAACCCATCGTGCCGAGCCCGCCCGAGGTGAGCCAGCGGTTGGGCTTGTCGAACCCGAAGTACTGCGCCGCCCACATCTGGTGCTGGCCGACCTCGGTGGTGATGATCGGATCCCGGTCGCGAGTCAGGTGATAGAGCCGCTGCACCGCGAGCTGCGGCATGATCTGGCCCGACTTGCTCTTCTTCGGATAGGCAAGGCTGTCGCGCGTCTTCCACTCCGCGATGCGCGCTTTCCAGGCGTCGATGTTGGCCGCCTTACGGTCACCCCATTCGGCCAGGATCTGGTCGAGAACGTTTGCGCAGTCGCCGACCAGCGGAAGATCGACGTGGACCACCTTGTTGATCGACGAACGGTCGATATCGATGTGAATCTTCTTCGAATCGGGCGAGAACGCGTCGAGCCGCCCGGTGACGCGGTCGTCGAAGCGGGCGCCGATGCAGACCATCAGGTCGCACTGGTTCATCGCCATGTTGGCTTCGTACGTGCCATGCATCCCGAGCATGCCGAGCCAGTCAGCGTGGTCGGATGGAAATGCGCCGAGCCCCATCAGCGTCGAGGTGACAGGCGCGCGGGTCAGCGTTTGAAGCTGACGCATCAGCTCGGTAGCCCGCGGCCCCGAATTGATCACCCCGCCGCCGGTATAAAACACCGGGCGTTCCGCCCGCGCGAGCATCTCGACCGCGCGAGCAACTTCATGCTGGGGGGCGGCCACTTGCGGGTTGTAGCGCTTGGGGCGTTGCGGCGCGTGCTCGCCATTGTTGGCGACCGCGACCTGCACGTTCTTGGGGATGTCGATCACGACCGGGCCGGGGCGGCCGGTGGTGGCGATCTCGAACGCCTCGTCGATCGTCGCCGCCAGCTCCGCCGGGTCCTTCACCAGGTAGTTGTGCTTGGTGCAGTGGCGGGTGAGGCCGATGGTGTCGGCTTCCTGAAACGCGTCGGTGCCGATCAGGTTGGTCGCCACCTGGCCGGTGATCACCACCAGCGGGATCGAATCCATGAACGCGTCGGCGATGCCGGTGATGGCATTGGTCGCGCCCGGGCCCGAGGTGACAAGGACGACGCCGGGTTTGCCGGTCGAACGGGCATAGCCTTCCGCGGCGTGCGCCGCGCCGGCTTCATGCCGCACGAGGATGTGGCGGATGCGGCTGTCGGAGAACAGTTCGTCATAGATCGGCAGCACGGCACCGCCGGGATAGCCGAATACGAATTCGACACCCTGACGCACCAGGCAATCGCACAATATCGCTGCGCCGCTCTTCTCGGCCACTTCAATTTTCCTACTCAATTTCGGCTCCAGGGAGCCTTCTAAAAGATCGACCCGGCACGAGCAGATCGCGCCGGGTCGCCTCTCCACAAAACTTCCAGGGCCTGCTAGGAGACAGGATGTATCGTGTCAACCGCTAATTTTGTAATAATGATACAAATAGAGCCGTCGTATCACAATCTTCCGTCTCCACGCGTTTCCATTCTTGCGGTGGCTGATGCCGGAACCAGGTATATTGTCGCTTGGCATATTGCCGTGTCGCCTGTTGGCCCAGGGCCAGCGCATGCTCGCGCGAAATCTCGCCCCGGAGCATTGCGGCAATCTCCGGCACTCCGATCGCCCGCATGACCGGAAGGGAGGGGGACAGGCCGCGCCTCAGGAGCGCCTCGACTTCGGCAACCGCGCCATTGTCGAGCATCGCGGCGAAACGCCGGTCGCAGCGTTCGTAAAGCCATTCGCGCTCAGGCAGCAGCACGACGGGGTTGAGAACAACGCCCGGTGCGATGCCACCAACGCGCTCGTGCTGCCACGCGGTAAGCGACCTGCCGGTCGAACGCACAACCTCGAGCGCACGCCCCACACGTGCACGATCATTGGGCGAAAGGCGCGCCGCGGCGTCGGCGTCCTCTTCGAGAAGCGCCGCATATGCCTCGGACACGGGTAGCGCGCGCACCGCTTCCCGCACAGCCGGATCGATTCCCGGCACCGGCGCGATTCCGTCGAGCAGGGTGCGCAAGTACAGCCCTGTTCCGCCGACCAGGATCGGGACGGCACCCGCAAGGTGCGCATTCTCAATTTCGCGTCGGGCTGCCGCAGCCCATTCTGCGGCCGAGCAGGGCTCCGCGCCATCCCATGCGGCGAACAATCGGTGCTCGACGCCGCGCATTTCAGCTTCTGTCGGCCGCGCGCTCAGAACCCTCAGATCGCGATAGACCTGCGCGCTGTCTGCGTTGATCACCACCGCGTCGCGCCCGCGTGCCTTTAGCGCAAGCGCCAGATCGACCGCCAGATCGCTCTTGCCGCTAGCGGTCGGCCCTGCAATGAGCGCGACCGATTTTGAGCCCGATTTTGGGCCTCCCGGAGTATCTCCCTTGCTCATCGCCCGGCTGATAGCAGACACCGCCAGCCTGGAAACGCGCCTCGACGCGTTCAGCGTCGCGCTCGCGCATGAGGACATGCGGCTCGCCGAAGCGCAGATGATCGACTTCTGCAGCGACGTGCTCGAATTGGAGCTGCCCGAAGGCGACCCGAAGCGACTCGGGGCGCTGATCCAGGCACACTTCGCCCCGGTCGACTGGCTCGTGAGCCAGGACGACATTCGCGTGCCGAAAGTCTTCGTGTCCGACATGGATTCGACGATGATCGGGCAGGAGTGCATCGACGAGCTGGCCGATTTCGCCGGCATCAAGGACAAGATCGCCACCATCACCGAACGCGCCATGCAGGGCGAGCTCGATTTCGAAGCCGCGCTTCGTGAGCGGGTAGGGCTGCTGCAGGGACTATCCGAAAACGCGATCACCGAATGTCTCGATACGCGCATCTCGCCGATGGAGGGCGCGCGCGTATTGGTCGGGACGCTCAAGCATCTCGGCTGCAAGACCGTGTTGGTGACCGGCGGCTTCCACCAGTTTGCCGATCCGGTGGCAGAAATGCTCGGCTTCCAGCGGGTGACCGGCAATCGGCTTGCGGTCGAGGGCGGTGTCCTGACAGGCGGCCTCGTTGGCGCAATCGTCGACAGCAGCGTCAAGAAGGCGGTCTTGCTTGAGGAAGCGGGCCTTCTCGGCGAAAACGCGGTGACACTCGTCACCGGCGATGGAGCGAACGACATCCCGATGATCGAAGCCGCGACTTACGGCGTCGCCTACAATGGCAAGCCCAAGGTGCGCGAGGCCGCGAACGGATCGATCGAGCGGGGGGACCTGCGGGCGATCCTCAAGCTGCTGGGGATTCGCGAGAGCGAGTGGGTGGCGGGTTAAGCCGCAGCCACGGCATTCCGCATCGGCTCCCGTCTCCAGCACACCGCCCGCGCAGTCGCCGCGATGTCGCGGATGTCAGCGCAATTCCTTGCGGATCACCAACTTGAGTCCCGACCACGTGTCGTCGACCGCACAAACCTTTGTGTCGACGAAGCCCATCGGCAGGCAAATCTCGCGGATCGCGTCTTCGGTGATGTCGGTCGGGACGCCGGAGACCTTTTTCGGCCAGCTGACCCAAACGTGACCGTCCCGTGCAATCTGATGACGAAGCTGTGTGAGCGTCATCGCGAGCTCGCTGCGCGCGGTGACGAATATATGCGCTACGTCGATGCCTTCGGCCGGATTGCCGACTGGAAACAGCTCAAGGGCGTATTCGTCGATTTCATCGCACACGCTTTCGGGCATGGCGCTGAACCACACCCGTTGGCCGTCGCGCAGGTCTAGCTTTTTGGCCAGCGGCGTGCCCAGATAGCCTGCCCCCATGTTCAGGCTTCCATCCAGTCCTTGAAGAAGCTCTCGTGCGCCTCGCGCAGCGCGGGAAGCTCGACCGTCGCGGCAGTGCCTTGGGAGCGGAATGACAGCAGGTTGCTCTCGACTTCGCCGAGATGGACCGCCGCCACGCCTGCTCCCGCGGCGTATTCGAGCACCACGGCGGTGAGGTCGGCGGTAACGAGATAGCGCGCCTGATCCTCTCCGAACCAGAAGCCGGTCGCCGAATCCACGCCTTCGGGCAGCCTCACGACCGCGCCAATTCCGCCCGCCAACGCCATTTCGGCGAGCGCAACGGCGGCACCGCCGTCGGACACATCATGGACGGCGGTAACCACGCCATCGGCGATCATCAGGCGGATCAGCTCCGCGGTGCGGCGTTCGAGTGCGAGATCGACCGTAGGGGGCGGCCCTTCCTCGCGCCCGTGCAATTCGCGCAGGTAGAGCGACTGTCCCAGGTGCGTCGGGTTACCGCCCACCAGCACAATCGCCTGGCCCTCATCCTTGAGCGCGATCGTCGCGCGCTTGTCGTAGTCGGCGAGCAGGCCGACGCCGCCGATGGCGGGCGTAGGCAGGATCGCCGAACCGCCACCGGTGGCCTTACTCTCATTGTAGAGGCTGACGTTGCCGCTCACGACGGGGAAATCGAGCGCGCGGCAAGCTTCGGCCATGCCTTCGACCGCGCCGACGAACTGGGCCATGATCTCGGGCCGCTGCGGATTGGCGAAGTTGAGGCAATTGGTGATCGCCAGCGGGGTCGCGCCCACCGCCGACAGATTGCGATACGCCTCAGCGACCGCCTGCTTGCCGCCTTCGAACGGGTCGGCGAGGCAATAGCGCGGGGTGCAATCGGTGGTGATCGCAAGCGCCTTCCGGTGCCCGTGCACCCGCACGACCGCCGCGTCGCCGCCGGGCCCGCTGACGGTGTCGGCGCCAACCTGGTGGTCGTACTGCTGCCAGATCCACTTGCGGCTCGCGAGGTCGGGGCCGGCCATCAGGCGAGTGAGATCGGCGGCGATGTCGCCGCTCTCAGGCACGGCGCCGAGCGGGGCAGGGGCCTTCGGCGCGGCGTGCGGGCGGTCGTAGAGCGGCGCATCGTCGGCCAGCGGTGCGAGCGGAATGTCGCACACCACCTCGCCGCCGAATTCGAGTACCATGCGGCCGGTGTCGGTCACTTCGCCGATGATTGCGAAATCTAGCTCCCACTTGCGGAAGATCGCCTCGGCCTCACCTTCGTGGCCCGGCTTGAGCACCATGAGCATACGCTCCTGGCTCTCCGAGAGCATCATCTCGTAGGGCGTCATGCCCTCTTCGCGGACCGGCACCTTGTCCATGTCGAGGCGAAGGCCGGCGTTGCCCTTCGAGGCCATCTCAACCGAACTCGAGGTTAGCCCCGCCGCGCCCATGTCCTGGATAGCGACGATCGCCTCGGTCGCCATCAGCTCGAGGCAGGCCTCGATCAGCAGTTTCTCGGTGAACGGATCGCCGACCTGGACCGTGGGGCGCTTGGCATCGGCGTCTTCGCCAAAGTCGGCACTCGCCATCGTCGCGCCGTGGATGCCGTCCCGGCCGGTCTTCGAGCCGACATAGACGATCGGATTGCCGACGCCCGAAGCGGCCGAATAGAAAATCCGGTCGGCGTCGGCGACGCCCACCGTCATCGCGTTGACGAGGATGTTGCCGTCGTAAGCGGGGTGGAAATTGGTTTCGCCCCCCACGGTCGGCACGCCCACGCAGTTGCCGTAGCCACCGATGCCGCGAACCACGCCCTGCACCAGGTGCTTCATCTTCGGATGGTCGGGCCGACCGAAGCGCAGCGCGTTCATGTTGGCGACGGGCCGTGCGCCCATCGTGAACACGTCGCGCAGGATGCCGCCCACTCCGGTCGCCGCGCCCTGATAGGGCTCGATGTACGATGGGTGGTTGTGGCTCTCCATCTTGAAGATCGCCGCCTGCCCGTCACCGATATCGATCACGCCGGCGTTCTCGCCGGGGCCGCAGATTACCCAGGGCGCCTCGGTCGGCAGCTTCTTCAGATGGATGCGCGAGCTCTTGTAGCTGCAATGCTCGGACCACATGACCGAGAAGATGCCGAGCTCGACAAGGTTCGGCTCGCGCCCGAGCGCGTTGAGCACGCGCGCGTATTCTTCGGGATTGAGGCCGTGGGCCTCGACGACATCGGGTGTAATCTGGGACATGCGGCGCCCTTAGCGGCCACTCTTGCGGTTCGCCAGCCCGCCCGCGCTTGACCCTGCGCGCTGTCCCCGCCAAAGCTCCCCGCCATGGCGGACGAGGGCGCACAAATCAGCGACATGAGTTTCGAGGACGCCTTGCGTGCGCTCGAGCAAGTGGTTTCGCGGCTCGAAGGCGGCGAAGTGCCTCTCGATGAATCGATCTCGCTCTACGAACGTGGCGAGGAACTGCGCAAGCATTGCCAGGCGCGCCTCGACGCTGCGCAGGCGCGGATCGAGAAGATCGTCGCCGGGCCGGACGGCAAAGCCGCCGGCACGCAACCTTTCGATGAAGGCTGACGCCATGGCGCTGGTCGCCACGGACGATATCCTGGGCCGCGGCCTCGCGGCGATTCAACGGGAGATCGACGAGGCGTTCGACGCGATGCTCGCGCCGGTGGCCGATGCACGCGCGCCGCTGATCGAGGCGATGCGCTATGCCGCGATCGGCGGGGGCAAGCGGGTGCGGCCACTGCTGCTGGCCTCGGTCGCCGAGCTCTACGGCGTCGACCGTCGCCAGGCGGTGCGCGCCGGCTGCGCAATCGAGGCGATCCATGTCTATTCGCTGATCCACGACGATCTGCCGTGCATGGACGATGACGATACCCGCCACGGCAAGCCGACCGTCCACAAGGCTTACGGCGAAGCAACCGCGGTGCTCGCGGGCGATTCGCTCCATGCGCTGGCATTCGAGATTCTCTCCGGGCCGGAAATGAGTGGCGACCCGTTCATGCGCGCCGAACTGGTCTACGCGCTCGCCTGTGCCAGCGGGCACGGCGGCATGGCCGGCGGGCAGATGATGGACATGGCGGCCGAGGGCGCCGGGTTCGATCTGCAGAAGGTCACTCGCCTGCAACAGCTCAAGACCGGCGCGCTGCTCGGCGCAGCGGTCGAAATGGGCGCGGTGCTGGGCAAAGTGGCGCCCGAAGGCCGGGGCCCCCTGCGCTCCTATGCCCGCGACGTAGGGCTTGCGTTTCAGATCGCGGACGACTTGCTCGACCACGAAGGCGACGAGGCCCTGGCCGGCAAGGGCCTGCGCAAGGACGCCGAGGCCGGCAAGGCGACGTTCGTCTCGCTGATGGGCCCGGAAGACGCGCGCAAGCAGGCCACCGCGCTCGCCGAACAGGCGATCGGGCATCTTTCGGGATACGGCAAGGAAGCGGACATGCTGCGCGCGCTGGCACGCTATGTGGTGGAGCGCGACCGGTGAGCGGCAATGGCAAGCATATCGGGGTCTACCCCGGCACCTTCGATCCGGTCACGCTGGGCCACGTCGACATCATCCGGCGCGGGGCGAAGCTGGTCGACCGGCTGATCGTCGGTGTCACCACCAATCCCTCGAAAGACCCCATGTTCACGCCTGACGAGCGGATCGCGATGCTCGAGCGCGAGATCGCCCGCCTCGGCCTGCCCAACGTCAAGGTGAAGGGCTTCAACGCCCTGCTGATGAAATTCGCGGAGCATGAGGGCGCAAGCGTGATCGTGCGCGGCCTGCGCGCCGTCGCGGACTTCGAGTACGAATACCAGATGGCCGGGATGAACCAGCAGCTCAACGCCGGGATCGAGACCGTCTTTCTGATGGCGGACGTCTCGTTGCAGCCGATCGCCTCGAAGCTGGTCAAGGAAATCGCGCTGTTCGGGGGCGATATTACGCGCTTCGTCAGCGTGGATGTGCGGGACCAGGTGGTCGAGCGCGTCGCCCGGTTGGGCCAGAAGGGCGATTACTAACCCCTCGCGTTCATTGCAGTGACAGCGCTAGAGGGCTAGGACGCGCGCCGGATCTATCGCCAGAGCTTCATCACCACATGACCAAACGCCTCATCGCCGCGGCTATCGCCTTTGCCGTGACCTTCGCTTCCGCGGTCGCCCCGGCACAGGAAGGCGACACCAAGGCGCCTGCTTCCGTAGAAAAGGCCACGCCCGCTCCGGCGGCGCAGCGGGTCTATAAGCAGGTCGATTTCAACCAGCAGGAAAATCTCGAGGATATCCTCTATCTCGACCTGTCGACCGGCCAGCGAGTGGCGATCCGGCTGATGCCGGACTGGGCGCCGAACCACGTCGAGCGAATCAAGACACTGGCCCGTCAGGGATTCTACGACGGCGTCATCTTCCACCGCGTGATCGATGGCTTTATGGCGCAGACCGGCGACCCGACCGGCACCGGCCAGGGCGGCTCGCCGCTCCCCGACCTCAAGGAGGAGTTCAACCCGATGCCGCACGTGCGCGGCACCGTGTCCATGGCGCGCGCGGCGGGCGAGGACAGCGCGAACAGCCAGTTCTTCATCGTGTTCTACCCCCGGTTCGGGCTGGACAAGAAATATACCAACTTCGGCCGCGTGATCGGCAACATGGCTGCGGTCGATGCCATCGAACGTGGCGAGCCGCCCGAGCATCCCACCGTCGTTCTGCAGGCATCGATCGCCGCGGACGGCAAGCCGCAGAAATTCCCTGCGCCGGCCGCACCGGTCGCTGTGCCGGAGATATCGATCGACCAGTTGAACAATTCGGTGAGCAACTGAGGTCGTCACCCCGGCTTTCGCCGGGATGACAATATGGCTAGGCGCGCCGGATGCGTGTCGACCTGTTCGATTTCGAACTTCCGCCAGAGCTGATCGCGCTGCGCCCGGCGCGGCCGCGCGATTCCGCGCGAATGCTGGTGGTCGAAGGCGGCGAGGGGCCATTCGCCGATAAGTCCGTTCGCGATCTGCCGAGTCTGCTGCGCACGGGCGATGTCCTCGTGTTCAACGATACGCGGGTAATTCCCGCCCAGCTCGAGGGCCGGCGGGGCGAGGCAAGCATCGGCGCCACCCTGCACAAGCGGATCGATCTCCGGCGCTGGCAGGCCTTCATCCGCAACGCGAAGCGGCTGCGCGAAGGCGACCGGATCGAGTTCGCCGCCGGCGTCTCGGCCATTGCCGAACAGCGCCATGCCGACGGCAGCTTCACCCTCGCGTTCGCGGGCGAGGAGCCGGTCGAAGTGCTGCTCGAACGCGCCGGACGCATGCCGCTGCCGCCCTATATCGCCGGCAAGCGCCCCACCGACGAAGCCGACAGGCGCGACTACCAGACGATCTTCGCAAGGGAGGACGGCGCTGTGGCTGCACCTACAGCCGCGCTGCACTTCACCCCGGATCTGCTCGCCGCGCTCGATGAGGCCGGTATCCTGCGCGAGACGCTCACCCTCCACGTCGGCGCGGGCACGTTCCTCCCGGTGAAAGCCAGCGACACCGCTGACCACCGGATGCACGCCGAGTGGGGCCGGATCGATGCCGCGACCGCCGAGCGCCTCAACGCCGCGCGCGCTGCAGGTGGCCGGCTGATCGCCGTTGGCACCACCCCTTTGCGCCTGCTCGAAAGCGCCGCGGACGAGGGCGGCGTCATCCAGCCGTTCGAAGGCGACACGGCGATCTTCATCACCCCCGGCTATCGCTTTCGCGCGATCGACGGACTGATGACCAACTTCCACCTGCCCAAATCGACGCTGTTCATGCTGGTCAGCGCGCTGATGGGGCTGGAGCGGATGCAGGCTGTTTATCGGCATGCAATCAAGGAAGGCTATCGTTTCTACAGCTACGGGGATTCAAGCCTGTTGCTGCCCGAGTGACGGACTGCCACGGCTTCAGGAAGGCCCGAGTTCAGCCGGGGCTGACAATGATCGTCACACGGCGGTTTTCCCGCCGCCCGTCCGGCGTGTCATTGTTCCCGATCGGATGAGACGAGCCCGTGCCCCGCGCCTTCACGCGGGCTTGGTTCATTCCGCCCGCCACGAGCGCGCTCCTGACCACTTCCGCGCGGCGCAGTGAAAGTCCGCGATTGTAGCCCGCGTCGCCGATCGAACCGGCGTGCCGTCAACGCGGCAGCCAGAGATGCCGGCATCGAGCCGGTGCGCAGCCATCGATTCCAACCGAAGACCCTGACTGAATCCCTAGCCTGCTGCCGATAACGCGCAACGATGGCTGGAACGCGGATCGGGGCATGCTCGATGGACGATGATGATGCTTCCGGCAAAGCGCGCTAGCCGCTCTTGCAAATCTGCCGCTTGCCGCCAATCTCCGCCGCCGTGCCCCAACCGATTCTCGATATTCGCGGTCTTTCGAAGACCTACAAGGGCGGGGTGCACGCCCTCGATGGCGTGGACCTCACCATCGAACGTGGTGAAATCTTCGCCCTGCTCGGGCCGAATGGCGCCGGGAAGACCACGTTGATCGGCGCTGTGTGCGGCCTGGTAAAGCCGACTGGCGGCACGATCGAGGCGTTCGGCAAGGATGTGAACCGCCACTGGCGTGAGGTGCGGCGCAAGATCGGCCTGGTGCCGCAGGAGCTCGCGTTCGACATGTTCGAGGCGGTCGAACGCTCGGTTGCCTATTCGCGCGGCATGTTCGGCTATCCGCCCAGCCAGCAGCGGATCGACGACGTGCTGCGATCGCTGTCGCTCTACGACAAGCGCAAGGTCAAGATCCGCGAGCTGTCGGGCGGGATGAAGCGCCGGGTGATGATCGCCAAGGCACTGTCGCACGATCCCGAGCTGCTGTTCCTCGATGAGCCGACGGCCGGGGTCGATGTTGAGCTGCGGCGCGACATGTGGCGTCAGATCGGCGAGCTGCGGCGCAGGGGCACCACCATCATCCTCACCACGCACTACATCGAAGAGGCCGAGGAGATGGCCGACCGCGTGGGGGTGATCAACAAGGGCAAGCTGCTGCTGGTCGACGACAAGCGCTCGATCATGGCCAAGCTCGGCCGCACAGAGGCCTGCATCGCGCTTACCGAACCGCTTTCAGAAGTGCCTGCATCGCTCAGCCAGTTGCCGCTGACGATCGAGGACGAAGGCCGCACCCTCGTCTACCGTAGCCACGGCAACGGCACCAACGAGGGCAAGCGCGAGGTAGCGGAGGTGATCAAGGGGCTGGTCGGCGCGGGGATCGCATTCGAAGGCATCGAGACTCGCGAGTCCAGCCTCGAGGACATTTTCGTCGATCTGGTCGAAGGCAAGGAAGGGGCCGCCGCATGAACGTGCCCATGATGAACTTCAGGGGCGCCATCGCGATCTTCCGCAACGAGCTGTCGCGATTCTTCCGCACGGTGTTCGGTTCCATCCTGTCCCCGGTGCTGACGACCTCGCTCTATTTCGTGGTGTTCGGCGCGGCGATCGGCGGTCGCATCAACGAGATCGACGGCATCTCCTACGGCGCGTTCATCGTGCCGGGCCTGGTGATGCTGACGCTGCTCAGCGAGAGTACCTCGAACGCCAGCTTCGGCATCTACATGCCGCGCTTCACCGGAGCGATCTACGAGCTGCTGAGCGCACCGGTGGGCGTGCTGGAGACGTTGATCGGCTTCGTCGGCGCGGCGGCGGCGAAATCGCTGATCATCGCCGGCATCATCCTCGCCACGGCGCTGCTGTTCGTGGACTATACCATCGTCCACCCGATCTACGCCGTCGGCTACATCCTGCTGATCGCTGCGGCATTCTCGCTATTCGGATTCATCCTGGGAATCTGGGCTGACGGGTTCGAGCGTCTGCAGATAGTGCCGTTGCTGATCCTGACGCCGCTGACCTTCCTTGGCGGTACGTTCTATTCGATCCAGATGCTCGCCGAGCCGTGGCGCACGATCGCGCAGTTCAACCCGATCTTCTACCTGATCAACGGCCTCAGGTGGTGCTTCACCGGTACTTCGGACGTGCCGATCGGCCTCTCGCTCGGCTGCACGCTCGGCTTCGTCGTGATCTGCGTGGCGATCATCTCGTTCGTCTTCAGGACGGGGTGGCGACTGCGCAGTTGAGCCGCTAGCAGTCCGTATATGGCTGTTCGTCCCCTTGCCCTGTCGGTCGCCGCGGTCACCGCGATTGTCTCGTCCGCCCCTGCGTTTGCCGGGTTGCCGACCCCGGTGCGGGCGATGATCGAAGCCGCGATCGCCACCGGCGACAAGGACAAGGTCGCCACCGTGATCGAGCTGGCAAAGCAGACCAACCCGGATGACCGCGCCGAGATCGATTCAATCGAAGCGGCCTACAAGACCGACCTCGCGCAGCGCGAGAAGGCGGCAGCCGAGGCGAGGGAGCAGGAGATTCGCCACGCCGGGCTGTTCGAGCGCTGGAAGGGCAGGGGGGAAATCGGGGCCTCGCGCTCGACGGGCAATACCGACATCGTGGGCTTGTCGCTCGGCCTTACGCTCCAGCGCACAGGCATCGACTGGACCCACAAGCTCCGCGCTACTGCGGACTATCAGCGGTCCAACGGCGTGACGACGCGTGAGCAACTGTTCGCATCCTACGAACCGCGCTTTCAGATCGACGATGGCCTGTTTGCCTACGGTCTCGCGCAGTTCGAGCGCGACCCGTTGCAGGGCTTTTCCGCGCGTTACGTCACGTCCGGCGGGCTGGGCTACAAAGTGATCGACAGCAAGAACCTGAGCCTGGCACTCAAGGTAGGTCCGGCGTACCGGGTGACGGAACTGGCGGCCGATAGCAGCGAGACAAGCTTTGCCGGGCTCGCCGGGCTCGATTTCGACTGGAAGATCAGCGATCGACTGAGCCTGATGCAGGACACCAGCGCCGTCAGCGAAGGCAGCGGCCAGGCCACCGCGGTCTTCGGCGGCGGCAACACCAGCATCAATCTGGTCACCGGGCTCGAGGCGAAGATAACCAAACGCTTCGGCGCTCGCCTGTCTTACACGGTCGATTATGACAGCAATCCGCCGTCTGGTGCGGTTTCAACCGACACCCTTTCGCGCATGACGGTGGTCTATGACTTCTGAGCCGCCACGTTTCGCGTTTACTGTCGAGGCTACAGACGGGAAAGCGCGCACCGGTCGCATCGAGATGCGGCGCGGCACGATCCACACGCCGGCGTTTATGCCCGTGGGGACCGCGGCAAGCGTGAAGGCGATGACTCCGGAGGCGGTGCGCGCGACCGGCGCCGAGGTGATCCTCGGCAATACCTATCACCTGATGCTGCGCCCGGGCGCCGAAAGGGTGGCGCGGCTTGGCGGCCTGCACAAGTTCATGAACTGGGAGCGGCCGATCCTGACGGACAGCGGTGGCTACCAGGTGATGAGTCTGTCGGACCTGCGGAAGCTCTCCGAGGAGGGGGTGCGCTTCAAGAGCCACCTCGACGGTTCGGAGCATATGCTGTCGCCCGAACGCTCGATGGAAATCCAGCGGCTGCTCGGCTCTGACATCGTGATGGCCTTCGATGAGTGCCCGCGGGCCGATCGTCCACGCGGCGAGATCGCGGCCTCGATGGAGCTATCCATGCGCTGGGCCAGGCGTAGCCGGGATGCGTTCGACGCGGGTGGGGAACACGCAGCAA
>CAYNXB010000065.1:0-15316 GCA_964401045.1 uncultured Sphingomonadaceae bacterium | reverse complement strand
CAGCAGACCGAAGTCAACCTGCCATTCATTACCGCGCGCATGGAAGGTGGCAGCTCTACCCCGCTCCACCTGGTCGAGACGCTCACCCGCTCGCAGCTTGAAAAGCTGGTCGAGGGGCTGATCAACCGTACGCTCGATCCGTGCAAGAAAGCGCTCGAGGATGCCGGCCTCAAGGCGGCCGATATCGACGAGGTGATCCTGGTCGGCGGCATGAGCCGTATGCCCAAAGTGCGCGAGCTGGTCGAAAAGTTCTTCGGCAAGAAGCCGCACACCGGCGTCAACCCGGACGAAGTTGTGGCGATGGGCGCGGCGATCCAGGCGGGCGTGCTCCAGGGCGACGTCAAGGACGTGCTGCTGCTCGACGTGACGCCGCTGTCGCTCGGCATCGAGACTCTGGGTGGCGTGTTCACCCGCATGATCGACCGCAACACCACGATCCCGACCAAGAAGGCGCAGGTCTACTCGACCGCCGAGGATAACCAGCAGGCGGTGACGATCCGCGTGTTCCAGGGCGAGCGCGAGATGGCCGCGGACAACAAGATGCTCGGCCAGTTCGACCTGGTCGGCCTCCCGCCCGCGCCGCGCGGCGTGCCGCAGATCGAGGTCACCTTTGACATCGACGCCAACGGCATCGTCAACGTCAGCGCCAAGGACAAGGGCACCGGCAAGGAACAGCAGATCCGCATTCAGGCTTCGGGCGGGTTGTCTGACGCCGACATCGACCAGATGGTGCAGGATGCCGAGAAGTTCGCCGAAGAGGACAAGAAGCGGCGCGCCGGGGCCGAAGCGAAGAACAACGCCGATAGCCTCGTCCACGCGACCGAGAAGCAGCTCGAGGAGCACGGCGGCAAGATCGACGGCGAGCTCAAGGGCCAGATCGAAGCCGCGATCGCCGAAGCCAAGACCGCGATCGAGAGCGGCGACACCGACGCGATCAACGCCAAGTCGCAGGCGCTGACCGATCTCGCGATGAAGATGGGCCAGGCGATCTACAGCCAGGAGCAGGCGGCAGCAGCCGAAGCTCCGGCAGATGGCGCCGAGGCGCCGGCGAGCGACGAGGAAGTCGTCGACGCGGAGTTTTCCGAAGTCGACGAAGACAACAAGGGTTGATCGCCTGATGAAAACCATGGCCGCCACCGGTGCAATCCGCTCCGGTGGCGGTTAGGGTTTGGGGGCGGGGTCGAACCATGTCAGCTACCGAAACGGACTTTTACGAGCTGCTCGAAATCGAGCGCACGGCCGACGACAAGACGATCAAGGCTGCCTATCGCCGCCTGGCGATGCAGTACCACCCGGATCGCAACGGCGGGTGCAAGGACCACGAGGACAAGTTCAAGGCAGTCAGTGAGGCGTACGATTGCCTCAAGGATCCGCAGAAGCGCGCCGCTTACGATCGCTACGGCCACGCTGCCTTCAAGCAGGGAATGGGTGCGGGCGGCGGGCAGGGCGCCGACTTCGCCGATCTCGGCGACATTTTCGAAACGATCTTCGGCAGCGCGTTTGGCGGCGAGCGGCAGCGCCCGCGCCGCGGCGCGGACATGCGCTACGACATGGAGATCGGCCTCGACGACGCATTCGATGGCAAGGACACCCAGATCGAGGTCGAAGTCTCGGTCGCCTGCACGCCCTGCCACGGATCGGGCGCGGCCGAAGGCACCGGGACGCGCCGCTGCAACCTGTGCGCCGGGCGCGGCAAGGTTCGCGCGCACCAGGGCCTGTTCGTTATCGAGCGCCCCTGTCCCAACTGTCACGGACGCGGCGAAGTTCTCGAAAGCCCGTGCCGCGAATGCGGCGGGGAGGGGCGCGTCGATCGCGTGCAACGGCTCGACGTGGCGATCCCGCCGGGCGTCGACAACGGCACCCGCATCCGCCTGACCGGCAAGGGCGAGGCCGGCCCGGCCGGCGCGCCACCGGGCGACCTCTACATCTTCCTCCACGTGCGCCCGCACAAAGTGTTCGAGCGCGAGGGCACGACGCTGTTCACCCGCGTGCCGATCACCTTCTCGACGGCCGCGCTCGGCGGCTCGATCGAAATTCCCGGGCTAGATGGCGCGCAACACACGATTGACATTCCCGCCGGCATCCAGTCGGGCAAGCAGCTGCGCAAGCGCGGCGCCGGGATGCCCGTGCTGCAGGGTCGTGGCCGCGGTGACCTGGTGGTCGAGGTGAAGGTCGAGACGCCGACCAGGCTCACCAAGGAGCAGAAGGCGATCCTGGAGCAGTTCCGCGAGACCGAAACGGGCGACGAATGCCCGGAGAGCCGGGGCTTCCTCGACCGGCTCAAGGACGCGATTACGGGTTAGGGAAATCTCGCCAGCACCTCTGCCCGTATCCGTTTCACCAGGCCGGGATCGAAAGTCAGCCGCGGCTCCTCCTCGTCCAGGATCGCGAGGAAGGCCTCGCGCTGCAAGCTGCGGCAATCCTCCTCTGGGGGCAGCTCGTCGAGCGTCGAGCAGACCAGGTCGATCATCCGCTCTGCCCCGTGCAGGCGCCCCCACAGGTAATCATTCTCGCGGTAGGCGCGGCTGAAGAACGCGCCGAAGTTGTAGAACTCGATGCCGCGCAAGGTAGCCTGGGTGCCGCCCTCGCGGATCGATTTGGCGTCCTCGGGCGAGATGCGGTCGACCTTGATCTGGTCAAATTCCGTCAGCCCCTCGTTGCGCAGCAGCGGCAGGGTGGCGACGTCGTAGTAGGGAAAGCCGAGGTATGCGAACAGCATGCGCCGCCGAAGCGGCTTGGGACACGCCTCGAATGCTTCGGCGAGCCGGGCATCGACCGTCTCGTCCACCTTGGTCAGGCCGCGGCGCGCAGCAATGAAGTCGAGCGCCGCGCCGGGCGCCTCGAATACCTTTTCCGCGATTCCAGCGAAATCTTCACCCAGCCCTGCCGCGGTGTCGCGGTCGAAGTACAGCGCCAGCGCCTCATAGAGAGCGGCACGAAGCGCGTCGCGTTCCGGTTCGGTGAGGCCGGGCTCGTCGTCCCATTCGCGCGCCAGCCGCAGTGCAAGCAGCCGCAGCCGGCGGACCCGGAAGCCGAGGTCGTGCGCGCGAAAAAAGGCGATTGCCGCCTCGTTCGCGCCACCGCCCGGATCGGCGAGAGTGGCGAGCCCGCGCGCGCGCAGCTCTTCGTGCAGCCGCTGGGCGATAGTGCGGTCATCGGGCAGCAGCAGCCCGGGTGCGGCCTCGAACACCGTCTTCGCCAGCCGATCGACGATGCCTGTGAACTTGGCTTGCGCATAGGCGTGATAGGCGAACCCGGCATCGAGCGCCGCCGCCTGCTGCGCCTTAGCGCGCCAGGCATTAAGCCGCTTGGGCGTCGGCCGATCAAGGAACAGCGTCATCCCGAACAGCTTCTCGACCGCGCGCTCGACATCCGGGCGCAGCGCGACGACCATCTGCTGCAGCCGCTCGGCCTCGCGCGATTGCTTGGCCATGCGTTCAAGGTCGTCGCGGATTGGCTGTTCGCGCGGAATCGCCGAAACCGAGCCGAAGATCGCCGAGAAGAACCCGACCGGGCGCGCATCGCCGTTGATGGTGCCGAGCCGCCGGTGCGGCGTCGGATCGATGTACACGAACCGCCGGTCGACCTCGCGGTGCGCCGGGCGGCTCGGCAGTGCCGCCATCGCCTCTGCAAACGGCGCGTTGACCAGCACCGAGCCATCGATCAGCGAAACCTTCTCGGCATCGCCCTGGCGCAAGTGCGCCGGCATCACCCGCGCGAGGAACGCCGCGCGGTCGTCCCACTCCTCATCGCGCTGCCCGGCGAGCAGATCTATCTCGGCCACGGTCAACGGCGGGAACGCGCCGGGGAAGCTTGCGGTCGAGCGCGCGGCGAACGTCAATGACAGCGGGTCTGCGAGCGGGATGCCGCCGTCCACCGGCGTGCGCGCGCTGAACCCGATCGGCATGCGGTGCTCGCTTTCCTCGACCACCGGCGGGCTATGGAGGCGCAGCAGTTCCTGATAGCCGCGGAAGTCGGTCGCGGTGACGAACAGGTCGAGCGGATGGAACGGGGGCAGCAGCGGCCGCTCGTGCGGCGCAGCCGCCATCGCCGCGAGCGCATTACGCAACAAGTGCGAGAAACCGATCCCCGAGAATGGCGGCTCGAACCAGCGCGAACGAATGAAGCGGGAGAGCTTCTCACGCACTTCGCCGCGCGTCTCGGGCGCGACGCTCTCGCTGACCGCGTTGCCGGGGCGGGTGAGCACGAACTGCACCAGCGGCTGGGCCCAGAATTTCGCCGCGCGCGACCACGGCCGCGCCTCGGGGTCGAGCAGCCGGTCGACGTCGGCGCAGCTCAGCCACAACTCGGTCAGCGGCTCCAGAGATTGGCCCGAGTGGATCGCCTGGGCGAGGAACACCGCGTTTATCCCGCCCGCGCTGGCCCCGGCGAGGATGTCGGGCAGGACCCGTAGCCGCAGTCCATGCTTCTCCTGCAACCGCCGCAGCAGAGCGCGATAGACCGGCGCGGTCCCGCCTTCCGGCTCGCCGTCCGAGAGGTGCTCGCGGCTCGCGCGTGCGAGGTGCCACAGCTCCTTGGTGACGCCGTGCATGTACACTGCCAGGCTGATCCCGCCGTAGCAGACCAGAGCAATGCGGAGTTCCTTCTGGCGCATGGCAGCGGGTTAAGCCGGTAAAACGCGCAATGGCAATTGCGTTCTACTTCTGTTCCAGATATGCCCCCGCCATGGGACGGCCCAAGAAACGCTATGTGTGCCAGGCTTGCGGCAGCGTGTCGCATCGCTGGCAGGGGCAGTGCCCCGACTGTGCCGAGTGGAACACGCTGGCGGAAGACGTGCCGGCGACGGTGTTCTCGCAGAAGCACGACCTCTCGAGCGGTGGGCAGCGGATCGAGTTCGTGCAGCTCGACGCTCCGGGAGAGGTGCTCCAGCGCCGCTCGAGCGGGTTGGCCGAGTTCGACAGGGCGCTCGGGGGCGGGCTGGTGCCCGGTTCCGCGGTGCTGATGGGCGGCGACCCCGGAATCGGCAAATCGACCCTGCTGCTCCAGGCCGCTGCGAAGATGGCGCGCGCGGGGGCTAACGCGGTCTACGTCAGCGGTGAAGAAGCGGCCGGTCAGGTGCGCCTGCGGGCGAGCAGGCTCGGGCTCGCCGATGCGCCGATCCGGCTGGCCGCCGCGACTTCGGTGCGCGACATCCTCACAACGCTCGGTGCGGGGCCGCCGCCGGACCTGTTGGTGGTCGATTCGATCCAGACTATGCATTCGGATCAGATCGAGGGGGCGCCCGGCACGGTAAGCCAGGTGCGTGGCTGCGCCTTCGAGCTGATCCGTTACGCCAAGGAGTGCGGGGTCGCGCTGGTGTTGGTCGGCCACGTGACCAAAGACGGCTCGATCGCCGGTCCGCGCGTGCTCGAGCACATGGTCGACGTGGTGATGAGCTTCGAGGGTGAGCGTAGCCACCAGTACCGCATCCTGCGCGCGCTCAAGAACCGCTTCGGCGCGGTCGATGAGATCGGTGTGTTCGCGATGGAAGGGCAGGGACTGGCCGAAGTCGCCAACCCGTCGATGTTGTTCCTTTCAGGCCGCGAGCAGCCGGTCGCCGGAAGCGCGGTGTTTCCGGCGCTCGAAGGCACGCGGCCGGTGCTTATCGAAGTGCAGGCGCTGATCGTGAGGCTGCAATCGGGCGCAACGCCGCGCCGCGCGGTGGTCGGCTGGGACAGCGGGCGGCTGGCGATGCTGCTGGCAGTGCTGGAAGCGCGCTGCGGATTGAATTTTTCGTCCGCCGAAGTCTATCTCAACGTCGCGGGAGGCTATCGCCTGAGCGATCCGGCGGCAGACCTTGCGGTGGCGGCGGCGCTGGTTTCGGCATTGTCCGATACTGCCTTGCCCAAAGGCAGCGTGTGGTTTGGCGAAGTCTCGCTCGCGGGAGAGATTCGCCCGGTCGCGCACGCGAGCGTGAGGCTGAAAGAGGCGGCCAAGCTCGGCTTCACCAGTGGCAATGGGCCGGACGAGGCGATCGAGAAGCCGGCAGGCTTTAATCATAAAGGTCTGGCACTGCTTCCCGATCTCGTTGACCGCATCATGGCGAGGGCATAGATTCCGTCCAGATGACGGGCTTCGACATAATCGTACTGTTGGTGGTCGGCATCGCCGCCGTCGGCGGATTCTTGCGCGGATTCGTGCAGGAAGTCCTCTCGCTTGCGGCCTGGATTCTGGCGGCGTTCGCGATCCACTATCTGCACACCGCTCTCACGGCATTTCTCTATCATTACGTCGATACGCCATCGGGCGCGGCAGTGCTGGCGTTCGCGCTGCTGCTGCTTATCCCCTACGCAGCGATGAAGCTGATCGCCTCGCGCGCGGGCAATGCCTCACGCAACTCGGTGCTGGGGCCGATCGACCGGGTGCTCGGGTTCGGCTTCGGCACGGTCAAGGGCGTGATCATCGCGGTGATGGCGTTCTCGGTGGTGGTGCTCGGCTACGACACCGTCTGGGGCCCGGCGGGCCGGCCGACCTGGATCACTACCGCGCGCACCTATGATTTCATCGATGCGAGCGCGGACAAACTTGTCCAGCTCATCGAAATGCGCGACCAGCTTCGCCAGACCGGATTGAACGAAGAAACAGCCCCCTCAAGCGGCGCGAAGGAATGAGCGGCGCCGAACGGCTGTACACGCCCGAGCTGTTGGCGCTCGCGGTCGGGCTCGCCGCCTATCCCCTGACCGACGAATTCACCCTGACGGGCGAGGCGCGCTCGCGCAGTTGCGGCTCCACGCTGCGGATGGGCGTGACGATGGACGATACCGGCCGGATCGAGCGGATCGGCCTGCGCGTGGCAGCCTGCGCGGTGGGCCAGGCGAGCGCCGCGATCTTCGCCGCCGCCGCGCCCGGCCGCTCACCTGAGGAGCTCGCCGCCACCGTGGCCGCGCTGGAAGCATGGCTCACCGGCGGTGGTCCGGCGCCGGAATGGCCCAGGCTCGACCTGCTCGTCCCGGCGCGCGCCTACCCCGGCCGGCACGGCGCGATGCTCCTGCCTTGGAAGGCCGCCCTCGACGCGCTTTCCAAGCAGGAATGTGCTGGCTAAACCGCCCGCGAGCGGGGGTATGAGCGAGATGGCCACGACGACGATGACACCAGAAGCACCTGCGCCGAGCGCCCGGGAAATGCGCATGGTGATCGGCGCCTCGTGCGCGGGCACTATCTTCGAATGGTACGATTTCTTCATATACGGCACGCTCGCCGCGATCATCGGCACGGCATTCGTGCCCTCCGACAACGATCTCGTGCGCCAGCTCACCGTCTGGGCCGGGTTCGCAGTGGGTTTTGGCTTCCGCCCGCTGGGCGCGATCCTGTTCGGCTACCTCGGTGACCGGCTGGGGCGGAAATACACCTTCCTCATCACCGTGACGCTGATGGGCGTTGCCACCGCCGGCGTCGGGTTGACTCCGTCGGTCGACAAGATCGGGCTGGTCGCCCCGGTGCTGGTGATCTTCCTCCGCATCCTCCAGGGCCTCGCGCTCGGCGGCGAGTATGGCGGTGCGGCGATCTACGTCGCGGAGTACAGCTCGCCCGCGCGCCGGGGATTCTATACCGGCTTCATCCAGGCCGGCGTGATGGGCGGGTTCGTGCTCAGCCTGGCCGTGGTGCTCGGGTGCAAGGCGTTGATGAGCGACGCGGTGTGGAACGACTGGGGCTGGCGCGTGCCGTTTCTTCTCAGTCTTGGGCTGCTGGCGATTTCGCTGTGGATGCGGTTCAAGCTGTCCGAAAGCCCGGTGTTTCAGGTGATGCGGGCGGAAGGCCGCACCGCGCGCAATCCGTTCGTCGAGAGCTTCACTTATCCCGGCAACAAGAAGCGCATCACCGTGGCGCTGTTCGGCGTCGCCGCCGGGCTGACGGTGATCTGGTACACCGCGATGTTCCGCGGCCTGACCTTCCTCACCGGTCCGATGCGGGTCGACGACACCGTGGCAGAGATCATCGTCGGCATCTGCGCGCTGTTCGGAATGGGCTTCTTCGTGTTGTTCAGCGCGATCTCGGACAAGGTCGGACGCAAGCAACCGATCGTGTGGGGCTATGCTTTCACGCTGATCCTGCTGTTCCCGTGCTTCTGGTTCATGGGCTGGGCGCTCGACCCGGCGCTCGACGCTGCCGCTCCGGGCGCGACGATCGTGCCGGGCCCCGGCGCGATCGCGGTGATCATGTTCTCGTTACTGACGCTGTCGGCCCTATCGGGAATGACCTTCGGCCCGGTCGCGGCGCTGCTCACCGAGATGTTTCCGCCGAAAATCCGCTATTCCTCGATGTCGATCCCGTACCACATCGGCACCGGTTACTTCGGCGGCTTCCTGCCCCTTATCGCGACCTGGATCGTCGCGCGCACCGGCGATCCCTATTCCGAGCTTTGGTACACCTGGGGCGTGGTGCTGCTGGCGTTGATCGTGGCCGCGTGGGGGCTGCCGTCGGGGCCGCCACGCGATTTCCCCGACGATGCCTGATGCTCCGCCGCCCACCCTGCGGCTCCAACTGGACAAGGAAGCACTCGCCGCCAACTGGCGCGCGCTCGATCGCCTGTCGGGCGCGGGGCGCGCAGGCGCGGCGGTCAAAGCCGATGCCTACGGGCTGAGCGTTGCTCGCGCCGTCCCCGTGCTGCGCGGTGCGGGCTGCGCCGACTGGTTCGTCGCCCATTGGAGCGAGGTCGCCGAGCTTGCCGCACTGGTCCCGCCGGAGCGGATCGCGGTGCTGCACGGCCCGATCCGGCCCGAAGACTGCGCCTACGCCCGCGCGATGGGGGTTCGCCCGGTGATCAACAGCCTGGTCCAGGCAGCACTGTGGCTCGATAATGGCGGCGGCCCGTGTGACTTGATGATCGACACCGGGATCAACCGCCTCGGCCTGCCGATGAACGCGATCGGCGATGAAATGGTCGGCAGGCTCGAAGTGGTGACCGCGATGTCGCACCTTGCGTGCGCCGACGAGGATCACCCGCTCAACGCCACACAACTCGCGCGCGCCAGGGAAGCGTTCGCGGCCATCCCGGCGCAGCGCCGCAGCCTCGCAAACAGCGCCGGCATCGCGCTCGGGGCCGACTATGCGTTCGACCTCACACGTCCTGGCATCGCTCTTTACGGCGGGGTGCAGCGGACCGAACTGGTGGGCGAAATCCGTCAGGTCGCGACCCCGCAAGCAGCGATCCTCCAGGTTCGCGAGCTGCAGGCGGGCGATAGCGTGGGTTACAACGCCACTTTCACTGCCGAGGCGCCAATGCGCGCGGGCGTCGTCTCGCTCGGCTACGCCGACGGCTACTTGCGCGCGTGGTCGGGCAAGGGTGCGCTGCGCTGCGGGGAGGCCGAACTGCCGCTGCTTGGCAAGGTTTCGATGGACATGGTCGTGGTCGACCTGGGGAATGCACCACGGCTGAGCGAGGGGGATTGGCTCGATGTCCCCTACAACCTGCCCGAAGCGTCGGCAGCCAGCGGACTGTCCCAATACGAGTTGCTTACGGGGCTCGGCCGCCGTTTCCGGACCTGAAACGCACCTGCAACATCGTTGCGCCTCTCTTGCTGCAGGTGCTAAGCGCACCTGCACACCCACGAGGGAGTTGCAGATGGCCAAGCGCGACAAGGACGACGATGGCCGCGTTGTCATCAAGAAATACGCCAACCGCCGGCTCTACAATACCGCCTCGTCGAGCTACATCACGCTCGAGGATCTCGCCCGGATGGTGCGGGAAGGGACCGATTTCGTGGTGCTCGACGCCAAGACCGGTGCGGACATCACCCACCAGATCCTCACCCAGATCATCATGGACGAAGAGGCGAGCGGCGGGGAACAGATGCTTCCGGTCAGCTTCCTTCGCGATCTGATCTCGATGTACGGCAACTCGATGCAGGCGATGATGCCGCATTACCTGCAGGCCTCGATGGAGAACTTCCGTGCCAACCAGGGCAAGCTGCAGGACACGTTCAAGACCAGCCTGGGCCCCGATGCCTTCGCGAAGATCGCCGAAACCAACATGGCCATGTTCAAGGCCGCCGCAAGTGCGTTCATGCCCAAGGCCGGGGGCGCCAACGGCCCCGCGGCCGACCCGGACGACGAGCTCGCCGCGCTCAAGCAGCAAATGGCCGAAATGCAGGAACGGCTCGCGCGGCTTGGCAAATAGCCACCGGCGCGCCATCGCGCCTCAGCCTTCCCACTGACGAATCGAGAACCTTTGTGTCCGCCATCCGCCATGCCCTGAATACCAAGCGCGCCGACGATTTCGCCGCGTGGTACCAGGAAGTCGTCTCTGCCGCCGACATGGCCGAGGAATCGGGCGTGCGCGGGTGCATGGTGATCAAGCCGTGGGGCTACGGCATCTGGGAGCGGATGCAGCGCCTGCTCGACCAGCGGATCAAGGACACCGGGCACCAGAACGCTTATTTCCCGCTGTTCATCCCGCTATCCAACTTCGAGCGTGAGGCGGCGCACGTGGATGGCTTCGCCAAGGAGATGGCGGTCGTCACCCACCACCGCCTGATCGCGGACGGGAAGGGGGGGCTGATCCCCGATCCCGAGGCCAAGCTGGAAGAGCCGCTGATCGTGCGGCCGACTTCCGAAACCATAATCGGCGACGCGATGAGCCGCTGGATTCAGTCGTGGCGCGACCTGCCGCTACTGCTCAACCAATGGGCCAACGTGGTGCGCTGGGAGATGCGCACGCGGATGTTCCTCAGGACGAGCGAGTTCCTGTGGCAGGAAGGCCATACGGCGCACGAGACCGAGGGAGACGCGCGCCAGCACACCCTCAAGATGCTCGAGGTCTACCGCAGGTTCGCCGAGGAGGATGTGGCGCTGCCCGTCGTCGCCGGCCTGAAGCCGGAGAACGAGCGCTTCCCGGGCGCGGTCGAGACCTGGTCGATCGAGGCGATGATGCAGGACGGCAAGGCGCTCCAGGCGGGCACTTCGCACTACCTCGGCACGAGCTTCTCGGAAGCCGCGAACATCCGCTTCCAGGACCGCGAGGGCGGACAGAAGCTGTGCCACACCACCAGCTGGGGCATTTCGACCCGCATGGTCGGGGCGATGATCATGGCCCACGGCGATGACGACGGGCTGCGCGTGCCGTCGGCGCTGGCGCCGTTCCAGGTCGTGATCCTGCCGATGCTGCGCGAGGATGACGGCGATGCCGCGCTCATCGCCTATTGCGAGGAGCTGCGAGCCGGGCTGGTGCGCCAGCAGACGTTCGGCGAGCCGATCCGCGTGCTGCTCGATGCCAAGCCCGGCAAGGCCGCCGCCAAGCGATGGGACTGGGTCCGCCGTGGCGCGCCCGTCATCGTCGAAGTCGGGCCGCGCGACATGGAGAACGGCGTGGTCAGCATGCTGCGCCGCGACCGGCTGTGGAACGACGCCGGCAAGCCGGCCTTCACCGCGCCTTCGCGCGACCGGGCGCTGACCGACATTCCCGCGCTGCTCGCCGAAATCCAGCACGGCCTGCTGGAGGAAGCGCGCGAACGCCGCGATGCAAACATCGAGCGCGGCGTCGACAGCTTCGACACGCTCGCTACGTTTTTCGGCGAGGACCAGCGCTACCCGGGGTGGGTCGAAGTGCAGTGGTCGAAGCCGTCCGGCGCGGCGCTCGATGCCGTGGCGGAACGGCTCAAGGCACTCAAGCTGACCTTGCGCAACGTGGCGATCTCGGCGGAGCCCGCCAGCGGCACCTGCATCTTCACCGGCGAGCCGGCGGTCGAACGGATTTTGGTGGCACGGGCTTACTAGCCCCGGGATCCTCCCGGTCGCCGTAGCCGCTTCCCGGCTACCACCTCCCCATCGGGGCTATGTGACGACAGGGAGGTACGCACCGATCATTGATCTTTCGCCATCTCGGCCCGATACGCATCCAGGCTCACATCGCGCCCGAGGAAATCGCGCACCAGCTCGGCCGCCGGCTTGGTCCCGCCCGGCTCGAGCACCAGCTTGCGGTATTCGGCCGCAGTCTTCGGGTTGCGCAGGCCTTCCTTCTCGAAGCGGGTGAACAGATCGTCGGCGATCACCTTCGACCAGCGATAGGTGTAGTAGATCGCCGAATAGCCGTTCAGGTGATTGAACGAATCCTGCATCTGCACGAAGTCCGGCGCGGGCACGACGGCGTACGCGTCGCGCCACATGCGCGCCGCCGCGCCGAGATCGGCCGGCACCGGGTTCTGGTGGAACTGCAGCGAGATGTTCGAATAGCCGAGCTGGGTCATGTCGCCCATGCCGAGGTTGAAGTAGCGCGCCTTGTTCATCTTCTCGACCAGCTCGCGCGGGATCGTCTCGCCCTTGGCGTTGACGGCGAACGCGGCAAGCGTGTCGTAGTCGTAGACCCAGTTCTCGAGCATCTGCGACGGGGCTTCGACGAAGTCCCACTCGGTCGAAACGCCCGACTGGCCGAACCAGCGCTGGGTGCCGCCGAACATGCCGTGGATCATGTGGCCGAATTCGTGGAGGAAGGTAACGACGTCGCTGTGCTCCATCAGCCCGGTCGAATGATCGCCCTTGGGCAGGTTCATCACCAGCGCGGCCACCGCCGGCTGCCCGGGAAAGCCGGGACGGAGCGGAACCATGTTCGCGTGGCCGTACTTGCCCGGGCGCGGGTGCGAATCGAAGTAGAAGCGGCCGATCACCTTGCCGCCCGAGACCATCTCGTAAGTCTCGACATCGGGGTCCCACCTTGGCGTGTCCCACGGGCGGATATCGACCTGGAACAGGTCTTCGGTCAGCTTCAGAATGCCGTCGCGCACGTTGTCGTAGGCGAAATACTGCCGCGCTTCCTGGCGGTCGTAGTTGTAGAACTTCTGCTGCACCTTGGGCGAAAGCCACCCGGTCTGCCAGAACTGGATCGTCGCAGCGCCGGGCTTCAGCTCTTTCAGAACCGAAAGGTTCTTGGCGTAGTCGCGCTCGGCGGCGGGCCGCGCCGCGGCAGCCATGTCGTCCAGCAATTTCTGCACCTTGGCCGGTGAATCGAGCATCTTGTCTTCGAGAACGAGCGTCGCGTAGTTGGGGCGGCCGAGAATTTCGGCCAGCTCCTGGCGCAGGGTGAACATGCGCGTGAGGAGTGCGTCGTTCTCTGGGTAGGCGCGTTGATTGTATACTTCCGAGAGGCGGCGGCGAAGATCGTCGCTTTCGGCATAGGCCATGACCGGCTGGTAGTCGGGATAATCGGTCGAGATTTCGACCAGCCCATCGGCGCCGGGCTTGTGCGCGGCGATGTAATCCTCGGGCAAGCCCTTGAGCTCGGCCGGCTGCGCCTTCACCACCTTGCGGCTATTGGCGATGTTGGTGTCGAACTCAGTGCCGGCTTTGGCCAGCTCCTCCTGCAACTCCTGCACCCGCGTGCGCTTGGCTTCGTCGAGCGCCACGCCCGAGCGCTCGAAGCTTTCGAGCGTGCGCTTGAGGTACAGCGCGGTGGCGGCGTCAGCCGCTTTCGCGTCGATTGCGGAAAGGCGGTCATAGATCGGGCGCGAGAGGCTGATCTTGCTGCCCAGCGTCGCGAGCCGCACCTGGCACTGCGCACCGGCATCGCGCCGCGCCTGGTCCTCCATCACCTGCTGGTAGAGCGTGAACTCGCCCGAACCCGCGCCAAGCAGCCCGACGATCTCGTCGTAGCGAACGAGGGTGCCGTCGATCGTCGCCTTTCCGGTTTCGCCCTCAAGCGCCTTCTGCCGCGCCTCGATGGCGCTGACGTAAGTGTCACACTTGGCGTCGAGCGTCGCCGCGTCCGGTGCGGAGGCGAGGATCGGCCCGGCCGTGTCGAGGATCGAGGCCGCGTGCGCGGTGCCCGATAGGCCCGCCACGGAAGTCGTGGCGGCCAGGAGGCCGCCCGCAATCAGCTTGTTCATGGAAAAAAGTCGCTTTCGTCCCGCAGTCAGTTCCTGTGGTTTCCCTAGAAACCATTCGTCACTTTGCCAACGCCTGCTCTGCGAACGGCATATTGCTTGCCGCGAAGGGGCCGTGGCACCATATGCGGCGCCATGCCCCGCCGCCCCAATGCGCCCGGCCTGCCGACACGGCAGCAGATCCTCGACTTCATCCAGACCTCCGACACGTCGGCCGGCAAGCGCGAGATTGCGCGCGCGTTCGGACTGAAGGGGCAGGAGAAGATCGCGCTCAAGCGCCTCCTGCGCGACATGGCCGACGAAGGCCTGATCGACGGCAGCAAGACTGCATTCCACCGCATGGGCGGCGTGCCCAAGGTCACCGTGCTACGGGTGGTCGCGATCGAGGATAGCGAGGCACTGGCGGTACCCGACAGCTGGGAGCCAGATGACGCCACACCGCCCCCACGGCTGCGGATCGTCGAGCGCAAGAAGGGGCCGGGCCGCGTCGCCGCGCTCCGGCCGGGGGACCGCGTGCTCGCCCGCACCGAGGAAACGCAGACCGGATGGATCGCCCACCCGATGAAGAAGCTCCCCGCGCGCAACGATGCGCTGCTCGGGGTGGTCGAGCTGGATGGCGCGGGCAAGCCGTGGCTTGCGCCGGTCGACAAGCGGGTGCGCAATTCCTCCCCCATCGCCGACCTGGGCCAGGCGGAGAAGGGCCAGCTGGTGCTCGCCGAGCCTGCCGGTCGAACGCCGCGCGCGGGGGTAAAAGTCACCGAAGTGCTCGGCGACCCGCTCGCGCCCAAGGCGTTCAGCCTGATCGCAATCCACAAATACGATATCCCGTTTCATTTCGACGAAGAAACGGTCACCGAAGCCCAGGCTGCCGCGACGCTGCCGCTCTCCGAGGAACACCGCGAGGACCTGCGCCACCTGCCCATCGTCGCAATCGACCCGGCCGATGCGCGCGACCACGACGACGCCATCTGGGCCCAGCCGAACGACCAAGGCGGGTTCGATGCGGTGGTCGCGATCGCCGACGTTAGTTTCTATGTTCGCCCCGGCGGCCCGCTCGACCGCGAGGCGAGGAAGCGCGGCAACTCGGTCTATTTCCCGGACCGGGTGGTGCCGATGCTGCCAGAGGTGCTCAGCGCCGATGTCTGCTCGCTCAAGCAGGGCGAGGACCGGGCGGCAATGGCGTGCCATCTGAAGATCTCGGCGCAGGGCAAAGTGACGTCATGGCGTTTCACCCGCGCACTGGTGCGGATCGCCGCAAACATCGCCTACGAGGACGCTCAGGCGGCGATCGACGAGCTGCGCGCGCCAGATACGCTCAAGCATCTGTGGGCCGCATGGCGCGCGCTCGAACGGGCGCGAGTGCACCGCGATCCGCTCGCGCTCGAACTGCCCGAGCGCCGCGTGGTGCTCGACGAGAAAGGACGCATCGCCGAAGTCGCGATCCGCGAGCGGCTCGATGCGCACCGCGTGGTCGAGGATTTCATGATCGCCGCCAACGTCGCCGC
>CAYNXB010000064.1:0-15436 GCA_964401045.1 uncultured Sphingomonadaceae bacterium | reverse complement strand
ACATCACTACCCATCGATCCGTTTATCCGGTCTCCAAATTTCTGTTGACTAGGAAACTTAATTGAACTAGTTTCCTAGTCAACAGGAGATGCGTCATGATCTCGGCTTCCGAACTCACCGACCACACCGGCTACTGGATGCGAATGGTGTCGAACGCCGTGTCGCAGGAGTTCGCGCGCAAGGTATCGGGCGAGGAGGTCACCGTCGCGGAGTGGTCCTTCATGCGCGCACTCTATGACTGCGAGCCGACGCCCCCGTCTGTGCTGGCTGGGAAGATGGGCATGACCAAGGGGGCTATCAGCAAGCTTGCGGAAAGGCTGGTGGCCAAGGGGCTGGTCGAACGCGCGGAAAGCCAGGAGGACAAGCGCGCTCACAGCCTGTCCCTTACGACCGAGGGCCGGGCCAAGATACCCGTCCTGGCATCGCTTGCCGACAAGAATGACGCTGAGTTCTTCGGGGTTTTGACGAAGGAAGAGCACGAAGCGCTCGACCACATTCTGAGGGTTCTGGCCGAACGGCGCGAGCTAAACGCAACCCCGGTGGATTGAACCACCGGCCAGTTCAACATTGAAACGAAAGGAAACCGCCATGGACGCGGAACGGATTTCTATTGCCAAAACCTGCGTCCTTGGATCACGCGATGGAAGCCTGAGCTTTCCGGAGATTGTCGGAAAGCTGATCGCCGCCGGCTTCGAGGGCTATCTGGTCGACTATCGCCGCAACAGCCAGACCGACTATCTGCCTGACGGAGACAGTGTCACGATGGACATGCATCCCTCCGCCGGCACCGTCGCCGCTGCCCTCGACGCCGCCGAGGTCGAGCGCCTGGTGCGTTGGGCGCAGGCCAATCCCGCCGACTACAGCTACGCCGCCTTCTGCGAAAAGGTCAAAGCCGCCGGCTGCGCGGGATACCTCGTCTCGTTCCCGGGCCGGCGGGTCGTTTATTTCGGCCGTACCGCCGAAACCCATGTCGAGCACTTTCCAAAGTGACGGGGTACCGGTCATGACACTTTCCGGATTTTTCATCGGCGGAGCCATTCCCGCCGTCTGCCTCGGGCTCGGTACTGTGCTCATGCGGGCGAGCCTGGGCGCCGGCGCATCCATTCCCCTCTATCTGGGGGTCGTTGGCAGCGTCGTGGCCCTGCTCGGCTGGTCAGCCTTCCTCTGGACAGGTGGCGCAGTACTTTCGGCCTGGCCCGTGATGCTCGCCGCCGCGATGGGGACGACCTGGACATTGGCAATTGCCTGCATGGCCTATGGGATGGGCGTGCTCAAACTCCCGGTTTCCGTCATCGCGCCATTGACCAACAGCAATGCCCTGATCGCCGTCCTTGTCGGCGGCGTGGCCTTTTCTGAATGGCGCAACCTCAATCTCTCGCTCGTCGCCCTCGGCACTCTTTTGATCTGCGCCGGGGCGACGGTCATTTCCGTCTCACGTTGAGGATGTTCCATCATGCTGGCTGATCTGATCAAAGCGGCCGTAACATTCGTGATGTCGAGCTATTCGCTGAGCTTACTCGTGCTCGTCTGCGCCTGGCAGCCGTGCTCGGCCCTAGTATCTTCACGCCGGGCGCGGCGGTCGGCCATCTCTATCAGATGGTGACCGCGCATACTTCGCACCGGGTAATGCCGGCATCATCTTCTGGACCGATATCTTACAGCTGTTCGGATTTGATCGCGGCCTAGCCGAACCAGCCAGGCGCCGATTGGCCCCGAGATCGACGCCGCCGATCGAGCCCGACGATGCTGAGGTGCCCGGTTCTATTCTGGAGTGGTGGATAAATGGCGCACCCGACAGGATTCGAACCTGTGACCTCTGCCTTCGGAGGGCAGCGCTCTATCCAGCTGAGCTACGGGTGCCGGCCGGGTGCGCGCCTAGCAATGCTCGGCAGCAGCGCCAAGGTAAAACCGCCGGACCCCGTCCGGCGCGCCCGAATTACGACTTGCCGCTGGCCTGGGCCTGGGCCGTGCGCGAGCCAGCGTCGCCGAACTGCTTGTACTGCTTTCCGTCCGCCTTGGTGATGGTGACGTTGAAGCCGCCGTGGCGGCCATCGCGCAGCGGATAGTAGGTGATATCGATCTTGTCGCCCGGCTGGACCGAGCGCTTGCCCCAGCCGAAGCGCACCAGGTGGTTCGGGCTCATCCCCTCGAACGCCCAGCGCTGACCCTTGCTGTCCTTGACGTAGAGGTAGGTGTGCGGGTTGCTCCAGTCCCACTTCTCCACCGTCACGTTCTTCATCGGCAATTCCTTGCCCCATTCGAACATCGCGGTCGAATGATGTGCGGCGGCCGGAATGGCCACGGCAAGAAGCACGCCCGTCAGCGCGGCCGATGCGGCGATCGCCTTGCGGCGGAAAAATGTTGTTGCCATGACCCTCTCCATACCCCGCGTAACACCCGGGAATGAACCCCGGATTGATCCTTGCCCGCCTTTTCTCTGACGATCCAGGCGGACTTAATCAACCGCTGCTTGACTTGAATCGCGTTCTCGCTCCACGCTGCCCCAACGGCTACGTGGGCAGGCAGCCGGGACTTGGGAGAGAGGGAAATGAAGGGTCTCACCACAGTTTCGCGCGCGCTGGCGGGGATCGCAGCGCTCGCGCTGGTCGCGCCCGCGATGGCGCAGGACGGACCTGCGCCCGCGCCGGCACAGCCGCGGCCCGACATCACCAAACCGATGGCCAACGTGCCGCCCGCCACCGGGTACCAGGCGGTGACCTCGTGGCCGGACCTGACGGGAATCTGGTATCCGGACTGGCAGGCGCTGTTCGGCAGCCGCGGCGCGGGGATGCAACTCACCCCTGCCGCGCAAGCCAAGCTCGATGCGTGGAACGCCAAGTACAAGGACACCGGCCCGCCGCTCTATGCCCAGGCGCACTGCCTGCCGCCGGGCATGCCGGGCGTCATGCAACAGCCCTATCCGATCGAGATCAGCTACCAGCCGGGCCGGGTGACGCTCTACACCGAAGCCTACGAACAGACCCGCTGGCTGTATACGGACGGCCGCGCCCTGCCCGAGGATCCCGATCCGTTCTTCAACGGCTCGTCGGTCGCCCATTGGGACGGCAGCGTGCTGGTCGTCGACACGGTCGGCTTCAGCATGCAATCCAATCTCGGTCCGGGCGTGCCGCACGGCGAGAACATGAAGATTCGTGAGCGCATCTATCTCGTCACGCCGGACATGCTGGTGGACGAGATGACGATCACCGATCCCGACGTTTTGGCCCAGCCCTACGTCATGCATGTGGCGTTCAAGCGCGACACCGAGCCGCTGCGCGAATACGTGTGCGCGGAGAACAACCGCCTGACGTCCGACGACGAGAAAGGCGCCGATGTCGATCTCGATCTCGACGGCAATCCCCAAAACCCGGACGACCCGTTCGGTCCGCCGCCCGCCGACTGACGGGCTGAGGCGCGGAGACACGGATTGGCCCGCAAGAAGGCGACCGCCTCGCGTCCTGACGCGCCCGCGCCCGCGCCTGCCATCGCGCCTACCATCGCGTTCGTCACCACGTGCCGGGGGCGGCTGCATCACCTGAAGCAGACGCTGCCGGCGATGGCCGCCCAGGCGCCGGACGAGCTGATCGTGGTCGACTACGGCTGCCCCGACGGCACCGGCGACTGGGTCGAGACGAACTTCCCCGCGGCGAAGGTGGTGCGCGCCAGCCAGCCCGATGGGGGCTTCAATGTCAGCCGCGCGCGCAACCTGGGCGCGGCGGAGGCGGCGAGCGACTGGCTGTTCTTCATCGACGCCGACGTCACTTGCCAGCCGGGCCTCGGCGAATGGCTGCGCGGCACGCTCGAAGCCGGCAAGTTCTACCGCCCGGTGCCTGGAGAGGGCCCGCCGGCCCATCAGGTGTTCGGCAGCTTCGCCTGCGCCGCGGCCGATTTCGCCAGGGCCGAAGGCTTCGACGAGGTGATCGAGGGCTGGGGCTACGAGGATCGCGACATGTACCAGCGGCTCGGCCATGGCGGCGTCGCGGAAGCCCATTATCCGAGCGGGCTGGTGACCGCGATCCTTCACGCCAATGACGAGCGGCACCTGTTGCCCGACCTCGGCAACCGGTGGCAGAACTGGACCGTCAACGCCTGTTACGCCGAAGCCAAGCAAAAGATCTCGCTGTTCCGCGGCGGCACCGGCAACCTGCCGCTGCAGGACCGCCGCGCCTTGCGCCAGCAGACCGGGCAGATCGTGCGCAAGTGGATCGCCGGCGGCGCGGGCCAGCAGCTGCAGGTCAAGTTCACCGTCCGCCGCGACGAGCCCCAGCGGCTGATCGGGCGCATGCACGTGCGTTCCGAATGGACGTTGACGGTGATCGTCCACGGGCCATAGGTGGGCGATGGCCCGACCGTCCCCGGTACCGTCTGAGCGCCCCGGCGCGCCCGCGGCGAAGGGCCCGACGATCGCGTTCATCACCATCTGCAAGGGCCGCCTGCACCATCTGAAGCAAACCCTGCCGACGATGGCGGCACAGCAGCCCGACGAGCTGATCGTGGTCGATTACTCGTGCCCGGACAGCACCGGCGACTGGGTCGAGGACGCGTTCCCGCAGGCCAGGGTCGTGCGCGTTCCCGGACAGGCGGGGTTCAACGCCAGCCGCGCGCGCAACGCCGGTGCGGCAGCGGCGACGAGCGAATGGCTGTTCTTCGTCGACGCCGATATCCTGATGGCGACCGGGTTGGGCGACGCGCTGCGCGCCGGGCTGCGCCCGGGCAATTTCTACCGCCCGCAGTTCCGGCGCGACAAAGGCGAGTTCGGCAGCTTCGCCTGCCGCGCCGCGGATTTCGCCGCGATCGAAGGCTACGACGAGGTGTTCGAAGGCTGGGGCTACGAGGACACCGATCTGTACGAGCGGCTCGCCCTGCTCGGGGTCCGGCAGCAGCGCTATTCGGCCGATCTCACCACCGCGATCCCGCATGACGATGGCGAGCGGCACCTCCTCGCGGGCATGCGCGACCGGAGCGAGAACGAACTGGTCAACACCTGCTACGGCCATGCCAAGCGGGCGATCTCGCTCCAGCGCGGCGGCACCGGCAACCTGCCGCTGGCGGAGCGGTGCAAGCTGATGGCCGGCGTGCGCCAGGTGGTCGGGCGGTGGTACGCCGCGGGCGCCGCCAAGCCGCTGCCACTACGCTTCGTCGTGGCGCAGAACCCAGGGCATAAGCTCGCGACGAGCATGTGGGTGCGCACCGAAACCGCGATCACCGTGGTGCTCGAGCCGGTCGCGCCAAGCCCGCGCAAGCCTGCGCCCCCGGCAGGGCAAACGCCGCGCTAACCATTTTGCAAGCCGCACCGGGCTATGTGGAGAGGATGAACCTCGTCCCGCCAGGCTTCCCGCCGCGTACCACGACCGAGTCGGGAGAATCGGCGTCGGGCAACGGCCGCGCGCCGTTTCCGCCCGCGCCCACCGGCATTGGCTCCAAATGGGCCGCGCTGCACGAAGCCGGCGCAGTGGTTTGCGCGCTCGCGGGCGAGGAGCCGGAGAAGAGCGCGGCCGAGCTCCGCAACTTCCCGGCGATGATCCGTGACGCCAGTCCCGGCCGCCGCGCGCTGGCCGAGAACGGCATCGACGATCTGATCGCGGTGATGGAGCCCGGCATCGCCGCGCTGCTTGCCGTCAACGCCCGCGGAATCGACGCGACCCACGCGGCGCGCGCGCTGTGGCGCGAGTTCGTGGCCGCGCGCGCCGCGGTGCTCGCGCTCGCGCCGCCCGCCGGAGCCATGGGCCCGCGGCGCACCGCCTGAGCTAGATCCGGTCCATCGCAAGCAAGGCGCGGTCGCCGGCCCAGAGCTTGTCGAGCGCCGCATCCGCTGCCTGCGCCTCGACCCGGTGCCCGAGCCTCCGCTCGGTCTGCGCCAATCCATAAAGCGCGAGCCCGTCGTTGGGCGCATCGAACAGCGCCGCGCGGAACGCCGCGCGCGCACCGTTGTAATCGCCCGCGGAATAGAGCGCCGCGCCCAGCGACTGGCTGACCGGGTAATACCAGAACGGCGGCTCGTTGTAGGGGATCAGCCTCTGCAATTCGACCGCGCGGCGATAATGGTCGGCGGCGGCGCGGTACCGCCGTTTCGAATAAGCGTGCCGTCCCTGCGCGACGGCCGCGGCGAGCTTCACGATGTCGGGCGCGGGAAAGCCAAGCGCGGCCATGTCCGTGACGCCAGGGGCCGATGCGCTCGCGGTCAGCGCCGCATACTCGACACCGAACCCGGCGTCGTCGCCCGCCCGCGCATAGGCAACCGCCCGCGCATAGCGCCGCATTGCCTCGACATAGGCGAGCTCGCTCGGCCGCGCGGTGAGCGCCAGCGTCGCCTCGGGCGAGCCATATTGCGCCAGTGCGAAGCCCGGCGCGGCGTGGATCGCCTGAATCCACGGCAACTCGCGTGCCGCCGTCACGCTGAGCAGGCGCGACAGCCGCGCGCTCTCGCTCATCACCATGCCGACATCACCCATCATCTGCGCCGAGGTGAGCAGGAAGTGCACGTTGTGCGGGTAATACCCGTAGCGATAGATCCCGTCATCGCCGGCAAGCGCGAGATAGGCCTCGTCCGCCCGCGCGGCATCGCGGTTCACATCGATCGAATCGCGGTAACGCCCAAGCCGATAGTAGATGTGCGCCGGCATGTGCACGAGGTGGCCGAGCGCGGGCGCGCGCGATTGCCGCAGCGCATCGGCCGCAGCTTCGGCACGCCTTGGGTCCTGCGCTTCGAGCAGGTGAATGTAGAGATGCGCGGCCTGCGCATCGGCGGGCGAGCGGCGCATCACCGCCTCGACCAGTCCGATCGCTTCCGCGACTCGCGGGCGCGCCGTGCCGGTGGCCGGATCGAAGTAGTTCCACGCAGTGGTATTCATCGCCGCCTCGGCGGAGAGGATCGCGACGTCGTCGCTGTCGGCATGGCGCCGGGCGATCCCGAGCATCGCATCGGCGTAAGCGCCATCGAGAGCCGCGCGGTCGGCATCCGGCGCGGCCGAATAGCGAGCCGATTGCGCCGCCACCAGCTCGCCGACCAGCGGCTCCGATGCTCCCGCGAGCGCTTTTGCCCGCTCAAGCGCGGCGAGCGCCGCCCTGTTCGCCGCGTCATCCATTCCGGCGTTGATGTTGGGCCCGTTGGCAAGCGCCTCACCCCAGAAGCACAGCGCGCAATCGGGCGCGAGCGTCTGAGCCTGGCGGAACGATCGAATCGCGGCCTTGTGGTTGAATCCGTCGGCCAGCGCGAGGCCCTGCTCGAAATAGCGCCGGGCCAGCGGATCGATCGCGCCGAGCGGCAAGTCTGTCCTGGGAATGCGATCGTAGAGCCCGGCGCTCACCGGCCCCGCGCCGTTCGCCTCCGCGAATCGCCCGGCCAGCCGCAGCCGGGTAGCGAGCGTCACGCCAGAGGCATCGAGGCCGCGGCAGGCGAGCCGTCCGTCACGCGTCGGGTCGAGCGCAGCAAGCGCTGCCGGGGAGGGCTCCGAATTGCCGCCAAAACCCGCCAGTGCGGCGACGAGCGCGAAAAGATTGAGCACGGCGAATCCCCCGTTCGCGACCCCGGCACACTCTACCATGGAACTCTCGTGCGGCGAACCGGGGTTGACCGGGTTCTCGCTTCGTTCCAGTCTCCGGCCATGCCCGAATCCGTTCTCCGCCTCGCCGACGAAGACACCCGCCGCGCGCAAGCCGTCGCACGCGGCATCTGCCGCCTGTTCGCGCGCAACGACATCTGGTGCATCGGCGAGATGCCGCTTCGTAACGGCCGCCGGGCGGACCTGATGGGGATCGACGCCAAAGGGCAGATCATCATCGTCGAAATCAAGACCGCCCGGGCGGACTTGCTGGGCGACGGCAAGTGGTTCGATTACCTCGATTTTTGTGACCGCTTCTACTGGGGCCTGTCGTGCGAGCTCGACCGCGCATGCCTCGAGCAGCCCGGTTTCCGGCCGGAGTGCTGCGGAATAATCGTTGCCGACGGCTACGACGCGGAGATCGTCCGCCCCGCCCCGCTCCAGCCACTTGCCGCCGCGCGCCGCAAGGTCGAGGTCGAACGCCTCGCCCGCGCCGCGCTGCGCCGCCAGCTGGTCGCAGGCGATCCCGAATGCTCGACCTGGGGCAGCATGCACGGCTGACAACGGGCTGTCCTACAAGCCATTGCCTGTGCCATGCCCAGGCAATGACGAATCCACGGCCGATCGAAGTCCGGAATGAGGGCTCCCGCGCGCGGGGTGTCACCCGCGCGTCTGGCGTGCAAGCCATTGATCGGGCAACAACAACGGGAGAATTCGGCAGGTGACACGGTGTAACTTCTGTCACCCTGGCGGGCCGCGATGACCACGGCGCTGCTCTCCATGCTGGCGATGACCGCGATCGTCGCGCTGCGCTATCTCGCCACCAGCGGCGCGTTCGCTTTCGCCACCGGCAAGCTGCGGCCGGGGCTCTATCGCGGCCTTGGCCCGCAGATTCGGCGCGAAATCGGCTGGTCGCTGGCGTCGGCGGCGATCTACGGCGTGCCGGCCGGGATCGTCGCCTGGGGCTGGGCGGAGCGCGGCTGGACGCGAATCTACACCGGCTGGACTGCCTATCCGCTGTGGTACCTGCCGCTCGCTCCGCTGCTCTACCTCCTCGCCCACGATACCTGGTTCTACTGGACTCACCGGCTGTTCCATCGCCCTTGGTGGTTCTCCCGCGTCCACGCGGTCCATCACGCCAGCCGCCCGCCGACCGCATGGGCGGCGATGAGCTTCTCGCCGCTGGAGGCCCTGTCCGGCGCGCTGGTGATCCCGGCGTTGGTGTTCGTGATCCCGATTCATGCCGCCATGCTGCTGGCGGTGCTGGCGATCATGACGCTGATGGGCGTCACCAATCACATGGGGTGGGAGCTGTTTCCGCGCGCGCTGGCCGGTTCGCGCAGCTGGCTGATCACGGCGAGCCATCACCACCTTCATCACGAACGCTACGCCTGCAATTTCGGGCTTTATTTCCGGCTATGGGACCGGGCCTGCGGCACCGACGGCGGAATCGCCCTGCCGCCAGCGCCGCGACGCTCTGACGTCAGGCAGGATGACGTACAAACATCGGGTTCGATTTAACGGTTAATTCACCATGCCGCGCCACAACGGCGCCGATAGCAGACCTAGGAAATTTGCGGCATGGACACGCTCAGGGGGAATTACGCCGATCGCGCCGACGAGGCCGACGAGCTGACCACCTACGACACCGGCACCGGCGACGACGGGCGCGACGACCCGCCATCGGTGGTGGACGGCGACGAACGCCGCATGCAGGTGCGCGCCTACAACCACTGGGCCGGCCTGCTCGAGAGCCGCAACTTCCCCGCAATCGAGGACCTCGAGCCCGCGAGCCTGCCCGATTTCGGCCCCTACAGCGTGCTGCTCGACTTTTCCGCCGGGATCGAAAACCCCGGCATCGCCTATCTGGGTAACAAGCTGGCGCACGAGTGCGGCGCGGGCGAGGGAATGGCGACGCTGGCCGATGTGCCGCCGCGCTCGCTGCTGTCGCGCATCACCGATCACTACATGCAGATTCTCGCCAACCAGGCGCCGATCGGGTTTGAAGCCGAATTCGTCAACCAGCGCGGGGCGACCATCCTCTATCGCGGAATCCTGCTGCCCTATTCGAGCGACGATGAGACGATCGATTTCATCTACGGCGTGATCAACTGGAAGGAGATGGCCGACCAGCGGACCGCCGACGCACTGCTGCTCGAAATCGGCCAGGCGCTCGACGACAGCGCCGCCCGGGAAGACATCGCGCCGCGCAAGGACGACACCCCGTTGACCGATTGGGCCGATGGCCCGGCCGCCGATCTCGGTACCGCCGCGCCGGCGGACGAGGATGAGGACGTGCTCGACCTGATCGACGTGGCGGAAGCCGATACGATCGACGAGCTGGACGAATTGGGCGAGTTGAATGACGCCGAGGAGGACGTTGGCGAGACCGGCGACGAACCGGCCCCCGCACAACCGGCTGAGATCGCCCGCCCACGGTTCGGCTCGCTGCTAAACCTGTCCTATTCATCGACCCGCACCGACGATTCGGACGACGACGGCGAAGAAATTGACGAACACCGCTTCCCGATCGGTGTGAGCATACTGCCGGTCGCCGAGCCGGTTGCCGAAATTCACGTGCCCGAGATTGCGCCGGACGAGATGGGCCTGGGCGACTGGCTCGCCTCCGCGCGCGAGTTCGCCGACGAAGCCCGCCACGGCGAGGAACGCACCCGCGCCGCGCTCTACGAGGCGATCAGCCGGGCCTACGATTTCTCGCTCGCCGCCGCGCGCGAGCCCGAAGCATTCGCCGAGCTGCTCGCCGATGCGGGCATGCCGGTGCAGGAACGCGCGCCGATGACCCCGGTGGTCAAGCTCGTGTTCGGCGCGGACTACGACAAGACCCGGCTCACCGAATACGCCGCCGCGCTCGCCCATGCCCATCGCATCGGGCTGGAGCAGGGCGCGCTTGGCGAACACCTGACCCGCGCCGAGGGTGGCCTCAAGGGCGTGGTCCAGGCCGAGCGGCGCCTGCGCCGGGCCGACAGTGGCCGGCCGGTCGAGGCGGCGGGCGCGCCCCGCGCGGCGACGGTGAAGAAGCTGCGCGCGGTCGCGCCACAGGGCTTTGATACGATTCCGGTTGAGGGGCCCGAGTTCGCACTCGTCATGCTGCGCCGTCTTCCTGGCGGCACGGTGGTGATTGTCGGCGAAGTGCCCGACGACGTGACGCTGGTCGAACGTGCGGCCAAGAAGCTGCTCGGCTGACCCACGTCGACCGCGCAAGCCTTCTTCAGTTCCGGTTCAGCGGTCGATCCGCTAGCAGGTGGGGAATGCGCATTCTCACCCGCCTGCTTGCCTGCCTCGCGGCGCTGACGCTCGGCGTGCAGCCGGTCGCCGCGCAGGAGATCCTGCGCGACGCCGAGACCGAGGCGCTGCTGCAGGACATGGTGAATCCGCTGGTCAAGGCCGCGGGATTGCCCGCCGGCAACGTCGAGGTCGTGATGATCAACGATCCGACGATGAACGCCTTTGTTGCCGGCGGGCAGCGGATCTACATCCATTCGGGCCTGATCAACGCCGCGGACAATGCCAACCAGGTGCAGGGCGTGCTTGCGCACGAGCTCGGCCACATCACCGGCGGCCACGCCATCCGCTACGGCGAAGGCGCGAGCAGCGCGACCAAGATCTCGCTGCTCTCGATGCTGCTCGGCATCGGCGCGGCGCTGGCCGGCGCGGGCGAGGCCGGCATGGGCCTGATGGCGCTTGGCCAGCAGGCGGCGATGGGCAAGTTCCTCGCCTACACGCGCACGGAGGAATCCTCGGCAGATGCCGCCAGCGTCCAGTTCCTGTCGAAGGCGGGGATAACCGGCAAGGGCTCGATCGGCTTCTTCAAGAAGCTGCAGAACTACTACTTCCGCTACGGCTACGACCAGAGCGACGAGGCCGGGTTCGCCCAGACCCACCCGATGCCGGGCGATCGCGTCGACCGCCTGGAGGCCGATTTCAAGGCCGATCCGGCATGGGACAAGCCGCCCGATCCCGCCCTCGAGCAGCGTTACCAGCGCATAAAGGCCAAGCTTTACGGCTATCTCGCCAAGCCGGCGGACACGCTGCGCGCCTATCCGGAGTACATGACCTCCGCCCCGGCCCGCTACGCGCGCGCTTATGCCTACCACAAGGAGGCGCTGATGGACAAAGCGGTGGCCGAGGCCGACGCCCTGCTCGCGACCGAGCCCGACAACCCCTATTTCCTCGAGCTCAAGGGCCAGGTCCTACTCGAATCGGGCAAACCGCGCGACGCGATCGACCCGCTGCGGCGCGCAACCGCGCTGAGCAACAACCAGCCGCTGATCGCCTCGACTTTCGGCCATGCGCTGATCGCCACCGAGGATCCCCGGTATTTCGACGAAGCCAAGCAGGTGCTGCGCTCAGCGGTGACGCGCGACCGCGAGAATCCGTTCGCCTGGTATCAGCTGGGGATCATCTATGCTGCCCAGGGCGACATGCCTCGCGCGCGGCTCGCCAGCGCGGAACAGCAAGCGATGACCGGGCGGATGGCCGAAGCGCTGCATAGCGCCGAGACCGCCGAAAGTGCGCTCCCGACCGGCACGCCAGACTGGCTGCGCGCGCAGGACATCGCATTGCAGGCACGCGCCGAGCTTGAACGCCAGCGGAAGCGCAAGTAGCGCACGGACCATGTCCGACAAGCAACCCTTCCACTTCGGCCGCATGCTGCTCACGATCGCGCTGGCGCTGGTCGCCGGGGGCGCCGGGGCGGCGGCATGGGATTTCTCCGGCCTCGGCAGCGCCGCGCGCGACGACCAGACACGCCAGTGGTTGATGCAGAACCCCGAAGTCCTGCGCGACATGGCCGGGGCCCTGGAAACCAAGGAAACCGCAGCCCGCGTCGGCCCGCTGCGCGCGCGGCTCGAAGCCGGCTATCCCGGGGCGGTGCTTGGCAATCCCAAGGGCAAGCTGACCCTGGTCGAATTCAGCGACTATGCCTGCGGCTATTGCCGCGCCAGCCTGCCCGATGTCGCCGCGCTGCTCGCCGCCAACCCCGATCTCAAGGTGGTGGTGCAGGAATATCCGATCCTCACCGCCGAAAGCGCCGATGCCGCGCGCATGGCGCTCGCAGCCGCCGACCAGGGCAAGTACGAGGCGTTCCACAACGCGATGTACGCCGCCGGCCGCCCCGGCGCCGAAACCATTGCGCAGGCCGCGACCAAGGCGGGGCTCGACCTCGCCGCCGCGCGCACCGCGATCGAGAGCGGCAAATACGAGAGCAAGCTCGCCGATAGCCACGCGCTGGCCGAGCAACTCGGTTTCAACGGCACCCCGAGTTGGGTGATCGGCGAAGAAGCATTCTCGGGCGCGGTCGGCCACGCGGAGCTCAACGCCGCGGTGCTGCGCGCACGGGAAGGCTGAAGGCGCCAGACATTGCCAGTCCGGAGGCCCGGCCTTAAATTACCGCTTCCCATGGCGAAGCTACCCTTCCGCCCTACGCCGTTCTTCGCGGACAAGAACAAGGCGTTCTGGCGCCTCCAGCTCCTTGGCTGGGGTGGCGCGGCGATCCTGCGTTCGATCGCCAACATCGCCAATGAGAAGGCGCTCTCGTACCTTGTCCTGACGCTGATCGCGACGGTGACGGGGTTCTCCGTCAGCCTGATCCTCTCGGTGATCTACGGCAGCCTGATGAACCGCAGGCCGCTGGTCACCTGGGGCCTGACAGGGCTGGCGCTGGCAGTGGGGGTGATCGTCTCGGCGTTCGTCAACGGATGGGTGGTGAGCCTCTACAGCCCCGGCAGCCAATCGAGCTTCGCGCAGCTGATCCTGGGCGTGTTCTATATCGACCTGACGCTGCTCGCGGCATGGTCAGGCCTCTATTTCGCGATCAACTACTTCCTTCAGGTCGAGGAGCAGGCCGACCGGCTTGAGCGCCTCGAGGCGCAGGCGATCGGCGCGCAACTGGCAATGCTGCGCTATCAGCTGAACCCCCATTTCCTGTTCAACACGCTCAATTCGATCAGCACCCTGGTGCTGCTAAAGCAGACCGAACCGGCCAATGCGATGCTCACCCGCCTTTCGAGCTTCCTGCGCCACACACTGGTCAACGAGCCCGGCAGCAAGGTCACCCTGCAGGAAGAGATCGAAACGCTGCGGCTCTACCTCGATATCGAGCGGATGCGCTTCGAGGATCGGCTGCGCACCGAATTTCGCGTCGAGCATGAGGCGGCCAAGGGCTGCCTGCCATCGATGCTGCTGCAGCCGCTGATCGAAAACGCGATCAAGTACGCGGTCGGCTCGCAGGAGGAAGGCGCGCAGATCACACTTTCGGCTCAACTCGTCGGTAGCAGGCTTCGCATCACCGTCTCCGACACCGGGCCGGGATTGCCAAACCGCGGCCAAGCGACGAGCTTGCCGCCGATTTCGCAGGACAGGAGAAGGGGGGTTTCGTCGACCGGCGTGGGCCTTGCCAACATTCGTGACCGCCTCGCCCAAGCCTACGGGGACGATCATCGCTTCGAAATCCGCACCCCGGCCGAAGGCGGCTTCACCGTGGTGATCGAAATTCCCTACGAGGCCGCCGAGGAACAAGGACAGGCTGCGCTGCCGCTCGAGAAACCAGCGGCGCCCCCAAGCATTGCGCATTCGGGTGGCGCGCCGGCCTTAGGAATCACTGCATGACAATTCGAACTATCATCGTCGACGACGAGAAGCTGGCTATTCAGGGGCTGCAACTGCGGCTCGAGAATTTTCCCGACGTCGAGATCATCGACACCTGCGCCAACGGGCGCGAAGCGATCCGCAAGATCAAGACCGAGAAGCCCGACCTGGTGTTCCTCGACATCCAGATGCCCGGGTTCGACGGGTTCTCGGTGGTCAAGGGCGTGATGGAGATCGAGCCGCCGCTGTTCGTGTTCGTCACCGCTTACCAGGAGCACGCGATCCGCGCGTTCGAGGCCAACGCGGTCAACTACCTGATGAAGCCGGTCGACGAGGACAAGCTCGCCGACACCCTGGACCGGGTGCGCACGCGCCTGGCCGAGAAGCGCTCGGCCGAGGAAGCCGAGAAGCTCAAGGTTGTCCTCAACGAAGTCGCGCCCGACGCGATCGACGCCATGCCCGACGAGGAAGAGAGCGCCGGGCGTTACGAGAAGCTTATCAACGTCAAGGACCGCGGGCAGATCTTCCGCGTCGACGTCGATTCGATCGAGCACATCGAGGCCGCCGGCGACTACATGTGCATCTACACCGGCGACAATTCGCTGATCCTGCGCGAGACGATGAAGGATCTCGAACGCCGCCTCGATCCGCGCGTGTTCCAGCGCGTACACCGCTCGACCATCGTCAACCTGGACCAGGTCCGTCAGGTCAAACCGCATACCAATGGCGAATGCTTCCTGGTGCTCGATTCGGGCGCGCAGGTGAAGGTGAGCCGGTCATATCGGGACGTGGTCGCCAGATTTGTTCACTGAGTCCCGTTCACCCCGAGCTTGTCGAAGGGTCGCTCTTTTCTTTAAGGGCGCTCCGAAAGGGAAAGCGCTGTGAGACCTTCGGCCGACTTCGGCTCAGCAAGCTCAGCACGAACGGAGTTGGCGGTGAACTGGTCCCTCCACGGTTTCGATCTCGACGCCTTCGTGCGCGCGACTCTCAATGAGGATCTCGGCGTGGGCCTCCCCGGCGGGGGGCGTGACGTCACCGCCGAGAGCGTGATCCCCGCCGACGCGCGCTTCTCGGGCGTGATGGATAGCCGCGACGCGATTGTCGTGTGCGGCCTGCCGGTCGCCGCCGCGTTTTTCCGCGCGCTCGATCCGGCGATGGAGATCGAGCTGCTCGCCGCAGAGGGTGAGCAAGTCGCACCCGGCACCGATCTGATGCGCCTGTCGGGCAACGCCCGCGCCCTGCTCACCGCCGAACGCAGCGCCCTGAACGTCGTCCAGCACCTTTCGGGC
>CAYNXB010000063.1:0-15473 GCA_964401045.1 uncultured Sphingomonadaceae bacterium | reverse complement strand
ATAGTCGAACAGACTGGCGAACCCGAGCACCGCGAGCATACCGAAGCCGAGCCACGCACGTGAAATTCGCGCGTCGTCGCGCCCGCCGCGGGCCCGCGCCAGGCGCACGAGCCGAAGCGCCAGCGCAACAGCCATTGCCGCGGCAATCAGCACCGCCACCAGTCCGCCTTCGATCGGGAACTGCAACCAGTCGTTGTGAGCATTGTTGAAGTAGTTCGGCACCAGCAGCGCGGCGGGCTCCGCCATCCGATATGCCTGCTCGAACGCGCCGAACCCTGCCCCCCACGGCTGGTATCCGCGGGTCATCTCGATCAGCACGGGCAGGATCTGCACGCGCAAGTCCTCGATCGTATTGTCGGCGAACAGCCGATGGAGCGCCGGGCTGCGTTGGCTGAGCGCGAAAAGCGCGAAAATCCCAAATGCCGGAAGCGCCAGCAACGCGCCGACGATCCAGCGGCGGTCGGCGCCCTCCCCCGCGGCGTCCTGGCGTCTCGTTATGACCAGCGGCACCAGCAACAGCGCCACCGCAGCGCTGAGCAGGCCGCCGCGCGAAGGATTGGTCACCACCCCGGTAACCAGCACCGCCGCTGCGGCGAAGGCGAACACTCGGAAGTACCTGCCGCCCGTCATGTCGCGCCGCATCGCGAGGTGGATGGCGATGAGCGTCGCCACCGCGAGGAAGGCGGCGTGATGATTGCGGTTGGCGAACAGGCCAACGGCGTCGCCGCGGTTGGTGATCGCGTAGAGATAGAGCCCGCTGCCGCTGCCGGCAAAAATCTGGAAGAACCCGAGCACCGCGCTCACCAACGCGACGCCGACCAGTGCGATCAGGACGTGTCGCCGACGCTGTTCACCGAGTTGGGAATAGAGCACCAGAACCGCGAACGGCACTGCGAGCGATGCTAGCGCGTTGGCGGTGCGCATCGGCGACAGGGTGACCGGGCGCCAGTTGCCCGAAAGGCCGACAGCCTGGTCGAGCCGGGCGATCGTGTCGCGCCAAGGCAGATGCGTCCACAGCGAGGGCGGCAGGGGAATGAGCTGAACCGCCATCAGCAGCGCAAGCGCGGCGAGCAACAGGAACGGGACGCGGTAGGCGCGCAGCGTCGCGCGATCGAGGCCGATCACCCCCGCGGCCGCCGCCAGCACCGCGAGCGGACGCAGCACGACCAGGCTTTCGATATCGGGGCGCGAGCCGCCGCCCATCAGGAACATCGCGGCGAACACCACGGCGAACAGGCCGAAGGTCCGCTCCGACGAAAGCGGCAGGAACGGTCGCCTTTGGTGTCGAGAGCGACCGGGCATGCCCCGCAGCCTAGCCGCGCCGCGCAACATGTCCACCGCACGCGCTACGCTTCAACCCATTTGAGGCAGTTGTTGGCGCGCCGGCCGGGTTGCGAAATGCGTCGCGATTACCCAGAGGGGCGGCCTGAATGTGTGCGGAGGGTCGTTTTCTTGAGCAAGATTGATGAAAAGTTGCAGCCGGTTCTTGCAGAAGTGTTGCGCCGGAATGCCGGCGAGGATGAATTCCACCAAGCCGTCCGCGAGGTGCTGGAAAGCCTCGGCCGGGTCGTCGCCAAACATCCCGGATACGCCGAGCAGGCGCTGATCGAGCGCATCTGCGAACCAGAGCGCCAGATCATCTTCCGCGTCCCCTGGATCGACGATTCGGGCCACGTCCAGATCAATCGCGGTTTTCGTGTACAGTTCAATTCGGCACTCGGCCCCTACAAGGGGGGAATTCGCTTCCACCCCTCGGTCAATCTGGGGATCATCAAGTTCCTCGGCTTCGAGCAGATCTTCAAGAATGCGCTGACCGGCCTGCCGATCGGCGGCGGCAAGGGCGGATCGGATTTCAATCCCCGCGGCCGGTCCGATGGCGAGATCATGCGCTTCTGCCAGGCGTTCATGACCGAACTCCACCGCCACATCGGCGAATATATCGATGTGCCGGCGGGCGATATCGGTGTGGGCAGCCGGGAGATCGGCTACATGTTCGGCCAGTACAAGCGCCTCACCAACCGCTATGAAGCCGGCGTGCTGACCGGCAAGGGCCTCGCCTATGGCGGTTCGCGCGCGCGGACCGAGGCGACCGGCTATGGCCTGGTCTACTTCGTACAGAGCATGCTCGCGCAGAAAGGCATGGAGCTGGAGGGGCGCCGCACGATCGTTTCGGGATCGGGTAACGTGGCGATCTACGCGATCGAGAAGATGCAGCAGTTCGGCGGCAAGGTTGTCGCCTGCTCCGATTCCAACGGATATATCGTCGATGAGAATGGCATCGATCTCGACCTCCTCAAGGAGATCAAGGAAGTGCGCCGCGAGCGGCTGGCGGACTATGCCCGCGCCAGGAACGGCGAGTCATATTACGTGGAGAACGGCTCGATCTGGGAGGTGCCGTGCGACATCGCCCTTCCCTCTGCCACGCAGAATGAACTGACCGCAAAGGACGCGGCCGCGCTGATTGGAAACGGCGTGATCGCAGTCGGTGAAGGAGCCAACATGCCCTCCACGCCGGACGCGGTCGAACTGTTCCAGAGCGCGGGCGTGCTGTTCGCACCCGGAAAGGCGGCCAACGCGGGCGGTGTCGCGACCTCGGCGCTGGAAATGCAGCAGAACGCCTCTCGCGACAGTTGGTCTTTCGAGAAGACCGAGGAACGGCTCGCCGAGATCATGCGCAACATCCACGATGACTGTGCGGCCACGGCCGAAGACCTCGGCGCGCCAGGCAATTATGTGCTCGGGGCCAATGTCGCGGGATTCGTTCGCGTTGCGCAAGCGATGCAATCGCTTGGCGTGATCTGATCGAGGCCAATAACCCGAAAGGCGCCCCACAAAGAGGGCGCCTTTTGAGTGTTGGCGCGCCCGGAAGGATTGGCCTGCGCTTCGCTCCGGCCGTCTCCGCGCCTTCGGCGCTCCGACTCCGAAGTCCAAATCATTCGAGAGCCACAAACACAAAAGGCGCCCTCTGAAGAGGACGCCTTTTGTATTGGCGCGCCCGGAAGGATTCGAACCTCCGACCCCCAGATTCGTAGTCTGGTGCTCTATCCAGCTGAGCTACGGGCGCGCGGGAGAGGCGCACATAGGCAGGTGCCCCCGGCTTGGCAATCCCTCTCCGCGCCATGCTTTTCGATGTTCACGGAAGGCGTGCCAGCAGCGCGTAATCGAGCGGCGGCATCGCCAGCGCGGCGATCTCCGCCCGGGTGAACCAGGCGCACGCGCCCCCTTCCATTGCCCGCGGCTCGCCACTCCAACCGCGCGCGGTGTAAAGCAGGATGACAATCGCCGAACGGCCTTCCCCGGCGGTATCGTCAGCGAAGCAGGCGGGCTTCAGCGCCGCCGGATCGAGTGCCACGGCCAGTTCCTCGTTCACCTCGCGAACCAGCGCGGCGCGCGGAGTTTCGCCGGGTTCGACCTTGCCGCCGGGGAATTCCCACAGCCCGGCGTGCGCCTTTCCCGGCGGACGCTGCTGCATCAGGATGCGGCCGTCCGCCCGCTCGAACGCAACGGCGACCACCAGCATCGCTGTCGGAATTTTTGCCATTCTGCGCGCTCCCGGAAACCTTTCATTAGTACTGTTGCGGCAAACGAGTCCGATTGCACGCGCGGTCACGGGGGACCTATGGCGATTTCCATCTTCCTTCAGAAGCTTTGCGCCGATGATCGGGGCGCGACTGCGATCGAGTACGGTTTGATCGTGGCGCTCATCGTAATCGCGATCATCGGCTCGATGACCGCGTTCGCGGATGCAAGCACCGGCCTGTGGGCCACTGTGTCGCAACAAAGCTCGAGCGCGATGGGGCAGGACTGACGGCTAAGCTGACAGTCCGCTTAGGGAATTATCAACACTTCCCCAATAGTCCTGCAAACGCCCGATCGTTGAACAGGGATCGGGACGGGTACCGAAGACTTGAACCAGGAGACTAGCGATGAAGTTCATCAACAAGCTGCTTCGTGACGAAGCTGGCGCCACCGCCATCGAATACGGCCTCATTGCCGCTCTGATCGCGGTCGCCGCGATCACCGCCATGGGCACCCTCGGCAACTCGCTCAGCACGACGTTCACGAACGTCAGCACCGAGCTGGACGACAACAACACCGTTACGCCGTAAGTCAAACTTACGACGCACATGAAGAGGCGGCGGGGAAACCTGCCGCCTTTTCTTTTGTCCGCGAACTAGCGGCTGCGGACGACCAGCTTGACCTTCTGCCCGGGCGTCAAAGTTGCGTTCGCGGCCAGCCCATTGAGCACCCGGAAGCGTTCGAGCTGGGCCGTGGTGTAGGCCATCCGCCCGGCGAGCGACTGCACGGTGTCACCGCGCTGCACCGTCACGACCTGAATCCGCCGCGGGATCACCTTATCGGCCTCGGCCTGCGTGATCCGCCGCATCGAGCTGAACATCGAATTGAACACCGCGGACTGGCCCACGGGTACGATCGTGGCGAAGTGGAACGCCTGGCTGTTCGAAAACTGGTAGGCGAACACCGTCACGTCCACCTGGTTGCCGCCGCTGGTGACCCGCGCGGTGCCGAATGCCGCCGGCAGTCCGTTGACCGTGGTCTTCTGGATGGTCTGCGGCGCGAGCGTCTGCTGGCTGCCGCCGATCTGCTGGAAAATTCCGCGGATGTAGCTGTCGAGGTTGCCGCTGTAGGCCGCGGTCGAGAGCTGGCCCTTGCCGCTGGTGCCGTTGATCGACACCGCCTTCGTGCCGTTGAGCAGGTAGAAGCCCTGCGGCGCGGTGAATTCGAAGCGGAACACCGGATGGATGAACTGCCGGCCTTCGACCACGCCTTGCTGCGGATCGTCGCCGTAGAGCAGGCCGTCGATGCGGCTGAGGAACACGTCGCGATTAGTGGTTCCGGTGGCGGTCCCGGCCTTCTGCAATGCACCCTGCACCCGACTCGCGGGATCGGGGTGCGTCGAAGCCCATTCCGGGATCGTCGCGTCGGCGCCCATCAGCGAAGCATCGAGCGAATTCTGCGCCGCAAGGCTGGCGAGCACTGTCGCCATCGCGTGCGGATCGTAGCCCGCCCCGGCGAGATACTGGATGCCAAGCGAATCCGCCTCCAGCTCCTGCGTGCGCGAATAGCTGAGCGTGGCGAGCTGCGGCGCGGTCGAAGCGATCTGCTGGCCCAGGTTGCCAAGCGCGCTGTTGCCGAGCACCGCGCCCGCGAGCACCTGCCCGAGCACGCCGAGGATCGAGTTGCGCTGGGCGATCTGCTGCCGCCGCGCCGAATGCCGCGCTGCCACGTGGCCGACCTCGTGCCCGAGCACGCCGGCGAGTTCGGCTTCGTTGTTCATCAATGAAACGAGCTGGCGGGTGACGTAAACATAGCCGCCGGGGATCGCGAAGGCGTTGTCGACCGAAGTATTGAGCAGCGCGACGTCGAACTGGCCGGCGGTGCCGAGCCCCGATTGCGCGGCGATCTTGTTGCCCACCGAGCGCACGTAATCGGCCTGCGGGCCGTTCATCTCCCCCCCGAATTCAGAGATCAGCTGCGGATCGGCCTCGGCTCCTTGCTGGCGTTCGGCAGCGGTGATCGGAGAACCGGCGGCAACATCGGCGCCGGGTACCGTGGCGCAGCCGGCCAGCGCCAGCGCCCCGGCGGTGGTCAACGCAAAAGTCTTACAGGAAAGGCGGCTCATCCCCGGGGTCCTCCTTGGCACGCGGGCATACGCGTTCGCCGCGCCGCCCGTCTGTTTCGACCTCTTTCGAACCCGCGCCGGGGCTCGATGGTTCCCGCGGGTCAGTCCCCGCCGATCTGCAAAAAGCGTTCTTCGCGCATGCGCCGCAACTGCGCGGCGCTCTTCTTGCCGAGCTTGTCGAGTTCCTGGCCGAGCGCTTCGGACAGCGCCGTCGCCGCCGCGGCGGGATCGCGGTGTGCGCCACCGACCGGCTCGGGCACGATGCGGTCGATCACGCCCAGTTGCAGCAGGTCCTGCGCGGTCATCTTCATCGCTTCGGCCGCTTGCGGCGCCTTTTCAGCGGTGCGCCACAGGATCGAGGCGCACCCTTCGGGCGAAATCACCGAATAGACCGCATGTTCGAGCATCAGCACGCGCTCCGCCGTGGCAAGCGCGACCGCGCCGCCCGATCCGCCCTCACCCACGATCGCGGAGACGAACGGGGTCGGCAGGGCCAGGCACGCCTCCGTCGAACGGGCGATCGCCTCGGCCTGGCCGCGTTCTTCCGCCTCGACGCCGGGAAACGCGCCCGACGTGTCGACCAGCGTCACCACCGGCAATCCGAAGCGTCCGGCGAGCTCCATCAGGCGGATCGCCTTGCGGTAGCCCTCCGGCTTGCCCATGCCGAAATTGTGCTTGATGCGGCTCTCGGTGTCGTTGCCCTTCTCGTGCCCGATCAGCACCAGCTTGCGCCCCCCGAGGCGCGCGAGTCCGCCGACGATCGCCTGATCTTCACCGTAAAGGCGGTCTCCGCCGAGCGGCACGAACTCGTCGAAGATGTTCTCGACGTAATCCTTGAAGTGCGGCCGAGCGGGGTGACGGGCGACCTGCGTCTTCTGCCACGGTGTCAGCGCGGCATAAGTGCTCGCAAGAAGCTCCACGCTCTTGTTTTCGAGCCGCTGGAGCTCGGCGGAGATGTCGATCTCATCGCCCGCAGCGGCACCGCGCAGTTCGGCGATGCGCGCTTCAAGCTCGGCGACGGGTTTTTCGAATTCGAGATAGGCAAGCACGTTTCGGGCGCTAGCCGCGCTCGGCGCGCGCGGCAAGGGGATGGCGTTCGTTAACCAGCGCGACCAGTCGCGCGGCGTCAACGTGGGTGTAGATCTGCGTGGTGGCGATATCGGCATGGCCGAGCAAGGTCTGCAACACGCGCAGGTCCGCCCCGCCCTCCAGCAGATGGGTCGCGAATGCGTGGCGCAGGACGTGGGGGGAAATCTTCTCCGGCGGTAGCCCGGCGCGCGTCGCCAGCTCCTTGAGGAGCTGGAACAGGCGGACGCGGGTCAGGTGCTTGCCGCGCGAAGGGAACAGGAAACGCCCCTCGGGCCGCATCGCCAGCCAGCGCGACAGCGCCGCTTGCGCCCGGCCCGAGACAGGCACCATGCGCATCTGCCCGCCTTTCCCCGTAACCGTGAGCAACGGCGCGTCCCGCGGCACGGCCGAGAGCGGCAGCGAAACCAGCTCGCTCGCGCGCAGGCCGGAGCCGTAGAGCAATTCGAGCAGGGTGAGCAGGCGCACGGTCTCCGGCCGGTCGCCTTCCGCCTCCGTCTCGGCGCGGGCGAACAGCGCCGCGACCTGTTCGTGGCTCAGGATCTTGGGCAGCGGCCGGCGCAGCGCGGGGCGCGGGATCGCTCCGGACGGGTCGTCGGCACGCAGTCCCTCGTCCAGCAGGAAGCCGTAGAACTGGCGCAGCGCGGAAGCCTTGCGCGCCGCGCTGGATGGCGCGAGCTGGCTCCACGCCCTGGCGAGACCCGCGAGGTCCTGCTTGTCGGCGGTTGCGAGCGGACCGATCGCTTCGGTCGCGCCGGCGAGATCGCGACGATAGGCGGCGATAGTGTTGGTCGCCGCCCCTCGCTCGGCGGCGAGCATGGCGAGGAAATCGTCGATCTCGCCCGCCATGTCAGGCGCGCGTGACGCCCTCCGCCGCGATCATCCGCGCTTCGGCGGAGAGACCAACCTGGTCGAGCGCGCGGACGATGTGGAACAGGTGGCGCGGGGTCATCCGCGCCCAGCTGTCACCCTGCATGCCGAGGCCCACGAGCAGCGCCACGAGCGTCGGATTGCGCACCTTGGCAGCGGCGTCGATCGCCTGGGTCCAGCGGGTGTTTCCGCCAAGCTGGCCACCAAGCTGCGAGACAAAGTCCTGTGCCGCACCGGCATCCAGGCGCCCCAGGCCAGCCAGCCCGGCCGCGAGGAACTGCGACTTGCGCTTGTTGGAGCTGGCATCGGCATCGATGAAATCGGACACTGCGCCGGAATCGACCTGAGCCTGCCGTTGCGGCTGCACCAGCGTGAGCAAGCCCCACGCCGGGCTGCCTTCCGAAACCACCGCGCCCCAGCGCATCGCGTTGCGGTCCAGCCCGGCGGCGAGCATCGAACCGATCAGCGGCGCGGCGTCGTCTGCCAGGTCCTCGCTTGGCGTGATACGCGCGGCGGCATAGGCGGTAAGGACGTGGCGGCCGTAAAGCCCGTCGCCGCTTCCCCATAGCTCGTGAATGGAATCAACCCGGTCGCGCGAATTGGTGCCGACATAAGCCTCGCGCAGTTGCTCGGCGCGATCACGCCATTCGCCGGTAGTCTCCTGATCGATCCACAGCTGCGAATAGAGGTCGACCATCGCCGCGCTCGAAAGCACGCCGGCGCCGGCCGCCACATCCGCGGCCTTCGCGCGCGCAGCCAGCGGCAGCGAAGGCGACAGCGCCGCCCAGCGATCGAACCGGCCGTTCGCGCGATCGAGCAGCGCCTTGGGAATTTCGAGCCCGAGCGCGGTCGCGAGCGAGAAACGCCACGGATCAAGCTCGTCGATCCCGTTCCATTCGATAGTAACGTTGCGCCCGCCTTCGCCCCCCGCACCGGCGTAGCGCTGCGCCAGCAGCACGTCGGCTGCCGGCCCCTTCCGGCGCGAGAACGCGAGGTCGAGATCGGGGTTGGCGGTATTGGTATTGCCCGAATAGGCGGCGCAGATCGCGCGGGTCATCGCCCACTGCGGATCTTCGCGCAGTTCGCTCTTGAGGCGCGCCACCGGACAGATCCCGGTGATGTCGCCGCTGCCGATGTAGGCGTCGAACGCGGCGTTAAGCAGCGCGCCGTTGTAACGGTCCGAATCGATGTCCTGCACCAGCGCGCGGGCGACGACCGGCTCACCGATACGGTTGAGCACCGTGGCGCGCAGGGCGGCGAAATCGACCGGGTCCATCCCCGCGGGCGCGTCGAGCCGGCTGGCGAGCGCGCGGCGCAGCAGGATATGGCCCCAGCGCGAAACCAGCGGCCCCCTGGTTCCGGCGAGGATCGCGCGCACCAGGTTAGCGGGCTGGCCGCTAAGTGAGGCAGCCGGGAGGCCGTTCTCGTTTTCGGCGAGCACGCCGATCTCGTCCACATCGCGCCGCGCGGCGGCCGGAATGTCGAACTTGGGCTTCAGGCCGAACAGCGCGTCGATCTCGTCGCTGTCCATCCCCTCGATTTCCTTGAGGCTGGGGAAGTTGGCCGGCAGCGTCACGTTGCCGATCGCTGGAGCGGTTTCGGCAACCATGCCGGGCAGCGGCTGGATCACGGGGGCAGATCGGCCCGGAGCAGTCGCGGGCCCGGCGGCCGGAGCAGGTGCCGGCGCGGGCGCCGGAGCGGGTGCCGGAGCACGGTTGCCGAAGCCGGGGGGAAGCAGCGATTCCGGCGCCGCCCAGGCGAGGCCCGAAGTCAGCGCCAACGCGCCACCGGCGATGAGCAAGGCGCGCCTCACCGCGCGGCTCCCGGCACAACGACCGGCTCGCTGATCTGGTGCATCGGCTCGCGGCCGCCATCGTACCAGGCGTAGGCGAGCAGCACGATCAGCGCCGCCACCACCACTTTCACCATCGTCCCGCGCGTCATCGCCAAGGATTGCGTCCCGTCTCGTTCACTTGCGCGGCGCGTAGCGCATCTATAGCGCGCGCGGCAATGTCCATCGACGAACCAGGCCTGTCGAGCGGCGAAATCGCAGCGCTCGCGCGCCGGCTGAACCGGCCGATCGTGCTCGTCGGGATGATGGGCGCGGGCAAGTCCACGGTCGGCCGCAAGCTCGCGCAACTGCTCGACCTGCCGTTCTGCGATGCCGACGAGGAAATCGAGAAAGCCGCGCAACTCACTATCACCGAAATCTTCGACCGGTTCGGCGAGGACTATTTCCGCGGCGGCGAACGGCGAGTGATGGCGCGCCTGATGGAAGAGGGCCGCGGCGTGATCGCGACCGGCGGCGGCGCCTTCTGCCAGGACGAGACACGTCGGCTGATCCTGGAAAAGGGAGTCGCGATCTGGCTCGACAGCGACGTGGACACCCTCGTCGAACGGGTCGGGCGCAAGGACACCCGCCCCTTGCTGCGCGACGGCGACCCGCATGAGATCATCGGCCGCCTGCAGGCCGAGCGCGAACCGCATTATTCGCAGGCGCACCTGCACATCGTCAGCGGGCCTGGCCCACATCAGAACACCGTATCGCGCATCCTGGAGGCACTCGACCAATGGCTGTAATTCCCGTCGAGCTCGCCGGACGTTCCTACGAAGTGCGGGTCGGAAGCGGCCTGCTTTCGCGGCTTGGCGAAGAATGCGGCGCGCTCCTGCGCAAGCCTTACGCGCCGGTCATCACCGATACGAACGTGGCACAGCACTGGCGCGACACGGTCGAGGCCGGTCTGCGCGCGGCGGGCAAGGACGTCGAATGGCTGGTGCTCGAGCCCGGCGAGCACACCAAGAGCTGGCGCGAGCTCGAGCGGGTCATGGACTGGCTGCTGGCGCAGGAGATCGAGCGCGGAGACTACATCGTCGCCCTCGGCGGCGGGGTGATCGGCGACCTCACCGGGTTCGCCGCGGCGATCCTCAAGCGCGGCTGCGGCTTCATCCAGTTGCCGACGACGCTGCTCGCCCAGGTCGACAGCTCGGTCGGCGGCAAGACCGCGATCAACACGCCGGCGGGAAAGAACCTCGTCGGCGCGTTCCACCAGCCGGGGTTGGTGCTGGCCGACCTCGACACGCTCACCACGCTGCCCCCGCGCGAGATGCGCGCAGGCTACGCCGAAGTCGCCAAGTATGGCGTGCTCGGCGATGCGGAATTCTTCGCCTGGTGCGAGGCCAATGGCGAGAAGGTGCTCGCCGGAGACCGCGCCGCCCAGGAATACGCGGTCCGGCACAGCGTCGCCGCCAAAGCCCGGATCGTCGCCGAGGATGAGCGCGAGACCACGGGTGCGCGCGCGCTGCTCAATCTGGGGCACACGTTCGGTCACGCGCTCGAAGCGGAGACCGGATTCTCCGACAAGCTGCTCCACGGCGAGGCAGTGGCGCTGGGGATGGCGCTGGCGGCGAAGTTCTCCGCCCGTCAGGGGCTGATGGATTCCGCCGCGGCGCAGCGCGTGGCCGATCACCTTGCGCAAGTGGGCCTGCCATCGTCGCTCTCGGCGCTCGATCTGCGGTGCGACGGGCTCGATCTCGTCACCCACATGCTGCACGACAAGAAGATGGACGCGGGCACCCTGCCCTTCGTCCTGCTCAAGGGGATCGGGGCGGCGTTCCTCGACAAGAGCGTGGCGCTGGAGGAAGTGGCGGCGTTTCTGGACGAGGAGTTGCGGGCGCGGTAGGCCGTTTCATTCGTAACCAGTTTGAAGGGGAGCAGGATGACCGCAGCCGAAGCCACGCCGGACCTCGAAGATATCGTCGAGAAGCATGACCGCGCGTTCATCGGGCACCCCAAAGGCCTCGGCTATCTCGCTTTCGTCGAAGGGTGCGAGCGGTTCTCGTACTACTCGATGCAGACGCTGCTCGTGCTGTACATGGTCAACTACCTGTTGCCCGAGCGGTTCGACGCGGTCGCCGGGCTCGGCTGGCTGCAACAGGCGCACTACGGCGGCGCGCAAGGACAACCGCTCGCCTCGCTGATCTTCGGCGATTACAGTTCGCTGGTCTATCTTACCCCGATCCTGGGCGGCGTGCTGGCGGACCGCTGGCTGGGCCGCCGACTGGCGCTGGTGCTGGGCGGCGTGGTGATGTCCATCGGCCACTTCCTGATGGCGTTCGAAGGCACGTTCCTGCTCGCGCTGCTCACGCTGATCGTCGGCGTCGGCCTGTTCAAGGGAAACATCGCCAGCCAGGTGGGCGAACTCTACAAGGAAGGCGACCTGCGCCGCGCGATGGCGTTCCAGATCTTCTACATCGCGATCAACGTCAGCGTGATCATCGCGCCGCTGATTTCGGGTACCCTGGGCGAGGATGTGGGCTGGCACTACGGTTTCGGCTGCGCCGGGGTGGTGATGGTGATCGGCCTGCTGCTCTACGTGAAGGCCGGGCCGTGGCTGCCGGCGGACAACCGCCCGAACGCAGAGAAGCCGACGGCGGGCGGCGTCATCGTGCAGGTGCTCGGCGCGGTGATAGCCATGGCCCTGTTTGCGCTGGCGATCCCCGCGATATTTTCGCTCGGCACATTGTCATGGGTGGTGGCGGCCATCGTCGTCGCCATTGCGCTGTATTTGCTGTTGCGAGACCTGGGCCGGAACGATCGGCTACGGGTGATCGCGGTGTTCGTGCTGGTGCCGGTGATGGCGGTATCGCTGCTCACCAATCAGCAGATCTTCAACGCCTACCTGGTGTGGGCCGATCAGCAGTTCCAGCTCACGTTCTTCGGCGAGACGCTGCCGACCAGCTGGATGATCACCATCGACGCCGCATTCAGCTTCTCGATGCTGGTGGTGGTGGCGTGGTTCTGGAAGTGGCGCGCCGACAAGACCGGGAGCGAGCCGGACGAGCTTGGCAAGATGATCATCGGCAGCGTGTTCACCATCGCCGGCGGCCTGTGCCTGGTGATCGCGGCGGCGACGCAGGGCGGCGGCAAGATCGGGCTGTTCTGGCCGGTGATGTTCCACCTGCTCAACTCGATCGGCTTCGCGCACATCCTGCCGGTCAGCCTGGCGTTGTTCAGCCGACTCGCGCCCAGGAAGATCAATGCCACGGTGATCGGGATCTATTACCTGGCGTTCTTCCTGGCCAACAAGATCGTCGGCACCGTCGGCGGCTGGTATTCGACCTGGGACACCACGCAGTTCTGGCTGTTCCACGTCGCCACCGCGACAGTCGGGCTGTTGGCGTTCGTCCTGTTCAAGGTCCTGCTCGCCAGGCGCCTGATGGGCGACGGCAAACCGGATGACGCGGCGCTCGCTTAAGATACCAGCTCGGGCTCGAGGTCGATTTCCTCGAAATCCGCGAACAGCTCTCCCACCAGCAGGCGGCGATGGCATTCGTGCGCCGCGCGCTCGTAGCACAGCAGCGCGACCGGCTGCGCTTCGGCGATTGCGCGCAGTTCGGCCATCTGGGCGAGCGCTTCCGGCAGTTCGAGCTGACCGGCATAGATGCGCGCAAGCTCGGCATGGTCCCCCCGCCGGGCCGCCGCCCTGCCGTCAGCCGGGGTGCCGAGGTGCTTGAAATGGCGGTAGGCGATCCCCGCCTCCTCGACCGCCGCCGCGAGCGAGCTTTTCGAGAAGCCCGGCCGACGCGACAGCGGCAGGTAACGGATGTCGGCGAGCACCTTCACGCCCGCGGCTTGCAACGCATCGACCACCGCCGGCTGGCGCGCCTGCTCATAGCCGATGGTGAAGATGCGGTGCATGCTCACTTCAACAGCACCAGCTCCTCGGCCATCGTCGGGTGGATCGCGATGGTGGCGTCGAAGTCGGCCTTGGTCAGCCCGGCCTTCACCGCCACCGCCGCGCCCTGGAGGATTTCAGGCGCATCCGGGCCGATCATATGTACACCCACGACGCGTTCGGTCGCGGCGTCGCACACCATCTTGTAGAGCGAGCGCTCACTGCGCCCGGCGAGGACGTACTTCATCGGCCGGAAGTCCGACTGGTAGACCTTGATCGAGCCAAGCTTGTTGCGCGCTTCGCCCTCGGTCATGCCGACGCCGGCGATCGGCGGGTGGCTGAACACCGCGCTGGGCACGCAATCGTAGCTGACCGTGGTGGGCTTGTCGCCGAACACGGTATCGGCGAACGCCTGCCCCTCGCGGATCGCGACGGGGGTAAGCTGCACACGGTCGGTCACGTCACCGACCGCATAGATGCTGCCGATGTTGGTCTTCGAATGGTCGTCGACCTTGACCTCGCCCCGCTCGCCCAGTTCGACCCCGGCACTCTCGAGCCCGAGCCCTTCGGTATTCGGCAGGCGGCCGGTGGCGAACAGCACGCAATCCACCTCGAGGTCCTCGTGATTGGTCATCTCGACCCGCAGCAAGCCATCCTCGTTCTTGTAAATGCCGCAGAACGAGGCGTTGAAGCGGAAGTCGATGCCCTTGGTGATCGAGATCTGCAGCAGCCGGTCGCGCATGCTTTCGTCATAGCCGCGCAGCAACTGGTCCGAGCGATTGATCAACGTTACTTTCGCGCCGAACTCGTTGAAGATGCCGGCAAACTCGTTGGCGATGTAACCTGCGCCCGCGATCAGGATGCGCTTCGGCACAGCGTCAAGATGAAACGCCTCGTTGCTGGTGATGCCCAGCTCGTGGCCGGGGCAATCGGGCACATGCGGCCGCGCTCCGGTGGCGATGAGGATATATCGGGCGGTCTTCACGGTACCGTCGGCGAGGGTGACTTCGTTCGGGCCGGTGACGGTCGCGCGCTGCTCGAAGATCTCCACCCCGTGGGTTTCGAGCGTCTGGCGATAAAGCCCATTGAGTCGGTCGACCTCGGCGAGCACGTTGTCGCGCAGCGTGGTCCACTCGAACCTCGGGCTGTCGATCGTCCAGCCGAAATTCTTCGCATCGGCGATATCCTCGGCAAAGTGCGCGCCGTAGACGAGCATCTTCTTCGGCACGCAGCCGCGGATCACGCAAGTGCCGCCGACGCGGTATTCCTCGGCGACCGCCACCTTCGCGCCGTACCCGGCAGCAACGCGGCTGGCGCGCACCCCACCCGATCCTGCGCCGATAGTGAAAAGGTCGTAATCGTAATCGGCCATGAAACGCTCCCGCTTGCGATCCCGCGCATATGGCGAGCCGCCCGGCCGATGCCAACCGCGCGCTTTTCACCGCCGCGCGGGCACCGTATCGAAGCGCGATGTTTGGGCCGTTCTACCTGATCGTCGCGGGCTTGTGGGTCGTGTGGTTCGTGACCTGGCACATCGCAGCGCTGTGGCGTGACAAGCCCACCGCGCGCGCGCCGCGCCGTTCCTACCGCCTGCACGTGGTGATCGTCGCGCTCGGCGTCGCGCTGACGTTCGGCGTCTTTCCGCGGTTCGAGCAGCCACTGTGGCAAGTGGCCCCTGGGCTCGGCTGGGCAATGGTCGCGCTGGCGCTTGCGGGTATCGCGTTCGCCTGGTGGGCGCGGGCCCATCTGGGCAGGCTGTGGTCCGGCGGAATCGAGCGGATGGAGAGACACCGGGTGGTCGATAGCGGGCCCTATGCGCTGGTGCGGCATCCGATCTACACCGGCCTGATCGCGGCGCTGGTCGCGGCGGCCGTGGTGCACGCCACGCCGCTTGCGCTTGCCGGGCCGGTGCTGTTCGCGCTCGGTTTCGGACTCAAGGCGAAAGTGGAGGAGCGTTTCCTCGACGCGGAGATCGGCGGTTACGGCGAATACCGCCGTCGCGTGCCGATGCTGGTGCCGTTCTCGCCGCGCTGACTAGGCCGCCTGTACCCCGTGGGCTTCCTCGACGATCGACAGGTCCCATTCGAGCTTGCCGAGGTCGTCGCGCTTGAAGGTGCGGATCGCGGAATAATCCCCCGCCTCGACCTTCTTCACGAAATCGGGGTCGCCGATCACCGCGCGGCCGACCGCGACGAGGT
>CAYNXB010000062.1:0-15517 GCA_964401045.1 uncultured Sphingomonadaceae bacterium | reverse complement strand
CGCCAAAGGCCGCGCGCGCCCGCCATGTTGCGGCCGTGAGTCGAAGTGCGGGAGCGATAAGCTGGCATTGTGGCTCCGAGGGAGAGTTCAACTTAAAGGCGAACTCTACTCCAGCCGGGGAGCGCAGTAAGCAAGAAAAGCTGTAGTGCACCAAAACCTCTCTCCCTGCGGGAGCGGAGCAAAAGCCCTATTGGAGCGCGGCCGCGACGTTCCTTGCCACCTCCGCAATCAGCGCCGCCCACCTGGCCTGCCCCGCCTCGTCGCCGATCAGGTCTTGCCGCAGCTCGATGCCGAGGTAGCTGCGGCCGTGCGCTTCGGCATGGCGGTTCATCGTCGCGTTCAGGTCCCGGCCCGAATAGGGCTGGTTGTCGCCGACAATACACCCGGCCTCCGCGAACATCGGGATGCCCAGGCGCGCCGCGCGATCGTCATCGTTGTAGAGAATGCCGATCTCCCAGGGCCGCGCGGCCGGCGCGCTCTCGAGCGAGGGCGTGAAACTGTGGATCGAGAGGATCAGCGCCGGCTCCGCCCTTTCGAGCCAGGTGGCGAGCCCCTCGTGATAGGGCCGGAAGAAACGCTCGATCCGTCCCTCTCGCCCGGCGAGATCGAACAGATTGCCGGGAATCGCATGCCCGTCGCTTGCGTGGGGCACGAGCGCGGGCGCGTCTTCCTCGCGGTTGAAGTCGCACACCAGCCGGCTGATGGCGGCAAGGTGCGCCGGGATGCCGTGTTCTCGCGCAAGCAGTTCGGTGACCCCGGCCGCGCCGATGTCCCACGCGATATGCTTTTCAAGCAGTCCGGGTGCGATGCCGAGGTCGATGCCGGCGGGCACGAAGTTAGAGGCGTGGTCGCATATGGCGACCACGCCACCCGGTGCGGGGATGCCGATCTGGCGGAACGCGCTGAACGTCTCAGGGTTCACCGCAGTTTTCCTGTCATCTGCCACCACTCCGGGTGGGTTTCGGCGATCGCTGTCGCCGCGGCGTCACGAGCCGCCTCGTCGGCATAAAGCGCGAAGCAACTCGCGCCCGAGCCGGACATGCGGGCCACCGTGGGAGCGGTTTCATCGAGCGCGAACAGCATGTCCCCGATCAGCGGGCATTGCCGCATCGCCGGTCGTTCGAGGTCGTTGCGCCCTTCGCGTGCTATCGCGCTGGCAGGGCCGCCGGGCAGCGCGCCGCGATCGTTGCCGTCCCATTCGGCGAAGACTTCTGGCGTGGAGAGCGGCATCCGCGGATTGACCAGCAGCACCGGCGTACCCGCAAGGTCGTTCTCCACCGGCTCGAGCGCCGCGCCGGTCCCACGCCCGATGCACATCTCGCTCTCGACGCAGGCCGGAACGTCCGCCCCGAGCTTGACCGCCCATCCGCGCCAGTCATCGGGCAGGCCATAGGCATCGCGCACCATGCGAAACACCGCACCCGCGTCCGCCGAACCCCCGCCGAGGCCCGCCGAGACGGGAAGGTTCTTCTCCAGCATGATCGAGAGTCTGTCAGCCCTGGGTAGCGAATTCAATGCCCTGGAGACGAGATTTGCGAACGGGTCCGAGATATCGCCGGCGAATTCCCCGACCACCTGAACCCAATCCTCGCTCGCGCTTTTGCCCGTCAACCGGTCGCCCGTATCGACGAACGCGAACAGGGTCTCGATCTCGTGATACCCGTCTTTCCGCCGCGCCCGGACGTGCAGCGCGAGGTTGATCTTGGCGTAAGCGGTTTCCCTCATGCTCACATGTTCGGATAGTTCGGACCGCCGCCGCCCTCTGGCGTGACCCATTCGATTTGCTGGCCGGGATCCTTGATGTCGCACGTCTTGCAGTGGACGCAGTTCTGGGCGTTGATCTGGAACTTCGGCGGCACGCCCTCGCCTTGTGCCACGTATTCGTACACCCCGGCCGGGCAATAGCGGGTCGAGGGCCCGGCATAGACCGGCCACTCGATGCGCTCGGGATAGGTCGGGTCCTTGAGGATCAGGTGGCTTGGCTGGTCCTCCGCATGATTGGTGTTCGACAGGAACACCGAGGAGAGTCGGTCGAACGTCAGCTTCCCGTCGGGCTTGGGATAAGCGATCGGCGTGTGCAGGTCCGCGCGCTCGAGCATCGCATAATCACGATGGTGGCCGAGCGAGAACGGCAGCCCGATCCTGAGCGTCCGCATCCACATGTCGATGCCCGCCAGCAGCGTGCCGATGGTCGCGCCAAACTTCGCCACCAGCGGCTCGACATTGCGGACCTTCCGGAGTTCGTCCGCGATCCAGCTCGACCGCACGGCGGCGTCATAATCGCCTAGCTCATCGCCCGCGCGCCCTGCGCCGAGCGCAGCCGCGATCGCCTCCGCGGCAAGCATCCCGCTTTTCATCGCGGTGTGGCTGCCCTTGATCCGCGGGACGTTGACGAACCCGGCCGAGCATCCGACCAGCGCCCCGCCGGGGAATGCCAGCTTAGGCACGCTCTGCCAGCCGCCTTCGTTGATCGCACGCGCACCGTAGGAGACGCGCCGCCCGCCTTCGAGCACCTCTGCAATCGCCGGATGGGTTTTCCAGCGCTGGAATTCTTCGAACGGATGGACGTAGGGATTGCGGTAATCGAGCGCGGTCACGAACCCGAGGGCGACCTGACCGTTCGCCTGATGGTAGAGGAACCCCCCGCCCCAGGTGTCACTCTCCGAAAGCGGCCAGCCCTGGGTGTGGATCACGCGGCCCGGCACGTGCTTGTCCGGCGCGACGTCCCACAGTTCCTTGATCCCGAGGCCGTAGACCTGCGGCTCGCAGTCCGCATCCAGCTCGAAGCGCGCCTTGAGGCGCTTGGTCAGGTGCCCGCGCGCACCTTCCGCAAACAAGGTGTACTTGCCGTGGAGCGCGATGCCGGGCGTGTAGTCGGCCTTGTGCGAACCGTCCTTCGCAACGCCCATATCCTGCGTGGCGACGCCGATCACGCGGCCGTCTTCGCCATAAAGCACGTCCGCCGCCGGAAAGCCGGGGAATATCTCGACCCCCAACGCTTCCGCCTGCTCGGCCAGCCAGCGGCACAAATTGCCGAGCGAGCCGGTGTAGCAGCCCCGGGTGCTCATCAACGGCGGCATCATCAGGTGCGGCAGGGAAACCTTGCCGGTCCTGCTCATCACCCAGTGCCAGTTATCCGTCGTCGGCACTTCGGCCATCGGACAAGTCGCGCGCCAATCAGGCAGCAGCTCGTCGAGAGCGCGCGGATCGACCACCGCCCCCGAGAGGATATGCGCACCGATCTCCGAGCCTTTTTCCAGGATGCAGACGCTGGTTTCGGGCGCGGCCTGCTTGAGGCGGATCGCCGCGGCGAGCCCGGCGGGGCCACCGCCCACGACCACCACGTCGTATTCCATCACTTCACGTTCGGGCTCGGACTGACTGTCGTTCATGGTACGCAGCCTTGATTGCAGCGCACGGGCGGGTCAAGAGCGGCGGGTGACACATCCCTTCGCCCCGACGCTGGAACAGGAGCTGCGCGCGGCCGACGCATGGTGGCGCGACGCGGGCGTCGATCAGGTGTTCGCCGATGCGCCCGTCAACTGGCTGGCCGAGCCGGAGGACGAGGCTGATGAGGAACAACCCGCCGCCGAACCGACGCCGGCCGCGGCTCCCAAACCGGTCGAGCTGCTCGCGGGCGGGCCGGCAAACTGGCCGGCTACGCTCGAAGCGTTCGACGAATGGTGGCTGGCCGAGCCCGCGCTCGCACTCGGCCCGCACCAGCGGGTCCCCGCGCGCGGGCCGGCCGATGCGTCGCTGATGGTGCTCGTGTGCCAGCCGGTGTCGGATGACGCGGACACGTTGCTGGCCGGCCCCGAAGGGACCCTGCTGTCGAACATGCTCGCCGCATTCGGCCTCGCTCCCGAAGAGGTGCGCATCGCTTCGCTGCTGCCCTCGCATCTGCCGCACCCGGACTGGTCGGCGCTGGACCGGATCGGCTGGGGCGCGCTGGCGCGCCATCACCTCGCGCTCGCCGCGCCGCGACGGCTGCTGGTGTTCGGCCAGGTCGCCCTGCCGCTGCTCGGGCACGATCCGGCGCAAGGCGCTGCCGCTTTCCGCGAAGTCGCGCTTGAAGGCGGCACGGTCCCGGCGCTATCGGCGCGGGGGCTCGACACGCTGCTGTTGCGTCCCCGCCTTCAGGCAGGGTTGTGGCAGCGCTGGCTCGAATGGGCGGACGGGTAGTGAAAAGAGTAATCGGGTCACGGATCGGCTGGGCTATGCTGTGCGCCGTCACTGCGCTGGCAGCTTCCCCCGTGGCTGCGGAGAACGCGCGCGAATATTACCTCGCGCACGCCAGGCAGACCAAGGCGCCAAGCCAGCTCTCGCGCAGCGAGCGCGAGCATTACCGCGATGTCTTCGCCGCGATTGACGCCAAGGACTGGACCAAGGCGGCCGCGCTGCTGAAGGAACGCGACGACGGGCTGCTGCAAGCGGTCGCAACCGCTGAGTTCTACCTCGCCGCCGGCTCTCCCAAAGTGGAGCTGCCGCAAATCCAGGCGTGGATGGAGAAAGGACGCGATCTGCCCGAGGCTGCGCAGCTCGCCCGCCTCGCGATGACCCGCGGCGCGACCGCGATGCCCGCCCTGCCGCAGGAGCAGGCGTTTTATTCCACCGGCGGCCCGCCGCGCCGGGTGCGTCCGCGCTCGATCGACGACGGCACGATGCCGGCCGAAATCCGCATGCAGATCCTCGATCGGATCGACCAGGATGACCCTGACGGCGCGCGTCTGCTGCTCGATGGCGTGGACGCGACGCTCAGCACCGACGCGCGCGCCGAATGGCGCCAGCGGATCGCGTGGAGCTATTACATCGAGAACCAGGACGCCGCCGCGCTCGCGCTTGCCCGCACCGTCGCGGCGGGCAGCGGGCCATGGGTCGCCGAGGGTGAATGGACCGCCGGGCTCGCGGCGTGGCGCCTCAACGATTGCGACACTGCAGGCGCCGCGTTCGAGCGTGCGGCGGACAAAGCCAACAACCCCGAACTCGCCGCCGCCGCGTGGTACTGGGCGCACCGCGCCGCGCTGCGCTGCCGCGACACGGAGCGCGGGGTCGCCCTGCTGCGCGCCGCCGCCCGCAACGACGAGACGCTCTACGGGATGCTCGCCGCGCAGCAGCTCGGCACCGCCCTGCCCCGGCGCTTCGCCAATGCCGAGCTGTCCGACGCCGACTGGGAGAGACTGAAGCGCCACGACAACGTCCGCATCGCCGTCGCCCTGGCGGAGATCGGGCGCGACGAGCTTGCCAGCCAGGTACTGCTGCAACAGGCGAAGATCGGCGACGTGGGCGACTACGCCGCGCTCTCCCGCCTCGCGCGCGACATCGGCCTGCCCGCGACGCAGCTCTACATGGCGTATAACGCGCCCTCCGGCGGGCGCGCCGATCCTGCCGCATACTATCCCGCGCCAAAGTGGGCGCCTTCGAACGGCTGGCTGGTCGATCCGGCGCTCGCCTTCGCGCACACGCTGCAGGAATCGAACTTCCAGGAAAAAGCAGTCAGCCCGGCGAACGCCAAGGGCCTGATGCAGATCACCCCGATTACGGTCCGCGAGCACGCGCCGGCACTCGGCCTGTCGGCGAGCTCGGTCGACGTCACCGAGCCGCGCGTCAATCTCGCGTTCGGCCAGCGCAACCTCGAAATGCTGCGCGATGCGCCGGCGACCGAAGGCGAGCTGCCCAAGATCATGGCCGCCTACAACGCCGGGCTCTCGCCGGTGACGCGGTGGCAATCCGAAGTGCGCGACGGCGGCGATCCGCTGCTGTGGATGGAATCGATTCCCTATTGGGAAACCCGAAGCTATGTCGCGATCGTGATGCGCAATTACTGGATGTACGAGCGCCAGGCGGGTGCGGCTTCCTCGAGCCGGGCGGCGCTGGCGGCGAATGCCTGGCCGATGTTCCCCGGTGAGAAGAGCTCCAGCGGACGCGTCTACCTCGATGCCAGGGCCGGCGACTGACGTGGCTATCGATCCCAACCGGGCTTTCAAGCCGGTCTCAATCGCGCTCCTGACCGTTTCCGACACCCGCGGGCCGGACGAGGATACCTCAGGCGATATTCTCGCAGCGCGGATCAGGGATGCCGGGCACCACCTCTCGACGCGGGCGCTCGAGAAGGACGATGCCGACGTGATCGTCACCCGCTTCAACAACTGGATCGACGATCCGTCGATCGACGTGATCGTTTCCACCGGCGGCACCGGCCTCACCGGCCGGGACGTGACCCCCGAAGCGCTCGACCGGGTCAAGGACAAGGACATCCCCGGCTTCGGCGAGCTGTTCCGCATGCTCAGCTACCGCACCATCGGCACCTCGACCGTGCAGAGCCGCGCATGCGCCGTGGTCGCGCGCGGAACCTATATCTTCGCGCTCCCGGGCTCGAACGGCGCGGTCAAGGACGGGTGGGACGGCATCCTCGCCGAACAGCTCGACAGCCGCCACGGTCCATGCAACTTCGTCGAACTCATGCCCCGGCTGCGCGAGAAGTAAACGCGACCTGAAACTTTCGGGCTCGTCATGCGTTTGGCGGGAGTAGCAGGGGGACGCATGCACGCGGGATCTGGCGGAGGCACACCGCGAAATCAGCACGAGAGCACCGGAACGGAAGGACTCACGCGCCTCTATGAAGCGCTGATGTCCAGCACGCCGGACCTCGTCTACGGTTTCGGGCTCGATTACACCTTTGTATACGCCAACAAGGCCCTGCTTGCGATGTGGGGCCGCTCGCTCGAAGAATCGGTCGGCAAGCGACTGATCGAAGTCGGCTACGAGCCGTGGCACGCCGAGCTGCATGAGCGTGAGATCGATCAGGTCGTCGCTACCAAACGGCCGGTCCGCGGCGAGATCGGATTTCCGCACGCCACCCTCGGCTGGCGCGTCTACGACTACATTTTCACCCCCGTGTTCGATGCCGACGGCAACGTCGAATGGGTTTCGGGCACCACCCGCGACATCACCGATATCAAACGCGCCGAAGATCACCTCAAGCTGCTTGTCAACGAACTCAACCACCGGGTGAAAAACACGCTCGCGACGATCCAGTCGATCGCCGCGCAGACCTTCCGCGGCGATGGGGCCAGCGTGCAGGCCCGCGCCGCGTTCGAAGCGCGCCTGATCGCGTTGTCCGAGGTGCACACCGTGCTCACCGCCACAAACTGGGAAGGCGCGAACTTGCGCGAGATCGCCGGCCGCGCGCTTGGTCCGTTCCGCGGCAGCTCCGGCCAGCCCCAGCAGTTCGCGGCCGATGGCCCTGACGTGTGGCTCCGTCCCCAAGCGGCGCTGGCGGTCGCGATGGCGTTCCACGAGCTTGCCTCTAACGCGGTAAAGTACGGCGCGCTCTCTAACGACCGTGGACGCGTGACGATCGGCTGGGCGGTCGATGACGGGCGCCTGCGGATCACCTGGAGCGAACACGGCGGCCCGGACGTCTCGCCCCCGTCCAGCACCGGCTTCGGTTCGCGGCTGATCGAGCGCGGCCTGGCGCGAGAGCTCGACGGCGAGGTGCGCCTCGAATATCGGCCGACCGGGGTCGTGTGCAACATGGACATTCCCGCGCCAGTCGAAGGAGAGCCGGGTGCAGCCCGCTAACACGGCCGAAGGCCGCATCCTCGTCGTAGAAGACGAGACAATGGTGGCGATGCTGCTCGAGGATATCCTCGACGAGCTCGGCTACACCACGGTCGGGCCCGCGGCGCGCGTGGCGGAAGCCTTGCAGATCCTGGATTCCGAAGCGGTCGATGGCGCCTTGCTCGACGTGAATCTGCTGGGCGAAACCAGCTACGGCATTGCCGATGCGCTGGCCCGGCGCGGATGCCCGTTCATCTTCACCACCGGCTATGGCGGGGCGGGCCTGGAAGAGGCCTACCGCCATCGGCCCGTGCTGCAGAAGCCGTTCACGCGTGACCGGCTGGCCGAAGCGCTCGCCGCGCATATTTTCCGATAGCAACCCGGGGCGGCGGGCGTTCCGCCGCCCCGGCCCCGCTCACGCCGTCCTGATCATGTACGCCACGGCGACGATCACCACCAAGGCCGTGACCCCCGCTGCGACGAGCGCGATCTCGAACGGTCGCAAGCGATCGAAATGGTGGTCGCGGCAGAGTTGCCGGTATTGCTCGTGCAGATCGGCGTTGGAGGCGATCGAGGCGCGGTCGAGCGCGGTGGCTTCCTTGCGGATATAGCGCACCAGCGCGGCGATCTCGTCCTGCTTCAGGACCGGATAGCGGGCGAGTGCCCGCTCAGCGGCCGCGCGCTGCGCTGCCGCCTCGGTTTCGAGGATGGTCTTTGTCATGTTGTCCTACTCGTGAAAGCTGTGTCGGGCCGCCACTTCGGTCGGCGGCCGGCGTGCTCACGCGGCAGGCGGGGCCCTCGGGCTCAGGGGGGTCAACAATGCCGGAAGGGAAACGGGCGGTGCGCGGGCTCGGTGGTTGTATGCCAGCGAAGCCAGAGCCGGCATCGCCGCCAATACCGCAACGGAGACGGCGCAGCGCGGCGGGGGCGGCGGTGCAGGCCGATCCGGCAGCGCACGCCGCTCGATCTCCGGGCGAACGGTGCAGCCAATGGCCACGTCGCGGGTCGATGCGCTGAAGGCCGAGCCACTGACCTGCGCCAGCGGCAGCCCATCGGGCAGCACGGCGTAGACCAGTGCGACCAGCACCAGGAAGGCGCAGAGCCAGCGATTCCAGCGTAGCGACATGCGATCCGGCCTAACCGTGCGAGCCGCGGAAGGCCAGCCGGCGAACACACTCCCCTGTCCGGAAGATGCCTAGGCCAGCCACTTGTCTAACCGAGTTCGGAAAAGATCAGGAAAGGCAGGTCGAGCGGCTGGTAAGCGAAGCCCAGCGTCGAAATCGCCGCGGTGACCTGGCCCCGGTGATGCGTCGCGTGATTGAACACGTGCAGGAGCGCGCCCGACATCGGCAAGGTGCGCGCCTGCCCCGTCGTCATGGTGTACCGAAGATCGCCGGCAAGCGCAGGCTCGTCGAGGCTTGCAAGGTATGCGGACCACCGTGCAGTCGCTGTGATCAAGCGGGATGTCAGGTTTGTTCGATCGGTTTCCAGCTCTGCGTCGAGCGGCAGGCTGGCCGTGGGGCCGCCTGTGAATCGGCGATACCAGATCTCGCTGTCCGTCAGCAGCAGGTGATTCAAGGTACCGTGTATCGATCCGAAAAACAGCCCGCACGGCTGGCGGTAAGCCTCATCCGGTATCGGCGCGACAGACGTCAGCAGGCGCTCGGTCGCCCACGCATGATACCGCGCCATCAGCGCGAGCTGGTCTTTGGCCGAGACCGCCATGATATTCCCCCGCCGATACCGTTCAATATGTGGCTACGTCGACATGGCCTGCCAGGCAACGCGATAGAATGCGCCATTGCCCGCAAACGTCCGCATCCGGGCTCGCTTTCCTACACGCGACAAATCTGCCTTATCCTGCCGGATGAAACGCTGGCCTTCGAAGAAGCACCGCCGCCCGGATCATCGCCGGGTTCCCGCATTCGTGCCCGTCCCCTTGCGCACCCGCGCCGATGGCTGGACGCCAGCGCGTCAGGCCGCGTTCCTCGGCGCGCTGGCGGAAACGCGCTCGGTCGCCGCCGCCGCGCGCAAGGTGCGCATGGCGCGCGAGACGGCTTATCGCCTGCGCAAGCTGCCCGGCGCCGAGAGCTTTGCCGCCGCCTGGGATGCGGTGCTCGGGCGCGAGACGCCCGGTCGACGGAAGGTCACACACGAGGAGCGCGCGCGGCGCGCGCTGGAGGGGCTGCTCAAGCCGGTGATGTACCGCGGCAAGCATATCGCGACGGTGCAAAAGGCGGACAATTCCGCGCTTCTCGGCCATCTCGCCCAGCTCGACCGGGCCGCGCGCAATGCCGAACCGCAGCGCGGAAGGTCACAGCGATTCACCGCCCGTTCGCCGTCACTCCGGCCCATTGCGGATGATTGATGTTCGCTGTATGTTCTCACCATGGAGCGGCACGGCCCAAAGATTAGCGGCAGGGGTGCTCAATCGCGCGCGGTGCCGCAGCGCTTCGGGCTGGCCGAGCGCGAGGCGGATGGCGACTGGCGCGATTTCGTCGCCACGCTGGATGGCACGCCGCCCAAGCTGCGCACCACCGTTACCGAGGAGCACCCGAAGTCGATCCTCACCTTCAACACCTCCCCGGACATCGGCTTCGACCGTTCGATCAACGCCTATCGCGGGTGCGAGCACGGCTGCATCTACTGCTTCGCGCGGCCTACTCACGCCTACCACGATCTCTCCCCCGGGCTCGATTTCGAGACGAGGCTGTTCGCCAAGCCCAACGCAGCCGAGTTGCTGCGAGCGACGCTCGCCAGGCCGCGCTACACGCCGCGGCCGATCGGCATGGGGACCAACACCGACCCCTACCAGCCGATCGAGGGCCGCTACCGCATCACCCGGTCAGTGCTCGAGGTCTGCCTCGAGACGGGGCATCCGGTGACGATCACCACCAAGTCCAACCGGGTCTTGCGCGATCTGGACCTGTTGGGTGAGCTGGCGCGAGAGAATCTGGTGGCGGTGGCGATCTCGGTGACGACCCTCGACCCGGTGCTCTCGGGCAAGCTCGAGCCGCGCGCGACCGCACCGGCCAAGCGCCTCGCCGCACTTGGCCAGCTGGTCGCGGCGGGCGTGCCGGTGCATTGCTCGGTGGCGCCGGTGATCCCTTCGATCACCGACGAGTTCATGGAAGGCATCATCGCCCGCGCGGCGGCGCTGGGGGTGCGTTCGGCGGGGTGGATTCCGGTGCGCCTGCCGCACGAGGTGGCGCCGCTGTTCCGCGAATGGCTGGCGGTCCATTTCCCCGACCGCGCGGGCAAAGTGATGGCCGTGATCCAGTCGATGCGCGGCGGACGCGACAACGATCCGGCATTCTTCACCCGGATGAAGCCGAGCGGAGTGTGGGCCGAGCTGTTCCGCGCGCGCTTCCGTCTCGCCTGCAAGCGCGCAGGAATGAAGAAGAGCCGATTCTCACTAGATTGCTCGAAGTTCCGCCGCCCCTCTCCGGATGGCCAGCTGCAATTAATTTAAGTTAATTTGAGGAACATTCCGGGCCGCCGCGCGTCAAGGGCCATCGGGCGCAGAAGAACCGGGCGGCTGCGTGCTGCGCGCGGAACAGCGCCCCGCAACAAGGGGAAGAAATCATGAGAAAGCTCGTAATGGCGGGCCTCGCGTCCGCAATCGCGATCACCGTCGCCACACCGGCCGCGGCGCGTGACGGTGCAGTCTACCTCGGCATTGAGGGCGGCGTGCTGAAGGCCGAGGATATCGACCTTGATGTCGATGCTACGGCGGCTCCGGTCGAGCTGGCCATCGACAGCGACATGGGCTGGGATGCGGACGTCGTCCTCGGCTACGATTTTGGCGGCTTCCGCGTCGAAGCGGAGGGCGGCTACAAGACCTTTGACCTCGACGAAGTGGCGATCACCGGCAGCATTCCGGGCAACGACGGCCCGATCACAGGCACCTTCCCGCTCGACGATGCCAACATCGACATCTGGAGCGGGATGGTCAACGCCCTGGCCGACTTCGGCGGTAACGACGGCATCGGCGTTTCGGTCGGCGGTGGCATCGGCATCGCCAAGACCAGCTTCAAGGCCACTGTCGACGACGACGAACTGTTCGACGACAGCGGTTCAAACTTCGCCTGGCAGTTGCTCGCAGAGCTTCGCGTGCCGGTGAGCAACTCGGTCGACATCGGGCTCAAGTACCGCTTCTTCAACACCAAGGTTGACGGCGACGACGGGTTCGGTGGCGATTTCGACGAGAAGATCCGCACCCACTCGCTGCTGGCCAGCCTGCTGGTCAACTTCGGCGGGGCCGAGCCCGCGCCTCCTCCCCCGCCTCCTCCGCCCCCGCCACCTCCGCCGCCACCTCCGCCGCCGCCTCCACCGCCGGTGGCGCAGTGCAACAGCGGGCCGTACATCGTGTTCTTCGACTGGGATAAGTCGGACATCACGCCGGAGGCTGCGACGATCCTCGACAGCGCGATCACGGCGTACGGCAACTGCACCAACGTGCCGATCATGCTGGCGGGCTATACCGACCGTTCGGGCTCGGAAGAGTACAACATGGGCCTGGCGGGACGCCGCAACGCCTCAACGCGCGGCTACCTGGCCAGCCATGGCGTGCCCGACGCGGCGATCAGCGCGCAGGCATTCGGCGAGGCGAACCCGCGGGTTCCGACCGCCGACGGCGTGCGCGAGCTGCAGAACCGCCGGGTGGAAATCACCTACGGGCCGGGCTCGGGCAACTAGCTCGGGTTCGACCAGTGACGGGGCCGGAGCGACCGGCCCCGTCCATCTTTCCTATCGTCGGTTCACGCGGGAAAGCGGTAATCGCGAAATCGCTCACGCAGGTGCTTCTTGCTGACCTTGCCGGTGCCGCCGTGGGGCAATTCGTCGACGAACTCGATGGCGTCCGGAAGCCACCACCTGGCGACCTTGCTCGCCAGGAAGTCGCGGATTGCCGCGCCTTCCGCGTGGCTCCCCGGCTTTCGCACCACCACCAGCAGCGGCCGTTCGCCCCACTTTGGGTGGGAGACGCCGATTGCTGCCGCCTCCGCCACATCCGGGTGGCCCATCGCGGCGTTCTCCAGCTCGACGGAGCTGATCCATTCGCCGCCTGACTTGATCACGTCCTTGGTCCGATCGGTGAGCTTGAGCGAGCCATCGGGATGAATGATCCCGACATCGCCGGTGTCGAACCACTTGTCGGCTGCGACCGCGTCTTCCTCACCGCGGAAATAGCGCTGCACCACCCACGAACCGCGTACCTGCAGTGCACCGGGAGTCTTGCCGTCACGAGGTAGCTCCGTCTTGCCGTCGGCAAGATCGACGCAACGCAGCTCCACCCCGAACGGCACTCGGCCCTGCAGCGTCTTGACCGCAACCTGCTGGGCGAAATCGAGCCCCTCCCAGTCGTGCGGCTCGGCACCGCAAGTTCCTATCGGCGAGGTCTCGGTCATCCCCCAGGCGTGGCTCACGCGAATGCCGTGCTGCATCAGCTGCGCGATCAGCGCCTCGGGGATCGCCGAGCCTCCGACCGCCGCCAGCTCGAGCTGCGGCATTGGCGCGCCGGTGGCCTCGATGTGCCGGACCATGCCGAGCCACACGGTCGGCACCCCGGCCATGTGCGTCACCCCCTCGTTCTGCAGCAGGTCGCACAGCACCTCAGGCGTGTTGACCGCCGAATAGACCATCTTCGCGCCTACCATTGCACAGCTCCACGGCAGACCCCACGCGGCGGCATGAAACATCGGCACGACCGGCAAGAACACAGACTTGGGCTGGATCGCAAACAACCCCGGCGAGAGCGCGGTCAATGCGTGGAGCACGCTCGACCGGTGAGTGTAGAGCACTCCCTTGGGATCGCCCGTGGTGCCGCTGGTGTAGCAGAGGTGGCACGGCTCGCGCTCGCCACCATCGGCCCATTCGCCCGCGCCGTCCTCGCCATCGAGCAGTGCGTCGAACTCGCCGTCATCGAAGCACAGGTAATGCTCGATGGTCGGCCAGCGCGGCTTCATCCGCTCGACCAGCGGCGCGAACTGCTCGTCGTAGAGCAGCACCCGGTCACCCGCGTGGTTGGCGATGTATTCGAGCTGGTCGTCGAACAACCGCGGGTTGATAGTGTGCAGCACCGCGCCCGCCCCGACGATCCCGAAAAAGCTCGACAGGTGATGCAGGTGGTTCATCGCCAGCGTCGCCACGCGGTCGCCGGGCGCGATGCCCATGCGCCGCAGCGCCTGGGTGAGCCGCATCGCGTCGTGGCGCACGCCCGCCCAGTTCGAACGCGTTTCCCTGCCATCGGCCCAACGGCACACCACCTCACGCGAACCGTGCTCGCGCGCGGCATGATCGATCAGCGCGGGGAGCCGCAGCTCCCAATCCTGCATTGCGCCCAGCATGGCTTCCCTCCCATCGGAGCGAAGGGAGTCAGGCGACCAATCTCAAATGACTTGGCCCCCGTCGCGTCGTGAGCGACACATTGGCAAGCCCGGCGATGCTTGCCAAGCGTTCCGCCAGTTCGCCATCGAGCACGAAGTCGCGCCCGAGGCGCACGGTGGCGGTGTCGCCCCCCTCGAACACCAGCCGGGCGAGCGCCTCGCCGCGCCCCGCCTCGCCTTCGGTAAGCGCTCGCCGCAATTCGCCGAGCGCCTCGGGCGTGGTGACGTCGAGCGTCAACAGCATTCGCGCGGCGCTGCGTACTTCGGTGAGTGGGCGTGCGCCGCGCACGGTGACGCGCGGCGGCTCGTCCGGGCTCGGCGCATCGAGTTCAACGTTGAGCAGGATGCAGGTGCCTTCGTCGGCCCACTGCTTGAACTTGGACACCAGCGATTCCTCGAAGCACGCGGCGGAGAACTGGCCCGATGAATCCGAGAAATCGGCGCGGATGAACGCGGCCCCGCGTCTGGTGCGCCCGATGTTAACGCCTTCGACCAGCGCCGCCATCACCGCAGGCTGCCGCCCACCGGTGGGCACCCCGGCTTCCATCAGGCTCGCAAACGAGCGCGCGCCGTTTGCCGAGGCGAGTTCGCGCCATTCCTCGATCGGATGCGCGGCGAAATAAAACCCGAACGCCTCCCGCTCCGCGGCCATCTGCTCGGCGCGCTTCCACTCTTCGGCTTCGGCGAGGCGCATCGCCGGCTCGGCGGCATCGTCGCCGCCGAACAGCGCCGCCTGCCCGCTCGACCGCTCCCGCGCCGTCGCATCGGACAGGGCCAGCAAGATGTCCGCATTGGCGAGCACTTTGGCCCGGTTCGGCTCGAGCGCGTCGAACGCGCCGGCCATTGCGAGCCCTTCAAGTTGACGGCGGTTCATCGCACCGGGCGGCACGCGGCGGAAGAAGTCCTCCAGGCTGGCGAAGGCGCCACTATCCTCCCGTTCGGCGACCAGCGCCTCCATCGCCTTCTCGCCGACGTTGCGGATGCCCGCCAACGCGTAGCGCACCGCATAGCCGTCGTCGGTCTGCTCGACGGAAAACTCCGCTTCCGAGCCATTGACGTCGGGTGCCAGCAAAACCCGGCCGCCGCGCCGCAAGTCATCGACGAACACCGCCAGCTTCTCCGACTGGTGCATGTCGAAGCACATCGAAGCGGCGAAGAACTCTTCGGGGTAGTGCGCCTTGAGCCACGCCGTCTGATAGGTGAGCAGTGCGTAGGCCGCAGCGTGGCTCTTGTTGAAGCCGTAACCGGCGAACTTGTCGATCAGGTCGAACAGCTCGTTGGCCTTGGCCTTGGCGATCTGCGAATGTTCGGCGCAGCCTTCAACGAACCGCTGGCGCTGGGCATCCATCTCCGACTGGATCTTCTTGCCCATCGCCCGCCGCAGCAGGTCCGCCTCGCCCAGCGTGTAGCCGGCGAGCACCTGCGCCGCCTGCATCACCTGCTCCTGATAGACGAAGATGCCGTAGGTCTCGGCTAGGATGCCTTCGAGCTTCGGATGCGGGTATTCGATCGATTCCTGGCCGTTCTTGCGCCGCCCGAACAGCGGGATGTTGTCCATCGGGCCCGGGCGA
>CAYNXB010000061.1:0-15521 GCA_964401045.1 uncultured Sphingomonadaceae bacterium | reverse complement strand
GGTGCCGTGGTAGAGGCCCGACGTGTCACCGAGGCCGATGGTGTTGGTGGTGGCGAACAGCCGGAAGGCCGGGTGCGGGGTGATGACGCGGTTCTGGTCGAGCAGCGTCAGCCGGCCCGACGATTCGAGCACCCGCTGGATCACGAACATCACGTCCGGCCGGCCGGCGTCGTATTCGTCGAACACCAGCGCCACCGGGTGCTGCAGCGCCCACGGGAGCAGGCCCTCACGGAACTCGGTCACCTGCAATCCGTCGCGCAGCACGATCGCGTCGCGCCCGACAAGGTCGATGCGGCTGATGTGCGCATCGAGGTTGATGCGGATGCACGGCCACTTGAGGCGCGCGGCGACCTGCTCGATGTGGGTCGACTTGCCGGTGCCGTGATAGCCCTGGACCATCACACGGCGGTTGAACGCGAAACCGGCAACGATCGCCAGGGTGGTGTCCGGATCGAACACGTAGCTTTCGTCTAGGTCGGGAACGCGCTCGTCGGCTTCGGAGAAGGCCGGAACCTTCATGTCGCTGTCGATGCCGAATACCTCGCGCACCGAAACCTCGAGATCGGGCACGGCCATCCTGGTGCCGCCGTGATCGGAATGGGTGGTCATCTCGTTCATCGCGCCGGGGTGCCTAGACGGAGCGTTAACGGGCTGCAACAAGCATTGCGGAGCAAGAGAGGATTCCCATGAAGCTGTTCGGATTTCCGTTGTCGCCGTTCGTGCGCAAGGCGGCCGTCGCCGCGACCGAAAAGGGCATCGAGTTCGAGTGGGAGCCGAGCAATCCCAGCGCTCCGACCGATGAGTTCGCCCGGATCAGCCCGTTCCGCAAGATCCCGGCGCTTGCCGACGGCGACTTCAGCATCGCCGATTCGACCGCGATCGTGACCTACCTCGAGGCGAAATATCCCGAGCCGCCGCTACTGCCCGCCAGCCCGGAAGCGCGGGCGCGCGCGGTGTGGTTCGAGGAAGTGGTCGACACTGTGCTGGTTCCCGCCGGCGCGCCGATCGTGCTCAACCGTTTCCTGCGGCCGACGATTTTCGGCACCGAAGGCGACGAAGGGGCGGCTCTCGCCGCCGAAGAGGCGATCCTGCGTCCGCTCGACTATCTCGAAGGCGAGCTGCGCGCGGACGGCTGGCTGGGAGAAACCTACGCGGTGGGCGACATCGCCCTCGCCTCAACGATCAAGACGTTGAGCTACGCAGCCTGGTCGGTCGATACCGCGCGGCATCCCAAGCTCGCGGCCTGGTACGGCCGGGTGAGCGAGCGCGCGGCGTGGAAGAAGGTCGCCGAGCAAGAGGCCGGCGTGTTCGCAGCGCTGGGCGGCTAGCCAACCTTCCGGGGCAAGTGAAACAGGTCGATGAAGCGGTCGCGCAGCGCGCGGTCGCCCTCGACTTGCACACCTTCGCCCGTCACGCTCTCGACCGGCACCTTGCCATAAAACACTGCCGCAAGCAGCGGCGCGGCGGGCGCACGGAAGATCAGGTCCGCTCCCCCGGGATCGCCCCGGCGTATCGGAAGCTGCCCGTCGCGTAGCTCGGCGACGAAGCTCTCACCTCTCACCTCGAAGCCGATCGTGGCGTCGAATTCCTTGGCGCGGACCTTGTCGAGCATCGTGCGGAAGCTGAGCATCAGCGACACCGGCGAGAGCGGCAAGGTGTGATCGTGGCGCACCGAAGTCGCGGCCCAGCGGCCCAGCTCCTGGATCAGCGGCTCGGCCAGATAGCCCCATTCGGTCAGCTCGTAGACCTGCACCGAAGCGGGCGGCGGCAGCTTGCGCCGCGCCAGCACGCCGCCCTCCTCGAGCTTCTCGAGCCGTTCGGTGAGCACCTTGGCGCTGATCCCGGGCAGGCTGGCGCGAAGGTCATTAAACCGCCTCCCCCCCAGCATAAGCTCGCGCACGATCAGCAGCGCCCAGCGCTCCCCGACCAGTTCCATGCCGAAGGCGGTCCCGCAGGCGTCGTTGTACCATCGACCGTGGGCTATATCGGACGAGTCGGTTTCTTTTGGTAACTTCACAGTTGCTTTTAGTAATCTACTGGGGCACGAATCGCAAGTGCCGATTCGCGAAGCGCGAACGGCGATGGGGAGAGACGCGATGGCGAAGATGATTTTCGTGAACCTGCCGGTCACCGATCTGCCGCGGTCGATGAAGTTCTACGAGGCTATAGGATTCACCAACAACCCGCAGTTCACGAACGAACAGGCGGCCGCCATGGCATGGTCGGACGAGATCGTTGTCATGCTGCTGACGCATGATTTCTGGAAGACCTTCAGCCCGAAGGAGATCCCCGACGCGCACAAGAGCGCGCAGGTCTACCTCTGCCTCAGCCACGATAGCCGTGGGGAGGTCGATGCTATCGTCGCCAAGGCAGGCGCCGCCGGCGGCAAGCCCGAGCCGACGCCCACGCAGGACCATGGCTTCATGTACGGCAGCAGCTTCGAAGACCCCGACGGGCACATCTGGGAAAACGTGTTCATGGACATGGGCGCTATGCCGGCCGGCGCGGAGTCGGCCGATGCCGGGTGAGCGGATCCCCGGCGGAAACGGCCGATCGCTCGCCGCGCCGCAGCGCATCTGGGTGATCGCTGGCCGCGTGCTGACCGGCCTCGCGGGCGCATTCCTGCTGATGGATGCAGTGACCAAGGTCGTCGCGCCGTCATGGGTCGCCGCGAACAGCCCGGACATCGGCTGGTCGCTCGACCCGGTGACCATCCGCTCGCTCGGCACGCTACTGCTGATCCCGACGGTGCTCTATCTGTGGCCGCGCACCGCGCTGCTCGGCGCGATCCTCATCACCGGGTATCTCGGCGGGGCGATCGCGACCCATGCGCGGATCGACAGCCCGCTGCTCACCCACACGCTGTTCGGCGTCTACCTCGCCCTGTTCGTGTGGGGCGGGCTGTGGCTGCGTTCCCCGGCGCTGCGCGCCATCATGCCGATCTATTCAACGAAGGACTGAACCATGGCCACCGAATCCCGCCCCGTCGTCACCGCCTTCAACTGGGTACCCGAGTTCGCCAGGGGGCTGGTGCGCGACTTGCGCGTCCGCTGGGCGTTCGAGGAGATCGGCCGGCCCTATGACACGCAACTGTTCGGCGCCGCCAATCCGCGGCCGGACGACTATGTCCGGTGGCAGCCGTTCGATCAGGTGCCGGCATTCGCCGACGGCGAGCTCAGGTTCTTCGAGACCGGCGCGATCCTGCTCTACCTCGGCGAGCAGGACGAGCGGCTGCTCCCGCCAGAGGGCCAGCCGCGGTGGACCGCGATCTCGTGGCTGTTCGCGGCGCTCAACAGCGTCGAGCCCGTGATCCAGCGGATCGTCAGCTACGACATCTTCCACAAGGACCAGCCTTGGGCGGCGGACGCGCGCGAAGCTTCGCTCGGCCTGTGCCGGCAGAAGCTCACGCGCGTGACCGATGCGCTCGGAGAAAACGACTGGCTGGCGGGCCCGTTCTCGGTCGCCGACATCGCGATGGTGACCGTGCTCAACAACCTGCGCCACACCGACCTAGTCGCCGAGCACCCGGTTCTCGCCGCCTATCACCGGCGCGGGATCGAACGCCCGGCCTATCAGCGCGCGCTCGCCGCGCAACTGGCGGATTTCGAAAGCCAGCCGGCCGCCTGAGGCCGAAGCCGGGCGCAGGAAACAAGGAGCGTGCGCATGTACATCCAGGGATTCATCGTTCCGGTGCCGGACGACAGGAAGGCCGAGTACCAGGACATCGCCGAGAAGTTCTGGGACATCGCCAAGGATTACGGCGCGACGGAGCACGTCGAGGCCTGGGAAGCCGATGTGTCCGACGGCAGGCAGACGGACTTCCGCAAGGCGGTGAAGCTCGCGGCGGGCGAGAAGGTCGTGTTCTCGTGGGTCATGTGGAAGGACAAGGCCACCGCCCACGCCAGCCAGGAAGCCATGATGGCCGACGAACGGATGAAGCAATTCGGCGAAGACATGCCGCTCGACGGCAAACGCATGGTCGTCGGCGGGTTCGAGCCGATCGTCGACGAAGGCCGCCCGGCCGGCGGCTACGTCGACGGGTTCGTCGCACCCGTGCCGAACGGCAATCGCGAGGCCTATCGCGCGATGGCCGCCAAGGCCGCCAAGGTGTTCCTCGAACACGGCGCCGTGCGCGACATCGAGGCCTGGGGCGTCGACACACCGATGGGCGACGTCACCAGCTTCCCCCGCTCGGTGGAGGCCGGGGATGACGAAAGCGTGGTGTTCTCGTTCGTCGAATGGCCTGACGAGGAGGCGCGCAACGAAGGCTGGAAGAAAGTCATGGCGGACGAGCGGATGCAGCCTGGCCAGGACATGCCGTTCGACGGCAAGCGCATGTTCTGGGGCGGGTTCGTTCCGTTCGTGAGCAAGGGCCGCTGACCGTGGCCGGCCGCCCCATCTGGTACGAGCTGATGACGCCCGATCCGGGCGCCGTCGCCCCGTTCTACCGCGCCACGCTCGGCTGGGATATCCCCGGAGAGGGCATGGCCATGCCCAACGGCTCCGACTATCGCATGATCGACCGCGCCGGTGGCGGCAACGCCGGCGGCGTGCTCAAGCTGACCGAGGCGATGCGCAGCGGCGGCGCCAGCGCCGGCTGGATGCCCTATTTCCACGTCGCGGACGTTGCCGCGGCGGTGAAACAGGCCGAAGCGACCGGGGGCAAAACCTGGATGGGGCCGGTCACGATGCCGCAGGGCACGATCGCCCTGCTATCCGATCCGATGGGCGCGCCGTTCTACGTGATGGACCCGGTCCCGCCGCCGGACCAGCCCGACGCACAGAGCGACGTGTTCCAGGCCAATTCGCCCGGGCACGCGTGGTGGAACGAAGTGCAGACGAGCGACGAGCCCCGCGCAACCGCGTTCTACACCGCCCTGCTTGGCTGGACCGCCGGGGGCGCCATGCCGATGGGTGACAAGGGCAACTACCGCTTCATAGAAGCCGAAGGCGAGGCCATCGGCGCGATCAATCCGTGGCGGCCCGAATGGATGGGCATCGCCTGGCTGCCGTACTTCGGGGTGGCGGACATCGAAGCCACGCGCGTCGCGGCGGAAGCCAACGGCGGTACGATCAACAGCGATATCCACGAGGTTCCGGGCGGGGACCTCATCTTCACCGCCACCGATCCGGCCGGCGCGCCCGTCGCCTTCGTCGGCAAGAAAGGAAGCTGACCCATGACTGACAAGACCGGCCAGATTTGCCTGTGGTACCAAAGCGACGCCGAAGAAGCGGCCCGCTTCTATGCCGAGACGTTCCCGAACAGCTCGGCCGGCAAGGTTCACAAGGCTCCGGCGGACAGCCCGTCCGGTAAGAAGGGCGACCCGCTCACCGTGGAGTTCACGGTCATGGGCATCCGCTGCATGGGCCTCAACGGCGGCCCGCACTTCCAGCAGAGCGAGGCATTCTCGTTCGTCGTAATCACCGAGGACCAGGCCGAGACCGACCGTTACTGGAACGCGATCGTCGGCAACGGCGGGCAGGAGAGCATGTGCGGCTGGTGCAAGGACAAGTGGGGCGTCTCGTGGCAGATCACCCCGCGCATCCTCGCCGAAGCGATGGATGGCGAAGCGGAGCGGGCCAAGCGCATCTTCGAAGCGATGATGAAGATGAAGAAGATCGATATTGCCGCCCTCGAAGCAGCGGCGCAAGGCTGAGCCCGGAGAGGCGGCCGGACGGGGCATTCCGATGAAGCCTGTCATCACCGCCTTCGAGGCTTCGCCTGACCGCGGCCGGGGCCTGGCGCGCGACACGCGTGTGCGCTGGGCGCTGGAGGAAGTTGGCCAGCCTTACGATGTGCGCCTGGTCTCGTTCGCCGAAATGAAACAGCCCGCGCACATGGCGCTCCATCCGTTCGGGCAGATCCCGACTTACGAGGAAGGCACGCTCGCGCTGTTCGAGACCGGCTCGATCGTGCTGCACATCGCGCAGCGCCATCCCGGCCTGCTGCCGGAAGGTGCCGATGCACGGGCGCGCGCGGTCACGTGGATGTTCGCCGCGACCAACACGGTCGAACCGCCAATCATCGAGCTTCAGAACGCCATTTTGTTCGAGCGCGACAAGCCGTGGGCCGACGAGCGCCTGCCGCTGGTAAAGGACCGCGTGCGCGACCGGCTGGGGCAGCTCTCCGCCCACCTCCGCGATGCGGAATGGCTCGATGGCGCATTCAGCGCGGGCGACCTGATGATGGTCTCGGTAATGCTGCGGCTGCGGCCATCGGGCACTCTCGACGAATTTCCGACCCTTGCCGCCTATGTCGCGCGCGGCGAAGCACGGCCCGCTTACCGGCGCGCCTTCGCGGCGCAACTGGCGGTTTTCCAAGCCTCGCAGGGAGTAACCTGATGCTTGCACTCTACGGCCATCCTTTCTCATCCTACACCTGGAAGGCGCTGATCGCGCTTTACGCCAACGCGACACCGTTCGAGTTTCGCGAGATCGACCCTTCCGTACCGAAGTACGAGAGCTTCACCGGAAGGGCGCACCCGGCGGGCCAGTTCCCGGTGCTGACCGATGGCGACGCGGTCGTCGTGGAGACGAGCGCGATCATCGAGCACCTCGCGGTCCATCACCCCGGCCCCGCGCCGCTGATCCCGGCCGATCCGGCCGAAGCCGTCGTGGCACGGATGATCGACCGCGTGTTCGACCAGTATGTGATGGGCAACATGCAGCGGGTCATCGCTGCCTACTTCGTCGACAGGGACGATCCCGCGGCGGGCGGATTGAGGGACGAGCCGTTCGCCCCCGAGATCGCGGCGGGCAAGGCTGGTCTGCGGCGAGCCTATGCCTGGCTCGAGCGCTGGCTCGGCGCCAACACGCTGCCGCCGCACGTCTCGCTGGTGACCTGCGCCGCCGCACCGTCACTGTTCTACGCCGACTGGATCGAGCCGATCCCCGATGCCTGCCCGCACCTTCGGGCGCTTCGCGCCGAACTGCTCGCGCTGCCGCCGGTGGTGCGCTGCGTCGACGACGCGCGTCCGTATCGCCCCTATTTCCCATACGGCGCGCCCGACCGGGACTGAGTAGAGAACCGATGCACGAGCTCACCGTCACCCGCCTGATCGACGCTGCACCCGAAAAGGTGTGGGAGGTCATGACGGACCGCCAGGAGGAGTGGTGGTGTCCAAAGCCCTGGCGCGCAGAATTCGAGATCAACGAGCGCCGGCCCGGCGGCCGCAGCGAAGTCACGATGTATGGCCCGGAGGGAGAGAGACATCCGCACAAGGGCATGTACCTCGCTTACGACGAGGGCCGCCGCTTCGTGTCCACCGACGCGATCCAGGGCGATTTCGAACCGCACGGACCGTTCATGATCGGCATCTGGGAGATCGAGCCCGAAGGCACCGGCACGCGCTACACCGCCCGCGCCCGCCACTGGACCCAAGCCGACAGCAAGCGTCACGAGGAAATGGGCTTCGCCGAAGGCTGGGGCGCCTGCGCCGATCAGCTCAAGGCACTGTGCGAAGCTTGACCGATCGACTCGTTCTCTTAATGTTCCGTTCGAGCCGACTCGCATGGGAGAGCGCCGATGACTGACTTCACCTTCTTCTTCAATCCGATGAGCCGGTCCCAGATCGCGCGCTGGGCGCTGCACGAGGTCAAGGCCGACTACGATCCGGTGCTGGTCGAATGGGGCAAGAAGCCTGCGGCGTTGCTCGAGGCTAACCCAATGGGCAAGCTGCCGACGATCATTCACCACCACGCCGGCCACGACCACGTGGTGAGTGAGGGAGCGGCGGTGTGCCACTACCTCGCCGCGGTCCATCCGCAGGCCGGCCTGTTGCCGGGCGAGCACGAAATGGCCGACTATTTCCGCTGGCTGTTCTTCGCCGCCGGGCCGCTAGAACAGGCGGCGACGGCGAAAATGTTCGGGTGGCAAGTGCCTCCGGAGCAGGAGATGGCCGCCGGCTTCGGCAACTACGATCGCGCGATGGGCGCGCTCGACGCGTGGCTTGGGGCCCATGCCTTTGTGTGCGGCGATCGCTTCACAATGGCCGACGTCTACGTCGGTTCGCACGTCGACTGGGGCATGGCGTTCAAGTCCTTCCCCGAGACCGAAAACTTCCTCGCCTACGCCGAGCGCTTCCGGGCGCGCGACGCTTACAAGGAAGCGAAGGCGATCGACAACGCGCTGATCGCCGAGATGCAGAAGGCACAAGGATCGAGCGAATGAGCTTCACCAGCACCTGCCATTGCGGCGCGCTGAGCGCGACCGTCGATGAGGCCCTGCCGACCAAAGGCATGACCTGCAATTGCTCGATGTGCCGGCGCAAGGGCAACGTCCATCACTTCACCACGCCGGACAAAGTGTCATTCGTCCGGCCGCAGGACGAGGTGCGGGAATACACCTTCAACAAACACGTGATCCGCTATCAGTTCTGCACCACGTGCGGCTGCGCTCCGTTTGCCGAGGGAGCCACCCCGGACGGCAAGGCGATGGTCGAGATAAACTTGCGCTGCGTTGCGGAGTGCGACCTCGCCAGCCTCGAGATCACCGAGTTCGACGGCGCCGCGCGCTAGCCGAACGCGGCCGCCTTGCGCAGCAACTGGTAGGCTTCGATCACGCGCTGCAGCCGGGATTCCTGGCTGCGGTCACCGCCGTTCCGGTCCGGGTGGTAGCGGCGAACGAGATCCGAATAACGCTGACGCAGCCGGGTGCGGTCGGCATCGCCCGACAGGCCCATCACCGCCAGCGCCTCGCGTTCATGGGGCGTGAAACGGCCATGCTCGCGATAGCTGCGGCCACGCGCCCGCGCCTTGATGTCCGCCGCGCGCGAGCCGATCGCATCGAGCGGATCGCCGAAGTCGGCCCATCGCGGCACCCCATCGACGCCGGCATCAGCGCGGAACGCCCGCGTCTCGGTCGCCCAGCCGGCCGCCGGATGCTGCGCGGCGAGGATCTCCTCGGCGCTCATCCCGGCAAACCAGTCGTACTGCGAATTGAAGGCGCGCACGTGATCGAGGCATAGCCAGCGGTAATCGCCGGGCCCGTCGAACCCTGCCGCGCGGCCGCCCGGCGCACGGAACTCCCCGGCCTCCGAGCACCCCGGTGCGCTGCACTCGCGCTGCTTGCCCGCAACGCGTCCATGGAACTTGTCTTGCTTCACCGTGCTAGGATGGGGATTAGAGCGTTCCAAGGAAAGCCCCGGAGAATTCAATTGGCCGTCACCGTGCAACGCGAGATCGAAACCCTGCTGCAGGAGGCGTTCCTGCCGACGCGGCTGGAGGTGATCAACGACAGCGCGCGCCACCACGGCCACGCGGGCGACGACGGCAGCGGCGAATCGCACTTCACCATTGTGATCGAAAGCGCCGCCTTTATCGGCAAGTCCCGGCTGGAGCGTCAGCGGCTGGTCAATCGGGCGCTCGGCGACATTCCCGGCCACCGGGTCCACGCGCTGGCGATTCGGGCCTTTGCGACAGGAGAAGCATCGTGAGCGTGATCCAGACCATCGCCCCCGTTACCCACGATCTGGGCGACTTCCAGGTTCGTCGCGCGCTGCCGGCACGCGAGCGGACCATGGTCGGGCCGTTCGTGTTCGTCGACCAGTTCGGCCCTGCCCACCTCGCCATCGGCAAGGGGATGGACGTGCGTCCGCATCCGCACATCAACCTCGCGACTGTCACCTGGCTGTTCGAAGGCGCGATCGACCACCGCGACAGCGTCGGCAGCTTCGCCACGATCCGCCCCGGCCAGGTCAACCTGATGACCGCCGGCAGCGGCATCGTTCATTCCGAGCGCAGCCCGCAAGGCGAGCGTGACGCGGGGGCCAAGCTCTATGGCATGCAGACCTGGCTCGCCCTGCCAGACGGCAAGGAGGAAATCGATCCCGCGTTCGAAGCGCGCACCGATCTGCCGCTCCTGGAAAGCTCCGGCGCGCGCGCGCAGGTGATCATGGGCAGCCTGTGGGGCGCGACCGCGCCCACTACCTGTTACGCCGAAACGATCTACGCCGAGATCGCGCTCGATGCCGATGGCTCCCTGCCGATCGACGCACAAGCCGATGAGCGCGCGTTGATGCTGGTCGGCGGGGAAGCCTCGATCGATGGCGAGCCGCTCGGGCTCTACGTGCTGACCGTGCTCAAGCCCGGCGAGGCGATGACGCTGCGCTCCGGCTCGGGCGGGCGGGTGATGCTGCTTGGCGGCGAAGCTTTCGCGACCCATCGCCATGTGTTCTGGAACTTCGTCAGCTCCAGCCGCGATCGGATCGAACAGGCCAAGGACGACTGGCGCGCCGGCCGCTTCGCCAAAGTCCCAGGCGAGACCGAGTGGATTCCCCTGCCCGAAAAACCGCTGACCGTCAGCTATCCCTGATCGAGCCATTGGACCCACGCGCCGTGCGGGTGGGCTTCCGCCAGCGTGACCCATTGCCCGCCGCGGGGCCAGAACCGGACCCTGAGTTCGTGCGCGAAGATATCGCGGTTGGTTTCGAGCATGACCCACGCGAGCGGCTTGTCCACCGTAGCATCCTCGCCCGCGCGCTCCATCATTTGGGTGATGTCCGCTCGCGTCGCCTGCGGCAGATATTGCCACATGATCGAGTGAAAGAGCACGCGGGTGACGCCTGCCTGTTGCGGCCTCTCCAGCATATCGCGGACGAAATCGCCGGCATCCTGCTGCACCAGGTCCGGCCGCTGGCGTGAGGCCAGCTCGATCGCAGCATCCACCCGCGCCATCCGCTCCGGCGCGTCAGGCCAGACATAGGCCCTGAGCCGCAGGGCCTGTGCGGGATCGGCCAGGTCAACCGGCGCAATGTCCGATCCGTGGATGGCCAAGATCTCGAACGGGCCCGCGGGCGGCGGCGGGCCGCGCCATTCAGGGGCAATCCGCATGGGCGAATCCTCCGGCCCGACCTGCGTGCCGCCGAGATCGAAGAAGTAGCGGTCCATCATCGTGTTGACGCCCGCGCTGGCGCCGATTTCGTTGAGTTCGAACCGGGGGCCTAATCGCTGGGAAAGCCACAGCAGCCCGGCCATCAGGCTCGCCCCGCGCCCTGCTTCGTTCGTCTGCGGCGGGCCGTCGAGCCAGGGATTGAGTCGCGCATCGAACTTCCCGACCAGCGCCGTCACAATGGCATCGATTTCGGCCTGATCGGTCAGTTCCTCGGAATAGACCGGCGCAAGCTCGGGCGCATCGCCGGTCAGGTAGAGGTGATGCAGCCCGCCCGCGAGCCGCAGTGGGAGCGCATCCTCGATCACCGCGCGCAAGTCCTCGCCAGGCCAGTCGCGCATCCGCCGACCGGTTTCGGTGTCGGTGTCGAGGACCGCCAGTTCGGCGCGCACGATCCGCGCGGTGCGCGGCGCGGAGCCGCGCGAAGTGTGCTGATACTGCCACTCGATCGCCTCGCGGACGTTAGCATTCCCCCCAGCCGACCGCTCAGCCATCGCCCCATCCATCGCCATTGCCCTTTCCAAGCGCCTTACCTAAGGCGCGCGCCATGGCCGAACCGCTGACCTTCGCCGTGCCCAAGGGACGGATCCTCGACGAGGCGCTGCCGCTGATGGCGCGCGCCGGGCTCGTGCCCGAAGCAGAGTTCCACGACAAGGGCAGCCGCGCACTCAGCTTCGCCACCGAAGGCGGAGCCGTCCGCATCATCCGCGTGCGCGCATTCGATGTCGCGACCTTCGTCGCCCACGGCGCGGCGCAGGTAGGGATCGTCGGCTCGGACGTGGTCGAGGAATTCAACTACCCGGACCTTTACGCGCCGGTCGATCTCGGCATCGGCCATTGCCGGCTGTCGCTGGCCGTGCCGCAGGGAACCGAGGGCGACGACTGGACGAGCGCCAGCCACCTGCGCGTCGCGACCAAGTATCCGAACATCACCAGCCGCTTCTACGAGCGCCACGGCGTGCAGGCCGAGTGCATCAAGCTGAACGGCGCGATGGAGCTGGCGCCCTCGCTGGGGCTCGCGGGGCGGATCGTCGATCTCGTTTCGACCGGGCGCACGCTCAAGGACAATGGGCTCGTCGAAACGGCCGAGATCATGTCCGTCTCGGCGCGGCTGATCGCCAATCGCGCCGCCTTCAAGACCGACCCGCGCGTCGTCGAGCTGGTCGAGCGCTTCCGCGCGCTGTCGGACAGCCCCCTCGATCTCAGGGCCGCCTGATGCTGCGCCTCCACATCACCGACAAGGACTTCGAGGTGAAGTTCAACCGCATCGTCGCCGACCGGCGGGAGAGCGATCCGGAGCTGTTCAGCGAAGTCTCCGCGATCCTCAACGAAGTGCAGGTGCGCGGCGACGAAGCAGTCGCCGAATATACCGAGCGGTTCGACGAATACGCGCTTGCGAACGAGGCCGACTGGCGCATCGCTCCAGCCGATTGCAAGGCCGCGTACCAGGCGTTGGAGCCAAAGTTGCGCAACGCGCTCGATCTCGCCGCCGAACGGATCGGGGCGTTCCACATCGCGCAGATGCCGCGCGACCGCGACCTGACAGACGCAGCGGGCGTGCGGATGGGAGCGAAGTGGCGTCCCGTCGATGCGGCCGGGCTGTACGTTCCGGGCGGACGTGCCGCCTATCCCTCGTCCCTGCTGATGAACGCGATTCCGGCCAAGGTCGCGGGAGTCGAGCGGCTGGTGATCGCGACTCCGACGCCCGAAGGCAGGGTCAGCCCGTTGGTGCTGGCCGCGGCGCACATCGTCGGCATCGGGGAAATCTGGCGCGTTGGCGGGGCGCAGGCGATTGCCGCGCTCGCTTACGGCACGGACCGCATCAAGGCGGTCGACGTGATCGTCGGCCCCGGCAATGCGTGGGTCGCCGAGGCCAAGCGCCAGCTCTACGGCGTGGTGGGGATCGACATGGTCGCCGGGCCGAGCGAGATCCTCGTCATCGCCGATGGCAAGAACGACCCCGAATGGATTGCCGCCGACCTGCTCAGCCAGGCCGAGCACGATCCGGCCGCGCAATCGATCCTCATCACCGACGATGCACTGTTCGCCGACGAGGTCAGCGATCAGGTCATGGTGCAGGCGCAGATGCTCAGCACCGAGAAGGTCGCCGAGGCGAGCTGGGAAGCGCACGGCGTGGTGATCGTGGTCGATAGCCTCGATCAGGCCCCCGCCCTCGCCAACCGCCTCGCCGCCGAGCACGTCGAGATCGCCACCGACGATCCCGAGGCGATGTTCGACAGGATCCGCCACGCCGGCAGCGTGTTCCTCGGCCGGCACACGCCCGAAGCAGTCGGCGATTACGTCGCCGGACCGAACCACGTGCTGCCGACCGGACGACGTGCGCGTTTTGCCAGCGGGCTGTCGGTGCTCGATTTCATGAAGCGCACCAGCTTCATCCAGATGGGTCACGAGGCACTCGCCAAGATCGGCCCCGCTGCAATCGCGCTGGCCGAGGCCGAGGGCCTTCCGGCGCACGCCCAATCGGTGAGGCTGCGGCAGAAATGAGCCGCCCCGCGCGATCCCTTGCTCGTTCGGCCGCGCGCCTGGCGGCGGTGCAGGCGCTGTACCAGCGCGAGATGGAGAACACCCACCTCGCCCGCCTGCTCGACGAGTTCCATATGCACCGCCTCGGTCAGACGATCGAGGACGAGCAATACGCCGAGGCCGAGGTCGCGTTCTTCGACGACCTCGTGCGCGGGGTGGACGCCCGCAGCGAGGAGATCGACGCGCTGCTGCAGGAGCGGCTGGCGGAGGGCTGGCAACTCAAGCGTCTCGACAAGACCATGCTGCAGATCCTGCGCGCCGGCGCTTACGAGCTGCTGGCCCGACCCGATGTGCCGGTGGGGACCGCGATCAGCGAATACGTCGATGTCGCCCACGCGTTCTTCGATGCGCGCGAGGCGAAGTTCGTCAACGGCTTGCTCGACGCGGTGGCGAAGGCAGTCCGTTAACCATCCCCAGATTCCGGGGCGGAACCCTTGTTCGTCGTGGAAATTCAGGCCAATCAATGCTCGGGGGTTTCGGCATGAACGAAGCTGATTTCATCGGGCATATCAGCGCTTTGGCGACGCACGCGGGCGCCCGGGGGCTGACGGACGACGCCGCGGTGCTGGAAGTCGGCGGCGAGACGCTGGTCCTCACCTGCGACATGGTGGTCGAGGGTATCCACACCCTGCCGGGCGCCGACCCGGCCGACACCGCGTGGAAGCTGGTCGCGGTCAACCTGAGCGACCTTGCCGCCAAGGGGGCCGAACCGCTCGGCGTGCTGCTCGGGCATATGCTCGGCGACGAGGACGAGCGCTTTATCGAGGGGCTGCACGACGCGCTCGAGCACTTCGGCGTCCCACTGCTTGGCGGCGATACCACCGGCGGCGGCCCCCCGCGCGCCTGGAGCCTGACCGCGATCGGCCGCGCGACGCACACCCCGGTCCCCTCGCGCGCCGGCGCCAAACCGGGTGACGGGCTCTACGTCACCGGCCCCCTGGGCGCGGCGATGCTCGGCTTCGAGGCGCTGCGCGACGGCACCGGCGAGGACAGCACCGCCTATCGCCGCCCGATGGCACGGCTCCCGCAGGGCATCGCGCTCGCGCCCCGCGTCACCGCGATGATGGACATTTCCGACGGTCTGCTGCTCGATTCCTGGCGCATGGCCAATGCGAGCAAGGCGACCTTCGCGATCCAGTCGGTCGCGGTTCCGATCGCCACGCCGCGCGCACGGCAGGCCGAAGCGATGCGCTGGGGCGAGGATTTCGAGCTGCTGTTCACTGCGCCCGCCAGCGCCACCCTGCTGCCGGTGAAGGCCTGGCGCATCGGCGCGGTCCAGCCGGCCGGCAACGCGCCGCTGCTGCTCGACGGCGAAGCGCTGACGGGGCCGGAAGGTCTCGGATACACGCACGGGTAAAGCGCGCCGATGGGGGGTTGCGTGGGCCGCCACCTTGCCTATAGCTGCGCGGCCCGTTTCACGCCCCGCAACCGCCGGGGTTTTCCAATGATTTTCGAGAAGGGGGAGTTCTCGTGAACCTCATTATTGTTGCAATTCTACTGGGGCTTCTGGCCATCGTCTATGGCTTCGTCACCAGCCGGCAGGTGCTCGGCGCACCCGCCGGCAACGCCAAGATGCAGGAGATCGCCGGCGCGATCCAGGAAGGCGCACAAGCCTACCTCAAGCGCCAGTATACCACGATCGGCATTGTCGGTGTGGTCGTCGCGGCGCTGGTACTGTTCTTCCTCGGGCCGATCTCGGCCGCCGGGTTCGTGCTCGGCTCGATCCTCTCGGGCGTCGCCGGGTTCATCGGCATGAACATCTCGGTGCGCGCAAACGTGCGCACCGCGGCTGCCGCGCAAACCGGATTGCAACAAGGCCTCACCCTCGCGTTCCGCGCGGGCGCGATTACCGGCATGCTCGTCGCCGGTCTCGCACTCCTTGCGATCGCGGTGTTTTTCTACATCCTGATCGGCCCGATGGGCATGGCTCCGAGCGATCGCGACGTGATCGAAGCGATCACCGCGCTTGCCTTCGGCGCCTCGCTGATCTCGATCTTCGCCCGTCTCGGCGGCGGCATCTTCACCAAGGCCGCCGACGTCGGCGCCGACCTCGTCGGCAAGGTCGAGGCTGGCATTCCTGAAGACGATC
>CAYNXB010000060.1:12409-15748 GCA_964401045.1 uncultured Sphingomonadaceae bacterium | reverse complement strand
AAGCTCGAGCGCGACGGCGGAGTGTGGTGGCCGCGCGGCGGCACCAACCGGCTGGTCGCGGCGCTGACCCGGCACTTCGAGCGGCTCGGCGGCGTGATGCGCCTCGGCGATCCGGTCGTGCGCATCCATACCGTCGGCGACCGGGTGCGCGAGGTCGAAACCGCGAGCGGCTGGCGCGAGCGGTTCGATGCGATCGCCAGCAACGGTGACCTGGTGCACAGCTACCGCGACCTGCTGGGAGAGAGCCCGCGCGGGCGCGACTACGCGCGCAAACTGGCGAAGAAGCGCTTCTCGCCCTCGCTGTTCGTGGTCCACTTCGGGATCGAGGGGAACTGGCCCGGCATCCCGCATCACACCTTGCTGTTCGGCCCCCGTTACAAGGGCCTGCTCGACGATATCTACAACCACGGCGTGCTGCCGACGGACTTCTCGATCTACCTCCACCACCCGACCGTGACCGACCCGTCGCTCGCGCCCGAGGGCAAGAGCACGTTCTACGCACTGGTCCCGGTCGCGCATCTCGGCAAGCTGGCCGTGGACTGGGACGAGATCGCGCCGATCCTCGAGCGGCGCGTGCTCGACGAAGTCGGGCGGCGGCTGATCCCCGATATCCATGATCGCATCGTCACCAAGTTCTCCTACACCCCGCGCGATTTCGCGACCGATCTCAACGCCCACCTCGGTAGTGCATTTTCGCTGGAACCGATCCTCACCCAAAGCGCGTTCTTCAGGGCACACAACAGGGACGACGTGTTGGGAAATTTCTACATCGTCGGCGCAGGCACCCATCCCGGCGCAGGAATTCCCGGGGTTCTCGCGGGCGCCAAGGCGACTGCCGGGCTGATGCTCGGGGATCTGGCGGGATGAGGTTTTGGCGCTCGCAGAGGCACAGGAGCGCAACGGGGTCGCTGCAGCGATGACCGCCAATCTCCAGCGCCTCGCAGTCTATTGCGGCTCGGCAGCCCCGGAGGACCCTCGCTACGTCGCACTCGCATGCGAGGTCGGAGCGGCGCTCGCCAATCGCGGCATCGGCGTGGTCTACGGTGGCGGACGGCTCGGGCTGATGGGCGCGCTGGCGAGTGGCGCGCTCGGCGCGGGCGGCGAAGTGATCGGCGTCATCCCCGAGGCGATGATCGGCGCCGAGCTTGCCAATCGCGATTGCACCGACCTCAAGATCGTCGCCAACATGCACGAACGCAAACAGGCCTTCACCGACCTTTCCGACGGGTTCCTCACCTTGCCCGGCGGCGTCGGAACGATGGACGAGCTGTGGGAAGCGCTGAGCTGGGCGCAGCTCGGCTACCACGCCAGGCCGGTCGGCCTGCTCAACGCGTTCGGCTTCTACGACAGCCTGATCGCCTTCTACCGCCAGATGGTCGAGACCGGCTTCGTGCGCGCGGCGCACAAGGACATCCTGATCGTCGATTGCACGCTCAATGCGCTGCTCGATAAGCTCGCCGAGCACCAGCCGCACCGGCCGATCCTGCAGATGCAGGCGGACGACCTGTGAGCCCGCCGCGCCCGATCCGCCCGCGCATCCTCGCTCCATCGCGGATCATGCGAACCACCCCGCGACAGATGGGCGGCGGACGCTCACGCGAGGACCTTGTCGCCGAGGCCCGGCGCGCGATCGCGGCGGGATCGAAGAGTTTCGCAATGGCCGCGATGATCTTCGAGCGCCCGGTGCGCGAGCGGGCATGGATGCTCTATGCGTGGTGCCGCCGGTGCGACGACATCGCCGACGGGCAGGCGTTCGGCCATCCGGTGGAAGACGCGCCGCACAACGCGGAAGAAGCGCACGACCTGGTTGAGGCGATCCGCGTGCTGACCCGCCGTGCGTTCGAAGGCCAGCCGACCGCCGACCCGGCGTTCGATGCGTTCGGGCAGGTCGCGCTCGAATCAAGGCTGACGATGGAGATGGCCGAGGACGTCATCGCCGGCTTCGCGCTCGACGCCGAGGACTGGCGCCCGCGGACCGAGGAAGACCTGATGCGCTACTGCTGGCACGTCGCCGGCGCGGTGGGCGTGATGATGGCGCAAGTGATGGGCGTCGATCCCGATGACCACGACACGCTCGACCGGGCGGCTGATCTCGGCATGGCGTTCCAGCTGATCAACATCGCCCGTGACCTGGTCGAGGACGATGCGATCGGCCGCTGCTACCTGCCGGTGGAATGGATGGTGGAGCAGGACATCGAGCCCGGCCAGCACGCCAAGCCGCATCACCGGGAGGAACTGGCCGAGATGGCCGCGCGGCTGATCACCCTCGCCGAGCGGCACGAGGCTGCGGGCAAATGGGGCACCGGGCGGCTTGGCTTCCGCCAGCGCTGGGCGGTGCTCGCCGCAGCGAACATCTACGGCGCGATCGGGCGCATGGTGGTCGAGCGGGGGGCCGAAGCGTGGGATCACCGCGTCTATGTCAGTCGGCTGGCAAAGCTGGGGCTGACCGCCAGGGCGTTGCTCGAAGCCGTGCGCAAGCCCGCACGGCCGGTCGAGATGCCCCGCTGGAATCGCGGCGAAATCCTCCTCAAGCTGCGGATGGAAGGCGCCCCCGCGCCTATGCCCATGACCCCGCTGCCTGACGAGGAGGACCAATGATCCGCTCGCTCCTTATCGCCAACCGCGGCGAGATTGCGTGCCGGGTGATTCGCACTGCCCGGGCGATGGGGATACGCACCGTCGCGGTCTTTTCGGATGCCGACCGCAATGCGCTGCATGTGCGTCAGGCGGACGAGGCGGTGCATATCGGGCCTTCGCCCGCAGCTGAGAGCTACTTGCGCGGCGATCGGATCATCGAGGCGGCCAGGGCGAGCGGGGCCGAGGCGATTCATCCGGGCTACGGATTCCTGTCGGAGAACGCCGACTTCGCGCAGGCGGTGATCGAGGCCGGGCTGGTGTGGGTGGGCCCGCGCCCGGATTCGATCCGCGCGATGGGACTCAAGGATGCGGCCAAGAAGCTGATGATCGACGCCGGCGTGCCGGTGACGCCCGGCTATATGGGGGAGGACCAGTCGCCTGAGCGGATGCTGGCCGAAGCCGAAAAGATCGGCTGGCCGGTGCTGATCAAGGCGGTCGCGGGGGGCGGGGGCAAGGGCATGCGCAAGGTCGATGCTGGGGCCGAGTTCGAGGACGCGCTCGCCAGCTGCCGGCGCGAGGCCAAGGCAAGCTTCGCCAACGACGAAGTGCTGCTCGAGAAGTGGATCACCTCACCCCGGCACATCGAGGTGCAGGTGTTCGGCGACAGCCACGGCAACGTCGTCCACTTGTTCGAGCGCGACTGCTCGCTCCAGCGACGGCACCAGAAAGTAATCGAGGAGGCCCCCGCGCCGGGGATGGACC
>CAYNXB010000060.1:0-12309 GCA_964401045.1 uncultured Sphingomonadaceae bacterium | reverse complement strand
CTCCAGCGACGGCACCAGAAAGTAATCGAGGAGGCCCCCGCGCCGGGGATGGACCAGGCGACGCGCGCGGCGATCTGCGCCGCTGCGGTGCGCGCGGCCAAGGCAGTCGATTATGTCGGTGCGGGCACGATCGAATTCATCGCCGACGCGAGCGGGGGCCTCTCCGCCGACAGCATCTTCTTCATGGAGATGAACACCCGGCTGCAAGTCGAACACCCCGTGACCGAGGAGATCACCGGCGTCGATCTTGTCGAATGGCAGCTACGGGTGGCGAGCGGTGAGCCGCTGCCCAAGCGGCAGGATGAGCTGGCGATCAACGGCCACGCGATCGAGGCGCGGCTCTATGCGGAGGATCCGGCATCCGACTTCCTTCCCAGCACCGGTCCGCTCGATCATTTCGATCTGGGCGAGGTGGGGCGGATCGAAACCGGTGTCGAGGAAGGCGATGCTATCTCGCCGTTCTACGATCCGATGGTGGCAAAGCTGGTCACATGCGACGGGACGCGCGCGGTCGCGATCGGCCGGCTCGCCGAGATGGCGGAGGGGGTCGAGGTATGGCCGGTTCGCACCAATGCTGCCTTCCTCGCCAAGGCCTTGCGCGACGAGGACTTCATCGCAGCAAGGCTCGATACCGGCTTCATCGCACGCAAGCTCGACATGCTGGTGCCTGCGAGCGAGCCGAACGAACGTGTCTGGCAGAGCGCCGCCGACTTCCTCGTGTTGGCGGAGCGTGAAGGTGAGAGCGGCCCGAGCGGCTTCCGCCTCAATGCGCCCGCCGATCTCAGCGCAGTGTTGGCGCGCAAGGAAGCCACGCGGCGCATCGGGGCGGGCGCCCGGGAAGGCATTCCCGGGGCCAGCGCGGTCATCGACGACGAGCGCGTGGTCGTATTCTCCGACGGCCAGGCATTCGAGTTCGCACGCACCGTGCGCGGAACGCCGGGCGCCTCCGCCGCCGACGGCGCGATCCTCGCGCCGATGCCGGGTAAGGTGATCGCGGTCGACGTTGCCGAGGGCGACGAAGTGACTGAGGGACAGCGGCTGGTGGTGCTCGAGGCAATGAAGATGGAACATGCGCTCATCGCGCCGTTCGCGGGGACGGTGGCGGAGCTGACCGTCGCGCAAGGCCAGCAGGTTGAGGTCGAGGCGCTGCTGGCGCGGGTGGAGCGACGCGCGAAGTCCTGATTTCCGTTCGGCCCCAGCTTGTCCAAAGCCCGGTTTTTCTGCACCTAGCGTAAAACAGAATGGCCTTCGACAAACTCGGGGCGAACGGGACGGGGGGAAGTCGATGGCCACACCTGCCAAATCAGGAAACTTGCGCTCATCGGACGCGAAAGTGATCGCCGCGTCATCGCTGGGCACGATGTTCGAATGGTACGATTTCTTCCTCTACGGCCTGCTTGCCTCGAACATTTCCGCGCAGTTCTTCTCCGGCGTCAACGAGACGACCTCGTTCATCCTCGCACTCGCGGCGTTCGCCGCCGGGTTCGCGGTGCGCCCGTTCGGGGCGCTGGTGTTCGGCCGCGTCGGTGACATCGTCGGCCGCAAGAACACTTTCCTCGTGACCATGACGATCATGGGCGCATCGACCTTCTGCGTGGGGCTGCTGCCATCCTATGCCACGATCGGCGTCGCCGCCCCGCTGTTGCTGGTCACGCTGCGACTTCTCCAGGGCCTCGCGATCGGCGGCGAATACGGCGGCGCGGCGATTTACGTCGCGGAGCACGCGCCGCAGCATCGGCGGGGGTTCTACACCAGCTTCATCCAGACCAATTCGACGCTCGGGCTGTTCGCTGCGGTGCTGCTGGTGATCGCGCTGCGCAGCACGATGGACCCCGCCGAATTCGCCGCGTGGGGCTGGCGCCTGCCGTTCCTGCTCTCGGCGATCCTGCTGGCGATCTCGCTGTGGATCCGCCTGCAGCTTTCCGAGAGCCCGATATTTCAGCAGATGAAGGATGAAGGCACGACCTCCGCGGCTCCGCTATCCGAGGCGTTCGGACGGTGGGCCAACCTCAAGTGGGGGATCGTCGCGCTGTTCGGCGCAGTCGCGGGCCAGGCGGTGATCTGGTACGCTGCACAGTTCTATGCGCTGTTCTATCTCGAGCGCACGCTCAAGGTCGAAGCCTGGACCACCAACATCCTGATCGCGGCCGCGCTGGCCATCGGTACGCCACTCTATCTCGTGTTCGGATGGCTGAGCGACAGGATCGGCCGCAAGTGGGTGATCATGGCCGGGCTGGCGCTTGGCATCGCGACGCTCCATCCGTTATTTGCGGCGCTCACCGCGGCGGCCAACCCGGCGCTGGCCCACGCGAGCGAGCGCGCGCCGGTGACGGTGATGGCCGACCCGGCGACCTGTTCGATCCAGTTCGACCCGATCGGCAAGACCGCGTTCGACAAGACCGGCTGCGACGTCGCCAAATCGACGCTAGCCAAGGCCGGCATTCCCTATTCCAACCAGGGGCATGGCGATGGCTCGATCATGGTCGGGCAACGCAAAGTCGAGGCCGGCGCCCTCGCCGATTATGGTGAGAGAATCACGGCCGCAGTTGCCGACGCTGGCTATCCGACGAAGGCCGATCCGGCGCAGATAAACACGCCGCTGGTGATCGCGATCCTCGTCGCGCTGCTGGTCCCGGTGACGATGACCTATGGGCCGCTGGCGGCGCTGCTGGTAGAGCTGTTCCCCAGCCGCATCCGCTACACCGCGCTGAGCCTGCCGTATCATATCGGCAACGGCTGGTTCGGCGGTTTCCTGCCGACCATCGCCTTCGCCACCGTAGCGGCGACGGGCAACATCTACGCCGGTCTGTGGTACCCGATCGCGGTTGCCGCGATGACGCTGGTGGTCGGAATACTGTTCCTGCCGGAAACATACCGGCGGGTGATCGGGCACGACACCTGATCCTGCGATCCGCTTACTCGGCGGGTCCGCCAGGCGGCATGCCGTGGAAGCGGCGGAACAGCTTGCCGCGCTCGCTGTAGAGCACGAACAGGAAGGCCAGCACGCTGCCGATCAGCAGGGCGAACGCGAAGGGCTGCGCGGTGCCGTCGTATGCCTGGCCGATCAGCAGCCCGACCACCGCCGCGCCGGTCATGCGGAAGAATGTCTGCACGCTCGAGGCCGCGCCGGCGATGTGTTCGAACGGCTGCATCGCAATCGAGGTGAAGTTCGCGCCGAGGAAGCCGAGCAGGCACAAGTTGATCGACATCAGCGGGATGAACCACGCAAGGTCCCCGTCACGGTAAAGCGCCGCCCACACCTGCAGCGCGCTCACCACGACGAACACGATCATGCCGGCATGCGACACGCGACGCGCACCGAAGCGCTCGACGATGCGCGAGTTGACGATGTTCGAGATCGCCAGCGTCGCCGCGGTGCCGCCGAAGATCAGCGGGAACCAGGTGCCGGCCTGGAAGTGCTCGCCGATCAATTGCTGCGCACTGTTCACGTAGCCGAACACCGCGCCGAACAGCATTGCGCTGCCGAACACATAGCCGATCGATTCGCGGCGGATCAGCGCCTTGTTCATGTTCTTGCCGATGGTCGGCAGGTCCATGTGCTGACGGTCCTCAGGGTGAAGCGATTCAGGCAGGCGCGTCCACACCCACACCGCCGCCAGCATTGCCAACCCCGCGAGGCCGAGGAAGATCGCCCGCCATCCGGCGACCAGCAGCACCGCTTGCCCGAGCGTGGGCGCGAGCACCGGAACAGTGATGAACACCGCGGAGACGAGGCTCATCAGTCGCGCCATCCGGTCACCATCGTAGCGGTCGCGAATAATGGCCATCGGGACGACCATCAGCCCCGAGGCGACCAGGCCGGTGATCCCGCGTACCGCCAGCAGCAGCCAGAACGTATGCACGAAGGTGATCAGCACGGAGAGCACCGCGTATCCGACCAGCGAAACCAGCAACACCGGGCGGCGGCCGAAACGGTCCGCGATGACGCCGGGGACGAGGCTGCCGACGCCGCTCGCGAGCAGGTACACCGCGACCACCATCTGGCGTTCGTTGCCGTTCGTGACGCCGAACTCGGCCGCCATCTGGCCGAGCGCCGGCAGCATCCCGTCGATCGTCAGCGCATTGAGGCTCATCAGCAACGCGACGATCACGACGAGCTCGCGCTCGCCGAGGAACTTTCCGGGTCGGGTAGTTGCCGCAGTCGCCATGATTGGGGGCCCCTAGACCTATGTTGCGCTGCGGTAAAAGTGAATCTGGGCTACATCGGCCGCATGGCGACTCGCGCGCATGACGGGGATGACGAGGCCGCGGGCCTCAGGAAGATCATTCACGTGGACATGGACGCGTTCTTCGCCAGCGTCGAGCAGCGCGACGATCCGAGCCTGCGCGGCAAGCCCGTGGCGGTCGGTGGCTCATCGGCGCGCGGGGTGGTCGCCGCGGCGAGCTACGAGGCACGAAAGTTCGGGGTGCGCTCCGCGATGCCCTCAATCACCGCAAAGCGGCTCTGCCCGGATCTGATCTTCGTCAAGGGCCGGTTCGACGCCTACCGCGAAGTGTCGCAGCAGATCCGCGCAATCTTCCACGTCTACACCCCGCACGTCGAGCCGCTGAGCCTCGACGAGGCCTATCTCGACGTGACCGATGACCTGCTCGGCATCGGTTCGGCGACCCGCATCGCCGAGCGCATCCGCGCCGAGATCAAGGTGGAGACGCAGCTCACCGCCAGCGCCGGTGTGAGCTACAACAAGTTCCTCGCCAAGCTCGCGAGCGACCAGAACAAGCCCGACGGTCTGTGCGTTGTCCGCCCCGGCGAAGGAGCTGCGTTCGTGGGAATGATCCCGATCCGCCGGTTCCACGGCGTGGGCCCGCGCGGGGCGGAGAAGATGGCCCGGCTCGGGATCGAGACCGGCGCCGACCTCGCGCTGAAGGACCTGGCGTTCCTCAAGGCGCATTTCGGCAGCTTCGCCGAATATCTCTACCGCGCCGCGCGCGGGATTGACCTCAGGCCGGTACGCGCCAACCGCATCCGGAAGTCCCTGGGCAGCGAGCGGACGTTCAACGAAGACCTGTCGAGCGGGCCCGCGCTGCGCGAAGCGCTCGACAACATCGTCGACATCGTGTGGCCGCAGATCGAGGAGCGCGAGCTGCGGGGGCGCACGGTGACTTTGAAAATGAAGTTCACCGACTTCCGCATCATGACCCGGGCGAAGTCGCTCGCCGCGCCGATCGCCGGCAAGCGCGAATTCGCGCAGGTGAGCCGCGCGATTCTGGACGAAGCGCTGCCGCTGCCGCTGCCGATCCGGCTGATGGGACTGACGCTGAGCGGCCTCGGGGGCGAGGGGGACGGCGACCCCGCGCGCGCGGACGCGCAACTCTCCCTGCTCTAGGTCGTGACCGCGAGCCGGTAGCCGAGGTCGCAAGCATCGAGTTCGAGTAAATGCCCGTGGCGCGCGGCCCACGCACCGCTGTCGAGATCGTCCTCCAGCCGCGCGAGCCCGGCCGACAGGTCGCCGATGCGCCAGAACGACGACATCCCGTTGCGGATGCGCGGATCGAGGTAGGCGCGCGGCCGCCGCCAATAGGCGTGGAGAAAGCCATCGCTGCAATCGTGCGGGATCGGCACCGGCAAGATCTCGACCGGGCCGAGCCACTTTCGATAGTCGGCCAGTGCCGGCATCTGCCCGTCATCGAGCGTGGCGAGGGCCGGGAAGTAGTCGAGCAGCCAGGCGTTACGGAATGCGGGATCGAACGTCAGCAGAACAACCGGACCGCGCGCCACGCGGCGCATCTCGGCAAGGCCCTTCGCCTGATCGGTCCAATGGTGGACCGTCAGGATCGCCGTCGCCGCGTCGAAGCTCCCGTCTGCAAACGGCAGTTCCTCCGCGTGCGCCTGGATCGCCTGCCCCGCTGACGGCGGACGCTGGCGAATCATCGCGGCCGATGGCTCTACCGCCGTCACTTCCCGGTGGCTGGGCTCGTATGAGCCGGCGCCGGCTCCAACATTGAGCACGGTCTGCGCCGATCCGAGCGCGCGATCGATCACTTCGGCGATGCGCGGATCCGGCCGGCGCAAGTTGGCGTAGTCGATCCCGATGGTGTCGTAGAGCGGCGCGGGCACGCCCCACGCTTCGATCCGGCGGCGGCTGGATGCGCCAAGGTCTGCCGGAAGCGCACCGACCGGGAAGAATTGAGCGGCGACCACTTCGCGACCGTCCGGATGAACCCCACCGGCCAACCTTCCGGTGAAGATGTAGGCGGTATGCGGCGCGCCGGAGATCGTTTCCTGCAGCGTTGCCACCCGCTCGATCCCGGCGACCGCGCACCCCAACTCCTCCCGCAGTTCGCGCGCGGCGGCGGCGGCGGGCGCTTCACCGCGCCCGAGCCCACCGCCGGGCAGCGCCCATACCTTGGGTCCGTAGCTATGCCGCACAAGCAACACGCGTCCCGCATCGTCGGTCACGATCACCGAGACACCGGCGAGCGGCCGTTTCGCCAGTTGGCGCCAGTGATGGCGTACGCGGTGCGCCAAACGCAGCAGCAGGTGATGAAGGGCGGGCGGCAGCAGGCGGTTCATGTCTGCCTGCTCGCCCGCCGCGAAGACTATTTCAAGGTTTCGCTCAGGAACCAGATGCGCTGTTCGGCGACGTCGATCCAGCCATCCACCAAGCCGCTGGTGGCGAAATCACCGGCCTGTTCGGCCGCTTCCTTCACCTCGCGCAGCCGGCCAAGCAGGACGACGTTGTCGTCGCGCAGTTCCGCGACCATCTTGTCCGCCTTCATGCCGGTGTTGTCCTGGTCCTTGATCCTGGTCGCCTTGGCGACCGATCCGAGCGACGTGAGCGTGGCAGCGTCGTTCTTGCGCACGCGCTCACCGATCAGGTCGACCAGCCCGACCAACTCCCTGGCATGCTCGTCGAACAGCAGGTGCAGGTCTCGGAAACGCGGCCCGGCAACGTGCCAGTGGAAGCTCTTGGTCTTGATATAGAGCGCGATATGATCAGCGAGCGCCCCATTGAGCGCGCCAATCAGCGCCTTTTTCGAATTGTCGCCCGACTTGGCCATGACGGTCTCCTTTGCTGCGAACCAGTATACGACAAATCGAGGCGAGGGGTTCCGATGCTTTCGGATATCGGAAATCGATTCAATCGATCAACCGGCCAGCCCGCGAGCGAGAATCGCGATTACGGCGCCCGCGAGCAGCAGCACCGCGGCGATGACCAGGCGCAGCACCTTGAGCGGCAGCCGCCGCGCAAGCCGGGAAGCGAGGCTCCAGCCGAGGGTGAGCGCCGCGGCGCTGCCCACAGCGCCGCCCGCTGCTGCCAGTGCAGGCGAATTACCGGCAGCGGCGATGGCGAAGATCAGGAACCGTGGCCCGTCCCCGATCTGTCGCGCGGCCAGCACGATCGCGAATGCTCCCAGCGAACGAGTCGGCTCCTGCGGCTCCCGATCGGAGCGTGGCCACAGCATCTCCACCCCGGCGAGCGCGAGTGCGATTGCGGCGAGCATCTGCTTGGCAGCGGGCGGCAGCAGCCCGGCCATTGCCGAACCGACCCAGGCCGCGATGGCAGCCGTAACAAACGCGACCAGCCAGCCGGTCAGCAGCAGTCCGCTCGCCGGACCAAGTCTCTGCGCGAACGCGGCGATCAGACGCTGATCGCGTCCGCCCATCGAGGCCAGTGCAGCAGCGATCAACGCAAAGAGCAGCGTCGGCATCGACTAGACTAGGCTGAACAGGATTGGAGCGGGTGAAGGGAATCGAACCCTCGTCGTAAGCTTGGGAAGCTTCTGCTCTGCCATTGAGCTACACCCGCAATTCCGCCAGTTCCGGCCTGTAAGACTTGTCAGCTTTCAAGTCAGCTGCGGCCTCGGCGGCAAGGCGCCCGCGCAAGTGCCACAACCCTTCGGGGGTGGTCAACACACACCATTGCGAATGGGGACGGCAAGAGCGAAGATCACGCGATTAACATAAGTATGCGGTGCGCATCGAGGTGGGGAGCAAAACCAACGCAACCGGGGTCTTTGCCGATGGGACCACTGATCCTGAACCTTGAACGGTATGTCCGCCTGTCGGACGATGATCGGCGCGCCATAGGCGAACTCAGATCCGCCCCTCTGATCGACGTGCGTCCGCGTGGGGCGTTGATCCGCGAAGGCGCCAAACCGACCGTCGTGCGGCTGATGGTGTCTGGTTGGGCGTGCCGGTTCAAGGCTCTGCCCGACGGCCGGCGCCAGATCGTCGGGTTTGTCATCCCGGGCGATTTCTGCGATCTCAACGTCTACGTTCTGCAGCAGATGGATTACTCGATCGGCGCGCTCACGCGGGTCAACTACCTGGCGATCCCGGCCGCGCAGATGCAGCAACTTACCGCGGCGCGTCCGCGCGTGGCGCAGGCGTTGCGGTGGCAGGAACTGGTCACTTTCTCGATCCAGCGCGAATGGTTGCTCAACATCGGGCAGAGGAGCGCGTTCGAGCGCCTCGCGCACCTGTTCGTGGAGCTCTACGTGCGCTGGCGCACGGTTGGCCTCGCCAGGGACCTGATGCTCGACTTCCCGGTTACCCAGACCGATCTCGCGGACGCTACCGGCCTCACCTCGGTCCACGTCAACCGCACCCTGCAGGAACTTCGCCGCGAGCACTTGATCGAGCTGACACGCAGGGAATTGCGGATTCTCGACCTCGACGGCCTGATGCGAAGGGCGATGTTCAACCCGAACTACCTCCATCTCGACCACGAGGGACGCCACCTCGACGCCAGCGATTGAGCGCGCGCGGGGCGGACAACCGCACGGCGCGATCCGGCGTCATTTCGCCGCGGATCATTTCTCAATCAAATTAGTTGAGTTATACCAGCCGCGTCGGACCATGCGAATCGGACGGCCACCCACCAACTCAACTCCCGGAGAGTCGGCATGGCCCACTATCTCGAGCTTGAAACCCCGCAGATGCGCCAGGATCCCCTCATCCTGATCGTCCCCGGCATCCACAACAGCAATCCGCGCCACTGGCAATCGGTGTGGGAGGCGCAATGCAGCGATTGTCACCGTGTCGATCTCGGCTTGTGGGACGATCCGCAGCGCAACGTGTGGGTCAACAAGCTCAACCTCGCGATCTATCGCGCCGAGCGGCCGGTGATTCTGATCGCCCACAGCCTCGGCTGCCTCGCGGTCGCGTGGTGGGCCGAATACGAACAGCCGGCCCGGGGCAATCCGGTGGTCGGCGCGCTGCTGGTCGCGCCGCCCGATGTCGACCGGCCGGGCACCGATCCGCGCTTGTCGCGCTTCGGGGCCTGCCCGCGCAAGGAGCTGCCGTTCCGCTCGTTCCTTGCGGCGAGCAGGGACGATCCGTTCTGTTCGCTGCGCACCGCGCAGATGTTGGCGAGCGACTGGGGCAGCCGCTTCGCCTTCGCCGGCGAGATCGGCCACATAAACGCCGAATCGGGCCTCGGCGAGTGGCACTTCGGCAAGCAATTGCTCGGTCGGTTGCTGCGCGAACACCGCGGCGATGTCGGCCTTGGCGGCCCGGCGCCGGAACTGCTGCCCGCGCTGCCCGACGCGGCGTTCGCGCAGACGATGCGGGCCGAAGACTGGGCGCGCAGCGCCTAGCCGGACGCGGCTGAGCCGGGCGGTGCGTTACCGCCCGGCGACGCGCGCGCCCTGTATGTCGACCACCTGCGGGCTGCGCGCGAACAAGTCGCTAAACGGATCGTCGCCGCTCTCCATGGTGTGCGGCTCGGTCCCTTCGCGCACGGTCGTGCGGCGCATGTCGCGCTTGTAGCTCGAATAGTCGTACTCGCCGCCGCGGTGCATTGAGCACAGGTTGTCCCAGATCACCATGTCGCCGGCATTCCAGTTCACGCTGAAGACGTATTGGGGCTGGGTGCAGTGCTCGATCAGCTGCCTGATCAGCGCACGGCCTTCCGCCTTCGGCATGCCTTCGATGTCCATCGTGTGCGCGGCGATGAACAGTGCCTTGCGGCCCGAGCCCTTGTGCACGTGGACCAGCGGATGCCGGGCGCGCGGCCGCTCCTCGATCTCCTCGTCGGGAATATCGGCGCCGGCCTGCTTGCGGCTCCACCACAGCGAGTTCACGCCGACCTTGCCCTCGAGAAACTCCTTCATCTCCGGCGAGAGGTCGTCGTAAGCGCCGCGCGTATCGGCGAACGAGGTTTCGCCGCCCTCGGGCGGAACCTGGTGCGCGAGCAGCAGCGAATAGCTGGTGCGCCTTTCCATGAACGCGCTGTCGGTGTGCCACAGCCGGTCACCCTTGCGGTACTGGATCGCCGCCTCGTCGCGCGTGATCTCCCCTTCGATATTGAGGTTCGAGGCGTCGAACAGCTCGCGGAAAGGGAGGCGCATCGCCATCCCTTCGCGCATCGGCACGCGCTCGAGATAGCCGAAGTTGCGGCTGAACTCGACGTGCTGTTGATCGGTCAGGCCGGTGTCGCGCCACACGGTGACGCCGAAGCGGTCCATCGCGTCGGTGACTTGCCTGATCTCGGTCGCGTTCAGCGGCCGGGTGATGTCGAGGCCCGAGCATTCGGCGCCGAAGTTTGGCAGGATCGGGTCTACTTTGAGGGGCATGAGAACTCTCCGAAGGCGCTATTCCGGCCGCCTTCGCTGCAGCCCCGTGCGGCGGCAGTGCGCGACCAGTTCGCCGCCCTGATTATAGGCACGGTGCGCGAAAGTCACGATTCCCTGGTCCGGCCGGCTCTTGCTGGCGCGCAGTTCGAGCACTTCGGTCTCGATCCGCAGCGTGTCCCCAATGAACACCGGCCTGGGAAACCGGACCTCGTCCCACCCCAGGTTGGCGACCGCGGTGCCCAGCGTGGTGTCGCCGACCGAGATCCCGACCATCAGCCCCAGCACAAAGGTGGAATTGACCAGCACCCGACCGAATTCGGTGCCCTTCATATATTCGGCATCGAGGTGGAGCTGGGCGGGATTGTGCGTCAGCGTGGAGAACAGCAGGTTGTCCGTCTCGGTCACCGTGCGGCGGATCGCGTGATCGAAAACCTGGCCTACTTGCAGCTCATCGAACCAGAGACCGGCCATCGCACCATCCTCATTGCTGCTTGATCGCGAGACTTATTGTTCGTGTCTTAGCGGCGCAAAAGAATTTCTCGCACGCCCAACCCTTGCCGATTGCGGGGCTTGGGGGCAACTGATGCGCCGATCATGCAGCGCCTGACCCATCTTCAGCGGCTAGAAGCCGAGAGCATCCATATCATGCGCGAGGTCGTGGCCGAGGCGCAGAAGCCGGTCATGCTCTATTCGGTGGGCAAGGACAGTGCGGTGATGTTGCACATTGCCCGCAAGGCGTTCTTTCCCGCGCCCCCGCCGTTCCCCCTGCTCCACGTCGACACCACGTGGAAATTCAAGGACATGTACGCGCTGCGGGACAAGATGGCGCGTGACAGCGGAATGGACCTGCTGGTGTGGCACAATCCCGAGGCGCAGGAGCGCGGGATCAACCCGTTCGACCACGGCGCCCTCCACACCGACATGTGGAAGACGCAAGGGCTGAAGCAGGCGCTCGACCACTACGGGTTCGACGCGGCGTTCGGCGGCGCCCGGCGCGACGAGGAAAAGAGCCGCGCGAAGGAACGCATCTTCTCCTTCCGCACCGCGACCCACGCGTGGGACCCGAAGAACCAGCGGCCGGAGCTGTGGAATCTCTACAACACCCGCAAGGCCAAGGGTGAGAGCATCCGAGTGTTCCCGATCTCGAACTGGACCGAGCTCGACATCTGGCAATACATCATGGCCGAGAACATCGAGATCGTGCCGCTCTACCTCGCGCAGAAGCGCCCGACGGTGGAGCGCGACGGCTTGCTGCTGATGGTCGACGACGATCGCTTCCCGCTCAAGCCCGGCGAGACGCCGGAGATGCGCTCGATCCGCTTCCGCACGCTCGGTTGCTACCCGCTGACCGGCGCGGTGGAGAGCGAAGCCAATACGCTGGAGGCCGTGGTGCAGGAGATGCTCCTCACCACCACCAGCGAGCGCCAGGGCCGCGCGATCGACAAGGACGAAGGCGGCGCAGGCATGGAGAAGAAGAAGCAGGAGGGCTATTTCTGATGGCCCCCGATGATCTTGGGCCTTCGCCAGAGCCGCGCTACCAGGCCGACGCGCTGATCGCCGAGGACATCTCGGCGTACCTCGAGCAGCACCAGAACAAGGGCTTGTTGCGGTTCATCACCTGCGGCAGCGTCGATGACGGCAAATCGACCCTGATCGGCCGGCTGCTGTACGATTCGAAGATGATCTTCGAAGACCAGCTCAACGAGCTGGAAGCGGACAGCAAGCGCGTGGGCACGCAGGGGCAGGAGATCGATTTCGCGCTGCTGG
>CAYNXB010000059.1:0-15838 GCA_964401045.1 uncultured Sphingomonadaceae bacterium | reverse complement strand
GCGCTGCAGTTCCGCAACGTCGCCTATTTCCTTCACAGCAACCGCAAGTGGCAGAACCTCGAGATCTACTGCTGGATCGGCGCGAGCGGCGATTGCCCCAACGGCTACGGCTATGGCACGCCGGGCAACGTCTATCGCTCGGACAACTACGGGATTGGCCACGACCAGGACCAGTACGGCGATCAGCCGACGCTCAAGTTCACCGCGCCGCTCGGCGGCTCGCTGACCAACGACTTGCTGATCGGCCTCGATCTCACCCGCTCGAAGCTGGTCTACTCGCACGACTTCGACACGGACTTTCAGGAGAGCGAGGTTCCGCTCAGCGACTTCGATCCGGGCACTTTCCTCGAAACCTCGGTGATCAAGCCGCGCTACCGCACCAGGACCGATACGATCGCGTTCTTCGCAGAGGATCGCCTGCAGGTGACCGGGCAGCTCTCGCTGGTTGGCGGCATCCGGGTCGAACACAACAAGACCGGCCGCTGGAACCTCGTCTACGGGCCGGACGGGACCACAGTTACCGGCGAGACCCCGGCGCTCAATGGCGGGACCGAGGCTTACAAGACGATCAACCACACCACCTGGCGCGTCGGCGCGGTGTACCAGCCGGCGCGGAACCTGTCGCTTTACGCGCAGTACGCCACCGCGGTCGATCCGCTCGGCGGGCTGACGACGTATTCGACCGGGACGACCCAGTTCCAGCTCACCAACGCCACCGGCAAGCAGTACGAAGCGGGGCTCAAGGCGCTGTTCCTCGATGGCGCGGGCAGCTTCACCCTGGCCGCCTATCGCATCGAGAAGAACAACCTGTTCACCCAGGTGCTCACCAACGGCCCGGTCAACCAGGTCGGCCAGCGTTCGTCGCAGGGCCTTGAGGCGGCCGTCTCCGTCAGCCTGCCGGGCGGCTTCGCGATCATCGCCAACGGCGCGATCCTCGACGCCAATTACGATGACTTCATCGCCCAGAACGATCCTGGCGATTCGACCGACGACGACGATTTCACCGGCAACACGCCCGCGGGCGCGCCTGAGCAGACCGCCAACCTCGGCTTGTCGTGGAGTGGGATCGAGAACCTCCAGCTTCGCGGAGACCTGCGCTACGTGGGGCGGCGCTACAGCGACGACGCCAACGCGTTCCGCATCCCGTCGTACACGGTGGTGGACCTGGGCGGGACTTACGCGGTGACGCCCAGCGTCGCCATCGACCTGCGCCTCTTCAATGCGTTCGATAAGGCCTACGCCGAGGGCGTATATTTCGACGAGCAATGGATTCTCGGGCGGCCTCGGTCGTTCGATGTGTCCGTCCGAGCGGCTTTCTAGGAGGACGGGCGCTGCCGAACCAGAGTTCCACCAGCCTAGCGAACGGGGAGGGGCCGGAATCCTCCCTTGCGCGCCGTAGCCGGCCATCCTCGCACGACCTGCCCGGTCGGTTGCGGCGCGCACTTTTCCTGACCCATCGCTGGCTGGGCGTCGCGCTCGCGCTGGTCATGGTGGTGTGGGCGGCGTCCGGCATCGTGATGATGTACGTCGCCTATCCGGAGACGTCGTTGGCGGAACGCATGGCTGGGCTGGAACCGCTCGACATGGCGCAGTGCTGCGCCGCGATACCCGCGCTGGAAGGTATTGAGGCCGCCGCGATCGAGATGCTCGATGGCCGGCCGGTGCTGAGGGTGGCCACGGCAGAAGGACCGGCGATAGTCGATTTGAGCACCGGCAAGCCGCCGGCGATCGACGCGGGCGTGGCCGGACGAGTCGCACGCACTTACCTCGCTCGCTCGACCGGCGCGGCCCCGCGATGGGACGTTCGGCCAACCGCGCAAGACCAGTGGACCGTCTCCGGGGAATTCCGGGCGCATGCGCCGCTCTACAAGGCCACCGCCGACGACGAGGCGGGAACGGTGCTCTACGTTTCCGGCTCGACCGGCCAGGTGGTGCAGGACACGACCCGCTCCGAGCGGTTCTGGAACTGGCTTGGAGCGGTCCCTCACTGGCTCTATTTCAAGAAGTTGCGGGCGAATGGTGAGCTGTGGTCGCAAGTGGTGATCTATGCCTCGCTGCTCGGCAGCTTCCTCACCGCAATCGGGCTCTACATCGGAATAGTCCAGTTCAAGCGAGGGAAGCGCTGGTTTCCCTATCGCGGGATGGGGTGGTGGCATCACGTCACCGGCATGGTGTTCGGGGTGCTCACGCTCACCTGGGTCGTCAGCGGGCTGTTCTCGATGAACCCGTGGGGCTGGATGGCGAGCGAGGGGCCCGGTGCAGAGCTTACCGCGCTCGCCGGACGTCCTGCTTCCGGCGACGATGTGCGGGCGCTGGCGCAGTCGCTAGCGGCTACGCCCGCCGGCAGTGCGGTTCGCGCGGAACTCGCGCTGCAGGGCGGCAAGGCCTTTGCGATCGTCAGCGAGCCAGGCGGGCTCAGGTGGCGCGCATCGCTCCCGGGCCTGTCCCCGGCCCCGCTGCGGCATGCCGAGCTGGATGCACTGGCGGCGCGGGCCAGGCCCGGAGCGGCGGCTTCCTCCGGGCTGATCCGCGTGGAGGACGCCTACCACTATTCTCACCACAGCTCCGTGGTTCTTCCCGCGTGGCGGGTGATCTATGCCGACGGCGATCGCACGCGGTTCTATTTCGATCCGCGTACCGGCGAGTTGGTCGATTATGTGGACGGCCCCGCACGCAGCTTCCGCTGGTGGCATTCGGCGCTGCACAGCTTCGACTTCGCGCCGGCGCTGCGCCTGCGGCCGGTGTGGGACATCGTGGTGCTGCCGCTGATGGCGGGGGTGACGATCCTGTGCCTGATCGGCCTGTGGCTGGGGATCAGGCGCGTCGGCCGCACTATCAAAAGATCAGGAACGCGAATAACCTGAGGCAATATCGATGAGAGGCTCGATCATGAAGAAGACGTACATGTGCATGCTGGCGATGGCGGTGCTCGTCGCAGGGTGCTCCGGGGAGAAAACCGCGCCCGCAAAACCCGAGCCGACCACGGTTCACGAGTTCATGGTGGATCGCATCGACCCGGATGCCGACGCGATCTGGGCGATCGGCAACGCCGCGATCAGTGAAAACGCCTCGATCGATCCCGCGCTGATGAGCGACAAGAACTGGACAGACCTGAGGGCCGCGGCGGACCGCATGGCCGGTCATGCCCGCGCACTGGAGAAACTCGATCCCTTGGTGGTGGTCAAGTCGGGGATGAAGATCGCCGACGAAGGCACCCAAGGCGCGCCGACCCCGGCGATGATCCAGGCGCATCTGGAAAGGGACACTGACGTGTTTCGCGCGCTGGCGGATTCGCTGACCGAGCACGCCACCGATCTCTCCGCCGCCGCTGGCAAAAAGGACGCGGTGACCGCGGGCCGCCTGATCAACGAGATGGATGGCGTGTGCGAGAGCTGCCACCTCGAATTCTGGTATCCGGAGCAGAAAGAGCTGATGAAGAAGATGGGCATCCTGCCGGAGTAGGGCGGGGGCGGCGGGTTAGCGGTTTCCTGAAACGAGCTTCAGCTGCCGGTTCCGGCCGCGCCGTCCCGCGAAGCTGGCGACGAGCGGCGGGATCCGGCTTGCCGGCACCGCTTCGGAGAACAGGAAGCCCTGGCCGTAATCGCAGCCGAGCTCGATCAGCCGCTCGGCCTGGCTCATCGTCTCGATGCCTTCGGCGATGACCTTGATGCCGAGGTTCTTGCCGAGGTTGATCACCGCCTTGATAATCGCCTCGTCGTTCGCGCCGTTGCCCATGTCGCGCACGAAGCTGCGGTCGATCTTGACCGCGCCGACCGGGAATTCCTTGAGGTGGCGCAGCGACGCATAGCCGGTGCCGAAATCGTCGAGCGCGATGCGCACCCCGGTTTCGTTCAGCACCGACAGCGCGCGCTGCACGAATTCGGCGCCACGGCCAAGGAACACCGTCTCGGTCACCTCGAGCTGGAAGCACTCGGGCGGAATGTCCGCCTTGTGCAGCGCTTCCAGCACACGCTCGGCGAAATCGTCGCGGCGGAACTCCGCTGCCGAGGCGTTCACCGCGACATGTCCGAACGTCACGCCCTGCTCGAGCCAGCGGCGCATGTCGCCGATCGACTGGCCGATGATCCGGTCGCTGAGTTCGGCGGCAACCTCGTGGTCCTCGAACGCCGCGGCGATCCCGGCCGGCAAGTGCACCCCGTCCTTCTTGTCGCGCCAGCGCAGCAGCGCCTCGAAGCCGACGATCGAGCCGTTCGCGAGATCGAGCTTGGGTTGGTAGTAGGGGACGATGCGATCGCCCTGGATCGCGTCGCGGGCGGTGCCGACCATCGCCGCGAAACGCTGGACCTCGTCACGCAGGTACGGGCGGTATTCGATGGTGGTGGAGCGCCCTTCGGCCTTGGCCGCGTAGAGCGCCATGTCGGCGCTGACCATCAGGTCTTTCGGCGTGGTCCCGTGATCGGGGAACACCGCCGCGCCGATGCTGACGCGGCAATCGAGCACGCGCCCCTGCTGGATGAATGGTTCGCGCAGGCGCTCGTGGATGGAGTGCGATAGTTGGGCGAGGCAGTCGGGCGAATCCAGCCGGCTGACGAGGATCGCGAATTCGTCCCCGCCGAGCCGTGCGACCGTGTCGTATGATCGTACGGTGGTGCGAAGGCGATCGGCGAAGCTCTGCAGCAGGCGATCGCCCGCCTGGTGGCCGAGCGCGTCGTTGATCTGCTTGAAGTGATCGAGGTCGATCATCAGCAGCCCGAAGCTGGTTCCCGTTTTCTTCGCCCTGCGCACGGAGATATCGAGTTGCTCCTGGAACTTCACCCGGTTGGCGAGCTGGGTCAGCCCGTCGTGGCTTGCGTTCCAGCGAATGCGCTCCTCGGCAGTACGCTCCTCCGTCACGTCGCGCACGGTCAGGATGATGCGGCTTAATCCCTCCGAGCGGTCGGCCTTCCAGCCGTTCATCGTCAGCCAGCGCTCGGCGCCGTCGTAGGCGCGGCAGATGCGGAAGGTGTATGCGAAGCGGGTTGAGCGCGGGTCGTCCCGCATCTCGTTCAGCAGCTCGAGGAAGCGCGCGCGGTCCTCGGCATGGACTCGCTCGGCGGCGAGCTCCAGCGACGGCTCGACGCCGTTTTCGAACCCGAGAATCTCGCATAGCCGGCCGGACCATTCCCGCCTGCCGGTGATCGGGTCATAGTCCCAAACGCCGAGCGATGCTGCCTCGGCGGCCAGGCGGAAACGCTCCTCGCTTTCCCGCAGGGCTTCCTCGGCGTGTTTGCGGCTGGTTATGTCGAGATGCGCGCCGATGCTGCGGCTCGCGTTTCCGACTGCATCGCGCTCGATTTTCGTGTGGCTCAGGATCCAGCGCACTTCGCCATTGTCGGGGCGGACGATGCGGAATTCGGACGCATGGGCGTCCGTCCGTTCGAGCGAATTGACGATTCCGGCGAACCACTGGTCACGGTCATCGGGATGAACGATCTTCATCCAGTCTTCGAAGCTCATCGAAGTGGTGCCTGGCGGCAGGCCCGCCTGTTCGGCCAGGCGCTGAGAGCACATCGCGATGCCGTCCGGGCCTGCCTCGAAATGTGCAAGGCCGGTGGCCTCTTGCACCAACCGCAGGCGTTCCTCGCTGCGACGCAGGGCATCTTCCGCCTGCTTGCGCTTGCTGACGTCACGAGAGATGCACAGGTGAGTCGTGGACCCGTCCGGCATGCCGAAGGGAACCGCCATCGCCTCCACGTGGACGCGGCGGCCCTTGAGCCCGATGAGCTCGTAGGTCCAGTTGACCGACTCGCCTTTGATCACCCGCCGGTGAACGTCGAGGCACGCTTCGGCGTATTCGGGCGGAACGACGGCCGCGGTCGATCCCTTGAGCTGCTCGAAGGTCGCTGCCTGAAGCAGCTCCAGGCCCTGCGGATTGATGTAGGTGAGGGTGCCGTCCTCGGCGAAGATCTTCACGCAATCGGGCATGGCGTTGAGGATGGCGCTCAGCCACGCTTCGCTGGCGCGCAACGCCTCCTCGGCCTCGGTCCGCTTTGTAATGTCCTCGAAGGTCGCGACCATGTTGCCGTTCGGCGTGCGCTGCGGATGGCAGGCCAGCACACGATTGGCGCGCCGCAAGGGAAGGCGCTCGTCTTCCGGGCAGGTGAGGTTCGCCCACATCGCGTCGTGAACTTCCTGCGCGGTCCGTTCCGGATGATAGCCGGCGTCGATGCCCAGTTGCGCGAGATCGAGCGAGGTCATGCCGGCGTGGACGCTCCCGGGCGGTAGGGCGGCGACTTCAGAGTAGCGTCGGTTGGTCACCACGATGCGGCCCCGTGCATCGAACATGCACAAGCCGTGGCCCATGTTTTCCAGGGCGTCCTCCAGCAGGCGCAAACGGGCCCGCAGGTCTCTGTTTTCCCGCTTGATTTGAGCAGGAGTCTTACCAGACTCCGCCATGCCGGGATCTCCCGATGTCCGAGAGAAAACCTAGCGGGAAAGCGATAAGCGAACGTTAACGCGCGGACCGGGTTCAACCGGCCCGAAGCTCGTCGGCCAGGAGCCGGAATTCCTCGCCGCGCGGGCTGTTCTTGCGCCACACCAGCGCGATCTCGCGGCTGGGGTGGGCGGCCTTCAGCGGCCGGGCGATGACGTGGGTGTTGTGAAGGATGCCGGCGTCGAGCGCCATCTTGGGCAGCATCGTCACCCCAAGGCCATTGTCGACCATCTGCACCAGCGTGTGCAGGCTGGTACCGATCATCGTTGCCGAGGCGCGCAGTTCGGGGCGGTTGCAGGCGGCGAGAGCGTGCTCCTTGAGGCAATGCCCGTCCTCGAGCAGCAACAGCCGGCCTTCGTCGATCATCGCGGCGGGAATCGTGTCGGGCGGATCGCGCGGATCGTCCTTGGGGAAGGCGACGTAGAGCCGATCCTCGGCGATGATTTCCTTGTCGACGTCCCCGGTGGCGAAAGGCAGCGCCATCAGCACGCAATCCGCGCGCCCATGGTTGAGCGATTCGAGCGCGTCGTGCGTGGTCTCCTCGCGCAGGAACAGCTTGAGCTGCGGGCGCTCCCTCCTGAGGCGCGGGAGCATGCGCGGCAGCAGGAACGGGGCGATCGTGGGGATCACGCTCATCCGCAGCTCGCCAGCGAGCGGTTTGCCGGACGCATGGACCAGATCTGTCAGTTCTTCGGCCTCGCGCAGCAGGCGATGTGCCTTGGCGACCACCTGGTTGCCGAGCGGCGTGAACCGCACCACCCGGCGGCTGCGCTCGACCAGCGTTACCCCGAGCAGCGATTCCAGCTCGCGGATGCCGGCCGATAGCGTCGACTGGGAGACGAAGGAGGCCTCGGCCGCGCGCCCGAAATGGCCATGTTCGTGCAGCGCTACGAGGTACTGCAGCTGCTTGATCGTGGGGAGGTAGGTGGTCACTCCGCCGCCTGCGGCTCCTGCTCCGCATCGGGATCCGGTTCGGCAGTGTCGGCAGGGGGGGGCAGGTCGTCGATGTGGGTCATCTTGAGACGATTCTTGACGACGCCGAAGCCGAGTTTGCCTTCGACCAGATCGAGCGCGTCCTTGCCGAACACCTCGCGCCGCCATCCGTTCAACACCGGCAGATCGCGCACGCCGGCGGCGAGGGCCTCGAGCTCGTCCGAACGGGCCAGCAGCCGCGCTGCGACATCGATCTCGCGCGAGCGGATCTTGAGCAGCAGCTTGAGCAGGTCGGCGACCAGCGCGCCTTCCTTGCCCAGCGGCGCGCCGCGCTTGGGCTTGTCCGGCATCTCGTCGGCAGGGAGCGGTTCGGCGTTCGCCAGCACGCGCATCAGGCGCTTGCCGATCTCGTTTTCACGCCATGCCTGCGACAGGCCGCGCACTTTGGCGAGATCGGCCTGGTCCTTCGGCGGATGGCTGGCGAGGTCGGCGAGCGTCTCGTCGCGCATGATGCGGCCGCGCGGGATGTTCTTGTCCTGCGCCTCTTCCTCGCGCCATCCGGCCAGCGCCTTCAGTCGCCCGAGCACTTGCTGGTTGCGGCTCGGCGCGCGGATGCGGTGCCATGCGGTGCCAAGATCGTTGCGGTAGTTGTCCGGATCGGCGAGCTTTTCCATCTCGGCATCGAGCCACGCGCCGCGCCCGGTCTTGATCAGGCGCTTGAGGATCTTGGGGAAGATCGTCGACAGGTAGGTCACGTCGCCGATCGCGTATTCGATCTGCCGCTCGGTCAGCGGGCGGCGGCTCCAGTCGGTAAAGCGCGCGCCCTTGTCGATCTGGGTGCCGAGCCAGCTTTCGACCAGGTTGGCATAGCCGATCTGCTCCGACTGGCTGATCGCCATCATCGCGATCTGCGTGTCGAAGATCGGGTGCGGGGTGCGCCCGGTGAGGTTGAAGATGATCTCGACGTCCTGTCCGCCGGCGTGGAAGACCTTCAGGACTTCCTCGTTGTCGGTCAGCAGGTCGAGCAGCGGTGTCAGGTCGATGCCCTTGGCCAGCGGATCGATTGCCGCGGCTTCCTTCTCGTCCGCGATCTGCACCAGGCACAGCTCGGGCCAGTAGGTGTTCTCGCGCATGAATTCGGTATCGACGGTGATGAAGTCCGACTTGGCGAGGCGGGCGCATAGCGCCGCGAGGTCTTCGGTCTTGGTAATCAGCTCGTGTATGTGCATCGTTCTTGTGTCTTCCGCGGGCGGTTCACCGCCCTCGGGACCGGCCTGCGGCTTGACAAAGCCACCCCGTTCCCCTGTTAGCGCGCTTTCCCGCAAAGGGCCGTGCAGCCCGCGCAAACGCTGCGCGCCCTTAGCGCCATAACCTCCCTTACGGAAAGAGTTTAGATGCACGCGTATCGTTCCCACAACTGCGCGGAATTGGGCGCCGGAAACGTCGGCGAAACCGTCCGGCTGTCGGGCTGGGTGCACCGCAAGCGCGATCACGGTGGCGTGCTGTTCGTCGACTTGCGCGATCACTACGGTCTGACCCAGATCGTCGCCGACGAAGATTCGCCCGCGCTGGCGACGCTCGAAGGGCTCAGGCCGGAATCGGTCGTCACCATTGACGGGCTGGTCAAGGCGCGCGCGGGGGAGACGGTGAATCCGAACCTGCCGACCGGCGCGATCGAAGTGTTCGCGCAAGCCGCCACCGTGCAGAGCCGCGCCGAGGAGCTGCCGCTGCCGGTCGCCGGCGAGCAGGACTATCCCGAGGACATTCGCCTCAAGTACCGCTTCATCGACCTGCGGCGCGAGACGATGCACAACAACATCATGCTTCGCAGCCGGGTGATCTCCAGCCTGCGCCGGCGGATGCAGGATCAGGGCTTCACCGAGTTCCAGACGCCGATCCTGGGCGCCTCCAGCCCCGAGGGCGCGCGCGACTACCTCGTGCCCAGCCGCCTCCATCCGGGCCGCTTCTACGCCCTTCCGCAGGCGCCGCAGATGTTCAAGCAGCTGCTGATGGTCGCCGGGTTCGATCGCTACTTCCAGATCGCGCCGTGCTTCCGCGACGAGGATCTGCGCGCCGACCGCTCTCCGGAATTCTACCAGCTCGACTTCGAGATGAGCTTCGTGACGCAGGAAGACGTGTTCCAGGCGCTGGAACCCGTGCTCGCCGGCGTGTTCGAGGAGTTCGCGAACGGCAAGGCGGTGACCCCGGCTGGCTCGTTCCCGCGGATTCCCTATGCCGAGGCGATGCTCAAGTATGGTTCGGACAAGCCGGACCTGCGAAACCCGTTGCTTATCACGGATATCTCACACCATTTCGAGAAGTCGGGTTTCGGTATCTTCGAGAAAATCGTCGGCGGAGGCGGGGTGGTGCGCGCGGTTCCGGCGCCGAACACCGCCGAGAAGAGCCGCAAGTTCTTCGACGACATGAACGACTGGTCGAAGCGTGAGGGCTTCGCCGGGCTCGGCTATGTTACCCGCAAGGGCGGTGAGTTCGGTGGCCCGATCGCGAAGAACCACGGCCCGGAGAACATGGAGAAGATCTACGCCGAATTGGGCCTGGGGCCCGACGATGGCCTGTTCTTTGCCGCGGGTAAGGAGAAGGAGGCGGGCAAGCTCGCCGGCCTCGCGCGCACGCGCACCGCGGAGGAACTGGGCCTGATCGAGCCGGACTGCTTCAAGTTCTGCTGGATCGTCGATTTCCCGATGTTCGAGTACGACGAGGACCAGAAGAAGGTCGATTTCAGCCACAACCCGTTCTCGATGCCGCAAGGCGAGATGGATGCGCTGGAGAACCAGGACCCGCTGTCGATTCTCGCCTGGCAGTACGACATCGTCTGCAACGGCTACGAGCTGTCGTCCGGCGCAATCCGGAACCACCGCCCGGAGATCATGTACAAGGCGTTCGAGATCGCCGGCTATTCGCAGGCGGATGTCGATGCGAACTTCTCGGGCATGATCGAGGCGTTCAAACTGGGTGCGCCGCCGCACGGCGGCTCGGCGCCCGGCATCGATCGCATCGTCATGCTGCTGGCGGATGAGCCGAACATCCGCGAGGTGATCGCGTTCCCGCTCAACCAGCGGGCGCAGGACCTGATGATGGGCGCGCCGTCGCTCGCCAGCACGCGCCAGCTGCGGGACGTGCATATCCGCACGATCGAGCCGTCCAAGGCTGCGGGGGCCGAAACCGTGAACGTCGATAAGGCGGTCGCGCCCGGCAGCTAAGCCGCCGGGCGCTTCACCTTTCCGCTCAGTTCGCCTCCGGCGCCGCCGCCGAGGCATCCTCGGGCAGGCCGCCCAGCTGGCTCACCAGCTTGGTGTAGGCATCGAGGTAGGCGAGCACGATGACCTGGCCGATCTCGGTGTTCTGGTAGCCGCCGCCGCCGACCGCGGCGAACCCGCCCCACCAGCCGGCACCGCCACCGCCGCCGAAGCCGATGTCGGACTTGCGCGCATAGCCTTCGGTCAGCGCTTCCTCCACCGTGGTGCGGGCGTTGACCACCGTCAGGGTGACGTTGGCTTCTTTCTTCTTGATGTTGATCCCGCCGGCGATGGCGCCGAACGTTCCGCCCAGGAACCCGCCCAGCGCGCCGCCGATGTTGCCGCCGCCGCTATCCCGGTTGGCGGTGACGATATCGGGCTGGATGAAGTAGTCGGCCGCCTTGACCTGGCCCCGGCCGAGGTTCGAACCTTCCTGCAACTCGCCCTGATCGGCCAGGGCGCGCTCCATCGCGCGGTTCTGCATCGCACCGCCGCGGTTCACCATCGTAAAGCAACCCGATTGCTGGATGAAGACCCGCAACACGGCTTCAGGACTGCCGAGGTTGAATTCGCGCCACCACTTGTCATCCGGCTCCACGATCGCGATCGTGCCGAGATTGCGCGTGCAGCGAGGGATTTCCTGCGTGCCCTTGGACTGCGCCTTTCGGCCAGACGACTCGCCCTTGGCGTAGGCCGGCGTGCCCGCAATCATGCCAGCGACCGCGGTGACGGCGAGAATCTTCTTCAAAATCATGGTTTTCCCCCATTTGCGCGAGCGCGCTCAAGCTGCACTGATGCGGCGTGCGGTCCAAACGACCCCCACACATCTTAGCAAATGTGAAGCCGGTTCGCACGCCCTTGACGCGTCTCTGCCGCTGCCTAATCGTGTTCCCGAAGGGGGCTTCCATGATCCGCAAGATATTGCTCGCGCTGAGCGCAATCGCGGCTTCCGTGGCCCATCCCGCGATGGCCGAAACCCTGCCGGTGGGCGGCGTCTATCCGGCCGGCAGTGACGCAGCGGCGGCGGTGCAATCGATCGCGGTGGAGCCGTTCGGCGGCATCGACGGCCAGACGCTGGCAATCGCGCTCGGGGACGAGCTGCGCGCGGTGTCGATCGGCGGTACGCCCTATTTCCGGGTCGTCCCCGGCGGTCGCGCTGCCGAGGCCGAAGCGACGTTGCAGGGCACGCTCTCTGTCGAACGCTCGCGTCGCGATTCCTACGACAAGGAGCGCGAGGAGTGCGTGGAGCGGGATAAGGACGACAAGTGCACCAAGCGCGAGAAGCGCAAGATTCCGTGCTGGGAAGCGGTCGTCCGGATCGATCCCAGCATTCGCCTGATCGACCCGGACGGGATGCTGCTCGATGCCTTCGACGAGCCGCGCGAGAGCGCTACGCGCTATTGCCGCGACGACAGACGGCCGTCGCAGGACGATATGATCCGCCAGCTCACCCAGGCGCTGGCGCGCGATCTCCGTTTCCGCTTCGCGCCGGTGGAGCGGGTCGAGGACATCCGCGTGATGGAAGACCGCAACGGCCTTGCGAACGCCGACAAGGACCGCTTCCGCGATGCGCTGCGGCTCACCAAGCAGGATGGGCGGCTGGCGTGCGACGCCTTCCACGCGCTCGAAGGGACCAACGCAGGCCATCCGTCGGTGCTGTTCAACCTCGGCCTCTGCGCCGAAAGCGCGGGCGACCTGGCGGCGGCGGAGGACTATTACCGCCGCACGCTGGCCGCGAATGCCAAGGCCGATTACGCGGGCATGGGCCTGCGCCGGATCGCCGATCGTCACCGCGGCGACGCACAACTTGCCGAGCACAACGCGATTTGAACGGCGGCATGGGCACTTGTCAGCCCGCCGCCCGTTCATTAGGGCGACAGCAACTCGATTAACCCCGACCTAGAAGAGGGCCACTCTTATGAGCGACACCGCCGACCGCGTGAAGAAGATCGTCGTCGAACATCTCGGCGTAGAGGAGGACAAGGTTACTCCCGATGCTAGCTTCATTGACGATCTCGGCGCCGACAGCCTCGACACCGTCGAGCTGGTGATGGCCTTCGAGGAAGAGTTCGGGGTCGAAATCCCGGACGACGCCGCCGAGAAGATCGCCACTGTGGGCGACGCGAACAAGTACATCGAAGAGCACAAGGGCTGATAGCCCGCTCTCCCCGCCGTCTGGCACCCGCCGAGAGCGGACGGGGGTTGAAAGGCTCAGCCGGAACGGGCTGGGCCTTTCTGTTTTCTGGAGAGCGATCATGCGCCGCGTAGTCGTAACCGGGCTGGGCCTCGTCACTCCGCTGGGAGCCGACGTCGAGACGACCTGGGCCAATATCCTCGCCGCGAAGAGCGGAGCGGGGCCGATCACCCATTTCGATGCATCGGACCAGAAGTGCCGCATCGCCTGCGAGGTGAAGCCGGCTGACCATGAATACGGATTCGACGCCAACAAGCGCGTCGATCACAAGGTTCAACGCCAGGTCGATCCCTTTATCGTGTTCGGCATCGATGCCGCCGGCCAGGCGATCGAGGACGCCGGCCTCACCGACATGGACGAAGCGACGCGCCTGATGGCCGGCTGCTCGATCGGCTCGGGCATCGGTGGTCTGCCGGGAATCGAAAGTGAATCGCTGGTGCTGGCCGAGAAGGGGCCGAGCCGCGTCTCGCCGCACTTCGTCCACGGGCGGCTGATCAACCTCATCTCGGGCCAGGTCTCGATCAAGTACGGGCTGATGGGCCCGAACCACGCGGTTGTCACCGCCTGCTCGACCGGCGCGCACTCGATCGGCGACGCGGCGCGGATGATCAGGGACGGCGACGCGGACATCAGGCTCGCCGGTGGTGCCGAGGCGACGATCTGCCCGATCGGCATCGCCGGGTTTGCTCAGGCGCGCGCGCTCAGCACACATTTCAACGACGAGCCGACCCGTGCCAGCCGGCCCTATGACAAGGACCGCGACGGGTTCGTGATGGGCGAGGGCGCCGGGGTGGTGGTGCTCGAGGAATATGAGCACGCCAAGAAGCGCGGCGCGAAAATCTACGCCGAGATCGCCGGATACGGCCTGTCCGGCGATGCGTACCATGTCACCGCGCCGCATCCTGAAGGATCGGGGGCATTCCGCTCGATGGCGATGGCGCTGCGCAAGGCGGGCGTCGACCCGTCGGACATCGACTACATCAACGCTCACGGCACTTCGACGCCGCTTGGCGATGAGCTTGAGCTGGGCGCGGTCCGCCGCCTGTTCGGCAACGCGATCTCGACCGTGTCGATGAGCAGCACCAAGTCGGCGATCGGTCATCTGCTGGGCGGCGCCGGCGCGGTGGAAAGCATCTTCTGTATCCTGGCGATGAGGGACCAGATCGCCCCGCCGACGCTCAACCTCGATAACCCGTCGGAGGGTTGCGAGGGCGTGGATCTCGTTCCGCACCATGCAAAGGAACGCACGATCCGCGCGGTGCTCAACAACAGCTTCGGCTTCGGCGGCACCAACGCCAGCCTGGTGATGAAACAGGTAGCCTGACGTGGCCCGGCGCGGTTGCCTCGGCGGCGGCGTCCTTGCCCTTCTCGCCTTCCTCGCGCTCGTTTGGTTCGCGTGGGGCTGGTGGGGCACGTCGGCGGTCGACAAGGAGACCGCATTCGTGGTGCCGTCCGGCGCCTCGGTGGCGTCAGTGGCCGATAAGCTCGAGAAGGAGGGGCTGATCGCCTCTTCCAGCAGTTTCATGCTGCGTTCGAAGGTCTTCGCCAGCCGCGATCCGATCAAGGCCGGCGAGTTCAACATCCCGCCAGGGTCGAGTCCCGCGACGATCCTCGACATCTTCCAGCATGGCCAGGTGGTGCGCCGCTTCGTCACCGTGCCCGAAGGCATGCCGTCGATCATGGTCTACGAGCGGCTGATGGCCGAACCGCTGCTCAGCGGCCGGATTCCGGTCCCCGAAGAAGGCTCGGTCCTGCCTGAGAGCTACGATTTCGAGCGCGGCGAATCCCGCGCGGCGGTGCTCGCACGCATGCAGGCGGCGATGGCCAAGACGGTTGCCGAGCTGTGGCCCAGGCGCAAGCCCGACATCGCGGTTTCGACCCCGAAGGAGGCGGTGACTCTCGCCTCGATCGTCGAGAAGGAAACCGGCAAATCATCCGAGCGGCGGATGGTGGCGGGGCTCTACTCGAACCGGGTCAAGCAAGGGATGCTGTTGCAGGCCGATCCCACGATCATCTACCCGATCACCAAGGGCAAGCCGCTCGGCCGGCGAATCCGCCAGTCGGAAATCGCGGCGATCAACGATTACAACACCTACACCATGGTCGGCCTGCCCAAAGGCCCGATCACCAATCCGGGCCGCGCGTCGATCGAGGCAGTGCTCAATCCGGCACAGACCGACGCCCTCTACATGGTCGCCGACGGCAAGGGCGGGCACGTGTTCGCCAGCACGCTCGAGCAGCATAACGCCAACGTCGCGCGCTGGTTCGCCATCCGGCGCGCACGCGGCGAGATGTGAATACCGCAAAGCCGCTGCTGATCACTGCCGAGCTGCCGGGCGACGTGCTCGCCTGGGCCGATGGCTTGCGCCGGGCACACTATCCGCCGGAGAAGAACCGCCTGCGCGCGCACGTCACGCTGTTCCACGCGCTGCCGCCCTCGGCGGAGGGAGAAGTGCGGCGGTTGCTGGCGGAACTGGCGAAAAAAGCGCCGCCGGAGGCACGGATCACCGGCCTGTGGGACATGGGGCAGGGCACCGCGTTCGACCTCTCCAGCGAGGGCATGGCGGCACTCCACGCGCAGATGGCCGAGCGTTTCCACGGCCTGCTGGGCTGGCAGGACGATCGCAAGCTGAGGCTTCATGTCACCGTGCAGAACAAGGTCACGCGCGAAGCAGCCACGGCGTTGCAGGCCGAGCTTACGGCGGCGTTCGAGCCGTGCGCCTTCCGCTTCCGGGGCTTCGGGCTCTACGCGTGGGACGAAGGGGTGTGGCAGTCGATCGTGGACTATCCATTTCGGCGCTGACGCGGCGAGCCGTTCCGCGGTTGACCGGCAGAAGGGCTGCCCCTATGTGCGCGCCCTGCCTGAAGGGGCGGAGTAGCTCAGTTGGTTAGAGCAGCGGAATCATAATCCGCGTGTCGGGGGTTCAAGTCCCTCCTCCGCTACCATTTTCCAAGCCCATGACCGTTTTTCGGCCGGTCGGAACGGCTGATCCTCCGAACGTCTACGATGGGTGGAAAACG
>CAYNXB010000058.1:0-15891 GCA_964401045.1 uncultured Sphingomonadaceae bacterium | reverse complement strand
GGCCGCGTCAAGGCGCTCGCCGAAGCGGCCCGCGAGGGCGGGCTGGAGTTCTGATTATGGCTGACAAGAAAAACACCGACGAGAACGTCTCGGCGACCGAAGCGCCTGACACGGCCGCTCCGGTTGAGCAGGCTGCTCCGGCAGAGCAAGCCGAGTCGGCTGCGGCGCCAGAGCCGACGGAAGCCGCTCCGGTCTCCGAGCCAGTCGAAGTCGCTCCGGCGGTCGAGCCGACCGTGGCTGCTGAAGTGCAATCGACCGAAAGCGGCGACGCCAACCCGCCCCGCGAAGCACGCGGTGGCCGTGGCGGCGGCGGCGGTGGCCGTGGCGGCGATCGCGGCGGTGACCGCGGCCGTGGCGGCCGTGGGCGTGACGATCGCGGTGGCCGTGGCCGTGGCCGTGGTCGCGATGAGGAAGAAGGCGATGAGCTGATCGAGAAGCTCGTCCACATCAATCGCGTGTCCAAGACCGTCAAGGGCGGCAAGCGCTTCGGCTTCGCCGCGCTGGTGGTGGTCGGTGACGGCCAGGGCCGCGTTGGCTTCGGCCACGGCAAGGCGCGCGAAGTGCCTGAGGCGATCACCAAGGCGACCGCCTCTGCCAAGAAGAAGATGATCCGCGTGCCGCTTAAGGAAGGCCGCACGCTGCATCACGATGGCAAGGGACGCTTCGGGGCCGGCAAGGTCAACGTTCGCTCCGCGCCAGCGGGCACCGGCATTATCGCCGGTGGTCCGATGCGCGCCGTGTTCGAGAGCCTGGGCGTTCACGACGTGGTGACCAAGTCGGTCGGCACTTCGAACCCCTACAACATGATCCGCGCCACGTTCGACGCGCTGCTCAACCAGACTTCGCCGAAGTCGGTCGCTCAGCGCCGCGGCAAGAAGGTCTCCGACCTCCTCGGTCGCGGCGGCGCAAGCGAGGCAGAGGCTCAAGCCGACGCCGCGGCGCTGGTGGAGTAAGCAAGATGGCGAAAATCAAGATCAAGCAGATCGGCTCGCCGATCCGTCGCCCCGAGAAGCAGAAGCAGATGTTGATCGGCCTTGGCCTGGGCAAGATGCACCGGGTGGTCGAGATCGAGGACACCGCGGAAGTGCGCGGCGCGATCGCCAAGCTTCCGCACATGGTCGAAGTGGTGGCGGAGTAACGCACCCCGGCGCAAGCCGAGGTCTCGTAGCCGCACGAGGTCCGATATTTTACAATGAGGTTCCGGTTTGCCGGAACAGGCGCGACTAAAGCGAAAGCGAGTGCATTGACATGAAACTGAACGACATCCGCGACAACGCCGGCGCTCGAAAGGGCCGGATGCGCATCGGCCGGGGCATTGGCTCGGGCAAGGGCAAGACCGGCGGCCGTGGCCAGAAGGGCCAGAAGGCGCGCTCGGGCGTGTCGATCGCCGGCTTCGAGGGCGGCCAGATGCCGCTCCACATGCGGTTGCCGAAGCGTGGCTTCAACAACCCGTTCGCCAAGGATTACGCCGAAGTGAACCTCGGCATGGTGCAGAAGTTCATCGACGCCAAGAAGCTCGATGCCAAGGGCGTGCTCGATCACGACGCGCTCAAGGCTGTGGGCCTCGGCAATGGCGGCAAGGACGGCGTGCGCCTGCTCGGCAAGGGTACGCTCACCTCCAAGGTCAGCTTCAAGGTTGCCGGCGCATCGAAGGGCGCAATCGAGGCGGTCGAGAAGGCTGGCGGTTCGGTTGAAGTGATCGCGCCGAAGGTTCCGGCGAATGCCAAGCCGCCCAAGGGCAAGGCGCACGAGCGCGCGAAGGCGGATAAGGCTTCGAAGGCAGACAAGGCTCCGAAGGCGGAGAAGGCTCCGAAGGTGGAGAAAGCCGACAAGGCGCCCGTCTCTGAAGCGGCTTCCGAAGCCGGCGGAGCCGAATAAGCGGTAGAATGCGTCACGGGCGGGGTTTTGCTTCCCCGCCCGCATCCTATATGGGCCGGAACCGAATGTGGGGGGCCTGATCTAGGCGATCGAATACGATGGCATCACGCGCAGACAATCTGGCGAGCAATCTCAGTTTCGCCAACTTTTCCAAAGCCACCGAGCTGCGCCAGCGTATCTGGTTCACGATCGGTGCGCTTGTGGTGTTCCGCTTCCTCAGCTTCGTTCCGCTGCCTGGCGTCAACCCGCTGATCCTTTCGCAGCTTTACCAGCAGACGCAGGGCGGTATCCTCGACCTGTTCAACACGTTCTCGGGCGGCAGCCTCGAGCGCATGAGCCTCATCGCGCTCGGCATCATGCCGTACATCACCGCGTCGATCGTGGTGCAGCTCGCGGCCTCGCTCCATCCGGCGCTGATGGCGCTGAAGAAGGAAGGCGAGGCAGGGCGCAAGAAGCTCAACCAGTATACCCGTTACGGCACCGTGCTGCTGTGCGGAATCCAGGGCTGGTTCATCGCTGCCGGGCTCGAGGCCTATGGCGCGCAGAGTGGGCTGCAAGCGGTCGTCGATCCGGGCATGACGTTCCGTCTCGTCGCGGTAATCAGCCTTATCGGCGGGAGCATGTTCCTGCTGTGGCTCGGCGAGCAGATCACTGCTCGCGGGATCGGCAACGGCGTGTCGCTGATCATCATGGCCGGCATCGTCTCGCGCTTCCCGACGTTCGCCACAAACCTGTTCGAAGGCGGCCGTTCGGGCTCGATCAGCCCGTTTGTGATCGTGAGCATCGTGATCGTCATTGTCTGCCTCGTGCTGCTGATGTGCTTCATGGAGCGGGCGCAGAGACGGCTGCTGATCCAGTATCCCAAGCGAGCCAGCCAGAGCGGAATGATGCAGGCGGACCGCAGCCACCTGCCGCTCAAGCTCAACACCTCGGGCGTGATCCCGCCGATCTTCGCCAGCTCGCTCCTGCTGTTGCCGCTGACGATCACCCAATTCGCCGGCAACTCGGTCGATACCAACAGCACACTCGGCGGCGTTATCGTGACGCTCAACCAGTATCTCGCGCATGGCCAGCCGTTGTACATGGCGCTCTACGCGTTCGGCATCGTGTTCTTCACGTTCTTCTATACCGCGGTGGTCTTCAACCCGGAGGAGACGGCGGAGAACCTCAAGAAGAACGGCGGCTTCATCCCCGGCATCCGTCCGGGCAAGCGCACGGCCGAATATCTCGACTACGTGCTCACCCGCATCACAGTGATCGGCGCGATCTACCTGACGGTGGTGTGCTGCGTGCCGGAGTTTCTGCTGGCGGAGACAGGCATCCGCCTGTTCCTCGGCGGCACCAGCCTGTTGATCGTGGTCAACGTCACGGTCGACACGATCACGCAGATCCAGTCGCACCTGCTGGCGCACCAGTATGGAGACCTGATCAAGAAGGCGAAATTGAAGGGGCGGCTGCGCTGAGCGCGGCCTGGGGCTAAACGGCCGATTGCGGCGAAGCGTTGGCGGGAAGGGGCGCTCGTGAACATCATTCTTCTTGGCCCGCCGGGCGCAGGCAAAGGCACGCAGGCGCAGCGCCTGGTCGAGCGGCACGGTATGCGCCAGCTCTCGACCGGCGACATGCTTCGCGCCGCGGTCAAGGCGGAAACACCGGTCGGCTTGCAGGCCAAGGCGGTGATGGAACGCGGCGAGCTTGTCTCGGACGCGATCGTGTCGGCGCTGATCGGCGAGCAGCTCACCGCGATGGGGCCGGAAACCGGCGCCATCTTCGACGGCTATCCGCGTACCGCGCCGCAAGTGGCTCAACTCGACGCGATCCTCGCCGAGTATGACCGCAATCTCGACCATGTGATCGAGCTCGAGGTCGATGAAGAAGCGCTGGTGGAGCGCATCACCGGGCGCTTCACCTGTGCCGAATGCGGCGAGGGTTACCACGACCGGTTCAAGCAGCCGCGCGCCGCCGACACCTGCGACCGGTGCGGCAGCCATGAATTCAAGCGCCGTCCCGACGACAACGAGCAGACCGTGCGCACCCGGATGGCCGAATACCGCGCCAAGACCGCACCGATCTTGCCGCTCTACGAAGAACGCGGGATCGTCGCCCGGGTCGACGGCATGGCGGACATCGACCAGGTGACGCAGGCGATCGAAAACATCCTCTCGAGCTGAACGGATGCATGTTTCGCGCTTTGACGGCTCGTCGCACCGGGGTTATAAGTGTTAACAGGAATGGCATGGCGGCCGGTCGAAACCGGGCCGCAAATTGGCGCGCACTCGCCGGTTGACGGCGAGCACGAATCGACGTAAGCGCGCCGTTCATTTCGATAATCGCAAGGGTTGTTCGGTCGGCAGCATTGCAATGCGCGCCTACCGGGCTTTTTGCCGTTTCATCACCCGCAACGCGGTTATCGTTTTGAAAACGCGATGAGATAGGAGTGGCCAAGCCGGCCGCCTCCTGTGGAGCATGGAGAACTAAGTGGCTCGTATTGCCGGGGTCAACATCCCCACCAACAAGCGCGTGATCGTTGCGCTCACCTACATTCACGGAATCGGGCCGGCGACGGCCAAGCGCATCACCGAAAAGCTGGGCATCGCGCCCGAGCGCCGGGTGCAGGACCTGAGCGATCAGGAGGTCCTCCAGATCCGTGAGACGATCGACGCCGACCTGATGGTCGAAGGCGACCTTCGCCGCGAAGTTTCGATGAACATTAAGCGCCTGATGGACCTCGCCTGCTATCGCGGCCTGCGTCATCGCCGGGGCTTGCCGGTTCGCGGCCAGCGCACGCACACCAATGCGCGCACCCGCAAGGGCAAGGCCAAGCCGATCGCCGGCAAGAAGAAGTAAGCTAGCTTCGAGGATCTCCGCCGCTCGCGCACCGGGCGGCTTGCGAATTAGGATAGGACACCCATATGGCACGCGAACCAGGCCGCGTCAGGCGCCGTGAGCGTAAGAACATTTCCAGTGGCGTCGCGCACGTGAACGCCAGCTTCAACAACACCATGATCACGATCACCGACGCGCAAGGCAATGCAATCAGCTGGTCGAGCGCCGGCATGATGGGCTTCAAGGGCAGCCGCAAGTCGACGCCCTATGCAGCCCAGGTCGCCGCCGACGATGCTGGCAAGAAGGCCGCCGAGCACGGCGTCCGCACGCTCGAGGTCGAGGTCAAGGGCCCCGGCTCGGGCCGCGAGAGCGCGTTGCGGGCACTGCAGGCAGTCGGCTTCACGATCACCTCGATCCGTGACGTGACGCCGATCCCGCACAACGGCGTGCGGCCTTCCAAGCGTCGCCGCGTCTGATTCGAACCTGCCGGCGGGCCTAGGCCCGTCACATTTTCGAACCGGTCGCGACGCCTGATCAGCGCCACGCAGCCGGTTCGCCCGAAACACCGTCCCAGGGGATTTCCATGGCTGTCAACACCAAGAACTGGCAGGAACTCAAGAAGCCAAACGCGCTCGACGTCAAGGAAGGCGGCGACAAGAAGCGCAAGGCGACTTTCGTTGCCGAGCCGCTCGAGCGCGGCTTCGGCCTGACGCTTGGCAACGCGCTGCGCCGCGTGCTCCTCTCGAGCCTTCAGGGCGCCGCGATCACCTCTGTCAAGATCGAGAACGTGCTGCACGAGTTCTCGTCGCTTGCCGGTGTCCGCGAGGACGTGACCGACATCATCCTTAACGTGAAGCAGATCGCGCTGCGGATGGAGGGTGAAGGCCCCAAGCGACTCCAGCTCTCGGCCACTGGCCCGGGCGAGGTCAAGGCCGGCGACATCGCCGTCACGGGTGACATCGAGGTACTCAACCAGGACCTCGTCATTTGCCATCTCGACGAAGGCGCGACGCTCAACATGGAGCTCACCGCCGACACCGGGAAGGGCTACATTCCCGCAGTACAGAACCGTCCGGTGGACGCGCCGATCGGCCTGATCCCGGTCGACAGCCTGTATTCGCCGGTTCGCCAGGTGAGCTACAAGGTCGATAACGCCCGCGTCGGGCAGGAACTCGACTACGACAAGCTCAGCCTCACGGTCGAGACCGACGGCACTGTCACCCCTGAAGATGCGCTCGCCTATGCCGCGCGTATCCTGCAGGACCAGCTGACGCTGTTCGTCCACTTCGAGGACGGCGTGCCGCAGGCCGCGCCGACGATGATCGGCATTGCCGCGCAGCCCGAGGAATCGGACGCCAACCAGCTCAACCGTTACTTGCTCAAGAAGGTCGACGAACTCGAGCTGTCGGTGCGTTCGGCCAACTGCCTCAAGAACGACAACATCATCTACATCGGTGACCTGGTCCAGAAGACCGAAGCCGAGATGCTGCGCACGCCGAACTTCGGCCGCAAGTCGCTCAACGAGATCAAGGAAGTGCTTTCGAGCATGGGTCTGCGCCTCGGCATGGATATCCCCGGCTGGCCGCCGGAGAACATCGAGGAAATGGCCAAGAAGCTCGAACAAGAACTGCTCGGCTAACACTCAAGCGGGTGACGGCGGCGACCCTGACAGCCGCCAGGATCGGGCTACCTGACACGGGCCCCCTACGAACGGAGTAAGACGAGATGAAGCATGGTATTTCCGGCCGCAAGCTCGGCCGCAAGTCGGGCCACCGCACGGCGCTGCTGCGCAACATGGCTGCCGCGTTGATCAAGCATGAGCAGATCACCACCACCACGCCCAAGGCGAAGGAGCTGCGGCCCTACGTCGAGAAGCTGATTTCGCTGGCCAAGCGCGGCGGGCTCTCCAACCGCCGCCTCGCGCACAGCCGCCTGCTCGATGACGCTCAGGAGAAGAAGCTGTTCGAGGTTCTGGCCGAGCGTTACGCCGGCCGCGAGGGTGGCTACACCCGCGTGATCAAGGCCGGTATCCGCGCGAGCGACGCCGCCCCGATCGCGATCATCGAACTGGTGGACCGCGACGGGGACGCCAAGGGCCAGGATTCGGGCCCGGTGATGAACGCCGAGGACGCCTACGCCGAGGCCTGATCGTTCAGAAAGCAACGTTGTTTTCTGAACGGAAACTGTCGAGTCGCTTCAGACTCGCCTCACGACTGCTTTGGTAACTCTCCTTCCATCGGAGGCGCAGTGCGCCTTCGCAATGGAAGGATGAGAACCATGAAGACCATCACCAAAGCTTTGGCCAAGGGCACTGTTGTCACCATCGCGGCTGGCGCGATGGCGATGACTTCGGCTTCCCCGGCGGTCGCGCGCGACCGCGACGGTGGCATCAGCACCGGCGAAGTAATCGCGGGCGCGCTGATCCTCGGCGGCATCGCCGCGGTGGTCGCCGCCAGCGACAACGACAATCGCTACGGCGACTATAGCTACGGCGACAATCGCCGCGGCTACGGCAATGGCTACGGCGATTCGCGTGGTGCGGTCGAACAGTGCGTCTACGCCGCCGAGCGCAGCGCCAACCGCTATTCCTACGGTGGTTCCGCCAACGTCACCGACATCCGGTCGGTCAAGCGCACGCGCGATGGCTACACCGTCCGCGGCCGGATCGCGGTCAACCAGACGGGCCGCAACTGGCGCGCGGGGGACCGCAACTACGGGCGCGGCTGGGACGGCGACTACCGCGGCTGGAACAGCCGTTATCGCGGCTACGACAGCGGCAACTTCACCTGCAAGGTGCGGTACGGCCGGGTCGCGGACCTCGACTTCAGCGGCATCCGCGGCCTGAGGTAATACGTAAACGAAACGATCAACCGGTCGGGCGGTTCAGGCAAAGGCAAGCCTGGGCCGCCTAGTCTCATCCGCATCTGGACAAAGGGGTACTCTATGCCTCGCTTCAATCGTTTCAGCGCCGCTAGCGCCATCGCCGCCGCCCTCTCGCTGATCGCCAGTCCCGCTTTCGCGGTGGACCTGCCGCATTCCGGTGGGGAAATAGCGCAAGCCCATGAAGACAGCGCCGCCATGTCGCGCCGTGGTCACTGGGGGCATCACCGCCACGGTGGCGGGATCGACGGCGGCGACGTGCTGGCCGGTGTGCTGATCCTCGGCGGGATTGCCGCGGTGGCAAGCGCTGTCGCGAACAACAACGATCGCAACGGCGACTACCGCGACTACCCGCCGCCTCCGCCGCCCCAGCAGCGCTACGATTACCGCGATCGCCAGGCAGGCTCATCGGCGGGGCTCGATCGCGCGGCCGATATCTGCACGAATGCCATCGAGCGCACGATCGATCGGATCGGATCGGTCGACAGCGTGCGGCGTGGCCCCTCCGGTTGGGACGTGGACGGCTCACTGCAGGACGGTAGCCCGTTCACTTGCTCCATCGGCAACGACGGCCAGATCCGCGATATCCAGACCGACCGCAACTACAGTGGCGCGAGGTTCGATGGGGACACGCCGGCGTACGACGATCGCGGCTATAACGATCAATCTTATGGCGATCAGTCGTATGGCGATCAGTCGTATGAGGACAACAACCAGTACGACGACGAGACATACGCGCGCCTGCGCGAAAGCCAGGGCGGCGTAGGCGGCTGAACCGCGTTCGAGTTAGGCCCGGCTGCCTGCCATTTCTCCGCAGTCGGGCCGCTCGTTCACTTTCGTTTGTCGGGCGAATAGCCCGGCAGTTCGAGCCCGAACTGGATCGCGACGCCGCGCAGCACAAATCCGGTGACCGCCGCGACCGTCCACACCACAGCGTTCGGCAGGCCGAGCCAGGCGCCGCCCGCGCATAATGCGGCAGCAAGCGCGGCCGGCGTCACGTAGACTTCCGGGCGCATCAGTATTGACGGTTGTCCTGCGAGCACGTCGCGGATGATCCCGCCGACGCAGCCAGTGATTACGCCCATCAGCAGCGCCGGCACCGGCTCCACGCCGAACGCGAGTGCCTTGGCGGTGCCAAGCGTCGAATAGGTGGCGAGGCCGATCGCGTCGGCCCAGTCGAGCAGCTTGCCCTCCCACCAGCGCGGCGGGGTGAACCACGCGATCAGCGCAGTGAACAGGATCACCGGCGCCACCCACGGATCGCGCACCCAGAACACCGGCGCGTCGATCAGCAGATCGCGCACCGTGCCGCCGCCAACGCCGGTGACGAGCGCGAAAAACGCCACAGTGACGATGGTCTGCTTCAGCCGGGTGGCGAGGAGCGCGCCCGAGAGAGCGAAGACCGCGATCCCGGCGAGGTCGAGCAGTGGGGGCAGGGCGGGGACGGCCGGGGTCATCTTCCGACGATTACCCCCTCACTCCCGTCATTGCGAGCGTAGCGAAGCAACCCAGTCTAAGGCGCTGGATTGGCGAAGTCCGCCGTCAGTCCCTCGCGAACAGCTTCGAGCGGTCCGCGAACGCCTTCATCTCGATCGCGTTGCCGCTTGGGTCGCGGAAGAACATCGTCGCCTGCTCGCCGGCCTGGCCTTCGAAGCGGATGTGCGGCTCGATCGCGAACTCGACACCCGCGGCTGTCAGCCGTTCCGCCAGCATGCGCCATTCGTCCATGCCCAGAACGATGCCGAAATGCGGCACCGGCACATCGTGGCCGTCGACCGGGTTGCTCGCTTCCGCATCTCGCGAGCCGGAACCTGCAGGCGCGAGGTGGGCGACGATCTGATGGCCGTAGAAGTCGAAATCGACCCAGTCCGGTGCGCTGCGGCCTTCCGGACAGCCCATCGTCTCGCCCCAGAACGCCCGCGCTTCGGCGATGTCGCGCACCGGGAAGGCGAGGTGGAAGGGGGAGATCGTCATCAGATATGGATCGGCTTGCCCTGGACTGCCATCGCCGCTTCCTTCAGCGCTTCCGAATGCGTCGGGTGGGCGTGGCAGGTGTAGGCGATATCCTCGCTGGTGGCGCCGAATTCCATCGCCTGCGCTGCCTGCGCGATCATCGTTCCGGCGACCGAGGCGACCATCCACACGCCGAGCACGCGGTCGGTCTGCGCATCGGCAACGACCTTCACGAAGCCGTCGGTGTCGCGATTGGTCTTGGCGCGGCTGTTGGCGATCATCGGGAACTTCCCGACCTTGACCTCGTGGCCGGCTTCCTTCGCCGCTTCTTCGGTCAGGCCGACGCCGGCGATCTCTGGCATGGTGTAGACCACGCTCGGGATCACGGCGTGGTTCACGATGCCGGTCTGCCCGGCGATGTTCTCTGCCACCGCGATGCCTTCGTCCTCGGCCTTGTGCGCCAGCATCGGGCCGGGGATCACGTCGCCGATCGCCCACACGCCGTCGACCTTGGTGCGAAAATCGTGGTCCGTCTCGATCTGGCCGCGCTTGTTCGTTTCGAGCCCGATCGCGTCGAGGCCGAGGCCGTCGGTGTTCGGCTTGCGGCCGATTGACACCAGCACGTGGCTGGCTTCGAGCGTTTCCGAAGCGCCACCCGCCGCAGGCTCGAGCGTGAGCGTGACCTTCTTGCCCTTGACCGACGCGCCTGTGACCTTGGTCGAGAGCCTGAGCTCCATGCCCTGCTTCTTGAACAGCCTGGCGGCTTCCTTGCGCACCTCGCCGTCCATCCCGGGGAGCAACTGGTCGAGAAACTCGACGACAGTGACCTTGGCGCCGAGCCTGCGCCACACGCTGCCCAGCTCCAGCCCGATCACCCCGCCGCCGATCACCACCAGATGCTCAGGCACTTCGGGCAGCGCCAGTGCGCCCGTGAAATCGACGATGCGGCCCTTTTCGTTATCGACCTCGACACCGGGCAGAGGCGTGACCGACGAGCCGGTGGCGATGACCACGTTCTTCGCCGTCACTTTGTCCTGGCCCACCATAACGGTGTGGGCATCGACGAAACTTCCGCGGCCCTTGAGCCAGGTGACCTTGTTCTTCTTGAACAGGAACGCGATGCCGCCGGTCAGCTCCTCGACCGCTTTGGCCTTCTCGCCCTGCAGCTTCGCCAGATCGACCGTGACCTTGCCGGTTTCGATGCCGAACTTGGCGAGAGTGCCACCGATCGCTTCCTCGTACAGCTCGGAGCCGTGGAGCAGCGCCTTGGAAGGGATGCAGCCGACGTTGAGACAGGTGCCGCCGAGCGTCTCCCTGCTCTCTGCGCATGCGGTCTTGAGGCCGAGCTGGGCGGCGCGGATCGCGGCGACGTAGCCGCCCGGGCCCGAGCCGATGATGAGAACGTCGTAGTCGTAAGTGTCAGCCATTACAGATCGATCAGGATCCGCATTGGATCCTCGATCGCCTCCTTGATGATCTTCAATGCGGTGACCGCCTCGCGCCCGTCTATCAGGCGGTGGTCGTAGGAGAGGGCGAGGTACATCATCGGCCGGATCACGATCTGGCCATCGCGCACCACGGGGCGGTCCTCGATCCGGTGTAGGCCAAGCACCGCGCTCTGCGGCGGATTGATGATCGGCGTGCTCATCAGGCTGCCGAACACGCCGCCATTCGAGATCGTAAATGTCCCGCCGGCCATGTCGTCCATCGTCAGTTTGCCGTCCTTGGCGCGCTTGCCGAAGTCGGCGATGGCAAGCTCGATCTCCGCGAAGCTCATCGCGTCGGCGTTGCGCACAACCGGCACGACCAACCCGTTGGGCGCCGAGACCGCAACCGAGATGTCGACGTAATCGTGGTAGACGATCTCGTCGCCCTCGATCTTGGCATTTACCGAAGGAACGTCCTTCAGGGCCAGGCACGCGGCCTTGGCGAAGAAGCTCATAAAGCCGAGCTTGATGTCGTGCTTCTTCGCGAACAGGTCTTTGTAGGCCTCGCGCGCTTCGATCACGGCGCTCATGTCGCAATCGTTGAAGGTGGTGAGCAGCGCCGCTTCTTCCTGCGCGCCCTTGAGCCGCTTGGCGATCGTCTGGCGCAGGCGCGTCATCCGCACGCGCTCCTCGCGCCGCTCGCCCGTCTGCGCGGGAGCGGGCGCCGGAGAAGGTGCGGGCGAGGGCGCGGTCTGCACCGGCGCGTCCTGCTGCTTGGCCCTGGCCGCCGCGAGCACGTCTTCCTTGGTCAGCCGGCCATCCTTGCCTGTGCCCTTGATCGCAGTCGGATCGACATGGTTCTCGATCACCGCACGGCGCACCGCAGGCGACATCGTCACCACATCGTCACTTTCGGCCGGCGCGGGAGCGGGCGCCGGAGCTGCCTCGGCCTTCGGTGGTTGTTCTTCCCTGGGCTGGGGCTTTTCGCGTTCCTCGACTTGCGTCGTTTCGCCGGCCGCCGTTGCGTCCTCGATCGTCGCGATCACCGCGCCGACGGCGACCGTCTCGCCGACCTGGACCCGATAGTCGCCCATCACCCCCCCGACCGGGGCGGGCACTTCGACCGCGACCTTGTCGGTTTCGAGGCTGGCGATCGGCTCATCGACCTTCACGGCCTCGCCGGGCTTCTTGAGCCACTCGCCAATGGTCGCTTCGGCGACCGATTCACCGAGCGTGGGGACTTTGACTTCGGTTGCCATGATCTATCCTCAGGCCTTCTTGCTGCTGCGCTTGAGGCGCTTGCGCGCTTCGCTGCCGTTGAGGCCGAGCGCGAGTTCAACCAACGCCTCCTGCTGCATCTTGTGCCGGGCGGCAAACCCCGTGGCGGGCGAAGCGGCGGCATCGCGTCCGGCATAGCCCGGTCGCATTCCGTCATGACCGGCTTCCGTCAGCGCCCTCTCGATCCGGCCTTCGACGAAGAACCACGCGCCGTTGTTGCGCGCCTCCTCCTGGCACCAGATCACCTCTTCGAGGTTGGTCATGCGCTTGAGGCGAGCCGCCAGCGGCTCGTCCGGGAAAGGATAGAGCTGCTCAAGGCGGACGATCGAAACGTCCTCGATCCCTTCCGCTTCGCGCCGCTCCATCAGGTCGTAGGCGACCTTGCCCGAACACAGCACCAGCCGGCGGACCTTGTCGTCGGCGATCTCCATCCGGTCGGACAGGATGCGCTTGAAGTGGCTCTCGGCAATAAACTCGCTTGCCGCGCTCTTGGCCATCGGATGCCGCAGCAGAGACTTCGGCGTCATGATGATCAGGGGCTTGCGGAACGGGCGCAGCATCTGCCGCCGCAGCACGTGGAAATAGTTCGCCGGGCTGGTGATGTTGCACACCTGCATGTTGTCATTGGCGCAAAGCTGCAGGAACCGCTCGAGGCGGGCAGAGCTGTGCTCCGGCCCCTGCCCCTCGTAACCGTGGGGCAGCAGCATCACCAGGCCGTTGGCGCGCTGCCACTTGACCTCGCCGGCCGCGACGAACTGGTCGATGATGGTCTGCGCGCCGTTGGCGAAATCGCCGAACTGCGCTTCCCACAGCACGAGGGTCTTGGGGTCGGCGATCGCGAAACCGTATTCGAAGCCGAGCACGCCGAACTCGGAAAGCGGGCTGTCGTAGACCTCGAACTTGCCATGCGGCAGGGTGGTCAACGGGATGAACTTGCGCTCCGTCTGCTGGTCGATCCACGCCGCGTGGCGCTGGCTGAACGTGCCGCGGCTGGAATCCTGGCCGGACAGGCGCACGCCGTGGCCTTCGGTCACCAGGCTGCCGAACGCGAGCGCCTCAGCGGTGGCCCAGTCGAATCCTTCGCCGGTTTCGAACATCTGCCGCTTGGCTTCGATCACCCGCTCCAGCGTCTTGTGGATCGTGAGGTCCGCGGGCACGGTGGTCAGCGTGCGGCCGAGGCTGTCGAACAGCTTCTTGCCGATCGCTGTGGGAATGTTGCGGCGCGCGCCCTCCGGGTCGGCGGGCATGTGCAGGCCGCTCCAGCGCCCTGCGAACCAGTCGATCTCGTTGGCTTTGTAGCTCGCCGCCGCCTCGAACTCGTGCTCGAGCAGCTTGCGGAAATCGTCCTGCAGGCCCTCGGGGTAGCCCGGTTCGATCACGCCTTCGGACAGCAGCCGCTCGGAATAGAGGTCGCTCACCTTGGGATGCGCGCGGATGCTGTCGTACATCAGCGGCTGGGTGAAGCTGGGCTCATCGCCCTCGTTATGGCCGAAGCGTCGGTAGCACCACATGTCGATGACGATGTCGCGCTTGAACTTCTGGCGATACTCGATCGCCAGCTTGCACGCGAAGGTGACCGCCTCGGGATCGTCGCCGTTGACGTGCAGGATCGGCGCCTGGACGCCCTTGGCGACGTCCGACGGGTAAGGCGAGCTTCGCGCGAACCGCGGGCTAGTCGTGAACCCGATCTGGTTGTTGACCACGAAGTGCAGGCAACCGCCGGTATTGTAGCCGTTGACGCCCGAGAACCCGAGGCACTCCCACACGATGCCCTGGCCGGCGAAGGCCGCGTCGCCGTGGATCAGCACCGGCAGGACCTGCTCGTGCGCCGAGAGATCGTCGAGGATCGCTTGCTGCGCGCGGGTCTTGCCGAGCACCACGGGGTCGACTGCTTCGAGATGGCTGGGATTGGGCACCAGCGACATGTGCACGCGGATGCCGTCGAACTCGCGGTCGGTGCTGGTGCCGAGGTGATACTTCACGTCCCCGGAGCCGCCGACGTCTTCGGGATTGGCAGAGCCGCCTGAGAACTCGTGGAAGATCACCCGGTAGGGCTTGGCCATCACGTTGGCGAGCACGTTCAGGCGGCCGCGGTGGGACATGCCGTAGATGATCTCGCGCACGCCGGAGGCGCCGCCGTACTTGATCACCGCTTCGAGCGCGGGAATCATCGATTCCCCGCCGTCGAGCCCGAAGCGCTTGGTGCCAACGTACTTCTTGCCGAGGAAGGCCTCGTACTGCTCGCCACGGACGACCGCGGCGAGGATGGCCTTCTTGCCCTCGTCAGTGAACTGGATGACCTTGTCGGGGCCTTCGATCCGGTCCTGCAGGAAGCGCCGCTCCTCCACGTCGGAGATGTGCATGTATTCGAGGCCAACGTGGCCGCAGTAGTTCTTGCGCAGGATCGCGATCACCTGGCGGATGGTCGCCCACTCGAGGCCCAGTGTGCCGCCGAGGTAAACCGGCCGGTCGAGCGCATCGCCGGTGAAGCCGTGGTATTCGGGGGTCAGATCCGCCGGCAGATCGCGGTGGGTGAGGCCCAGTGGGTCGAGATCGGCGGCCAGATGGCCGCGCACGCGATAGGTGCGGATCAGCAGCATTGCGCGGATCGAATCCCCGGCGGCGCGCTCAATGGCCCCTTCGTCGATCGGCTTGCCTGCCTGCTCCGTCGCCGCCTTCACGGCGAGCTTCATCGCGGTGGGATCGAGCGCCTGCGTCAGCTCATCCTCGCTCGATGCGTCGAGGATCGGCCAGCGCGCATTGGCCCAGCTCGGACCGGGCTGCGGTCCGTCCTGGCCCTCTATCTCGGGGAGAAAAGTCTGTGCTTGGTTACCCATGATCTCTCGAACCATATGTATATGGGGAGTTAGGCGAGTTCTTTCAGCAGGGCGTCGAGTGTTGTCCCCAGTTCGGCGGGCGAGGGCGACACGCGGACGCCGGCGCTTTCCATCGCCGCGATCTTGTCCTCGGCCCCGCCCTGGCCGCCCGAGACGATCGCCCCGGCATGGCCCATGCGGCGGCCCGGAGGCGCGGTGCGCCCGGCGATGAAGCCGACCACCGGCTTGCTGCGCCCGCGCTTCGCCTCGTCCTTGAGGAACTGCGCGGCGTCTTCCTCGGCGCTGCCGCCGATCTCGCCGATCATGATAATCGACTTGGTGGCGTCATCGGCCAGGAACAGCTCGAGCACGTCGATGAAGTTGGTGCCGTTGACCGGATCGCCGCCGATGCCGACCGCGGTGGTCTGACCCAGGCCGACCTGGGTCGTCTGGTGCACCGCCTCGTAGGTCAGCGTGCCGGAGCGGCTGACCACCCCGCCGCTGCCCTTCATGAAGATCCACTTTGTCCTCGCAGGATCGCCATCCACGGCCATCTCGAACATGTCCGGACACTCCCAATACCATGAGCCGGGGCCGATCTCCTGGAGCAGCTCCCACGACTTTAAATCCTTGGATCGAAACAACCCATAGGTGGCATGATCGCGGTCGGTGTTGTTCCGCGAGAGCGACAGCGCCATGACCCACGAGCGCATCGATTCGCTCACGAGCTGGCATGCCGACTGGTCAGGGCTGCGGGTCGCCGTGCTCGGACTCGGCGTCACCGGTTTCTCCGTCGCGGACACCCTCGCCGAACTCGGATGCACCGTGCTCGCCGC
>CAYNXB010000057.1:0-15959 GCA_964401045.1 uncultured Sphingomonadaceae bacterium | reverse complement strand
GCAAGCGCATCGACGCGCTCGGCACGCGCGAGCCGACGATCGTGCGCCAGGGCGCGACCCGCATTGTGGTCGACGTGCCGGGCCTCAAGGATCCGCAGGCGCTCAAGGATCTGCTCGGCAAGACCGCCAAGCTCGAGTTCCGCATGGTCAACGAGAACGCGCTGCCTTCCGATATCCAGCAGGGCATTGCTCCACCGGGATCGGAGATCGTGCCTTACGCGGCGGGAACGCCGCAGCAGGGTACCTCGCTGGCGCTCGAACGGTTAGGGGGCATCAAGGGGGATGCACTCACCGGCGCGCAGCAGACCAATGACGGTCAGACCAATGAGCCGGTGGTGTCGTTCTCGCTCGACCGCGCGGGCGGCGCGAAGTTCGCCAACCTTACCACGCATAACGTCGGCAAGCGGTTCGCGATCGTGCTCGACGATCAGATCATTTCGGCGCCAGTGATCCAGAGCCCGATCATCGGCGGCAGCGGACAGATTTCAGGCAGCTTCACGGTGCAGAGCGCCAACCAGCTGGCGATTCAGCTGCGTTCGGGTGCGCTGCCGGTCGACCTGACGGTGGTCGAGGAAAGCACGGTAAGCGCCGAGCTTGGCGCGGATTCGATCGAGCGGGGCGCCGTCGCGATGCTCGTCGGGCTCGGCGCGCTGATGGTGTTCATGCTGATCACCTACGGACGCTTCGGAGTCTACACCAACTCGGCGCTGATTCTGAACCTGCTGATGATCCTTGGCACGATGGCCCTGCTCGGCCAGCTCGCGGCGCTGACGCTGCCCGGCATCGCCGGCCTGGTGCTCACGGTGGGTGCGGCGGTCGACGCCAACGTGCTGATCAACGAACGAATACGTGAGGAGCGCGCGCGCGGACGCCGGGTGTTCCAGGCGGTCGAACTTGGCTACAAGGAAGCGAGCCGCGCGATTTTCGACGCCAACATCACCAACGTGATCGCAGCGGTGATCATGTTCGTGTTCGGCTCCGGACCGGTGCGCGGCTTCGCGGTGGTGCTGATGATCGGCATCGTCACGTCGGTGTTCACCGCCGTTACCCTGACCCGCATGTGGGTCTCCGGCTGGCTGCGGCGCAAGCGGCCCGCGGACCTAGTGTTGTAGGACTGATCCGATGCGGCTCCTCAAGCTCGTTCCCGACAACACCAACATCCACTTCCTGCGCTGGCGGGTGCCGTTCTACGCGACGAGCATGTTGCTGATGGCGGCGTCGATCGCGCTGGTGTTCATCAATGGCCTGAACCTAGGCGTCGACTTCATCGGCGGCCAGACGATCCGGGTGACCTTCACCCAGAGCGCCACGGCGCCGATCTCCGAGGTGCGCGAGGAGATCAACCGGCTCGATTACGGCGAGCCGATCATCCAGCAGGTCGGCGCACCGAACAAGATCGCGGTGCGCATGAAGCTGCCGGATGCCGAGGATACGTCGCTGACCGACAAGATGGTGCGCGACATCCGCGGGGTGATCGAGAAGAACCATGCCGACGCGCGCATCGACGGCGTCGAATCGGTATCCGGCAAAGTGTCCGACGAGTTGTTCATGAGCGGCATGATCGCGCTCGGCCTCGCGATGCTCGGCATCTCGATCTACATCTGGGTGCGGTTCGAGTGGCAGTTCGGCATCGGTGCCCTGTTCGCGCTGCTCCACGACGTGACGCTCACGCTGGGCATGTTCGCGCTCACCCAGATGGAGTTCGATCTCAACATCGTCGCCGCGCTGCTGACGCTGATCGGCTACTCGCTCAACGATACGATTGTGATTTATGACCGCATCCGCGAGAATCTGAAGAAATACCGCAAGATGCCGCTGCCCGAGCTGCTCGACTTGTCGGTCAACGAGACACTGTCGCGCACCGTGGTTACGTCGGGCTCGGTGCTGATCACCCTGTTTGCGCTGCTGCTGCTGGGGCCGGACGTGATCTTCGGGTTCACCGCGGCGATCACGCTCGGCATCTTCGTCGGCACCTACAGCTCGATCTACATGTCGGCGCCGATCCTGATCTGGCTGGGCGTACGCTCGGACAGCTTCGTGCCGACCGAAAACGCGACCGAGCGCCAGGAACGCATCGCGCGCGGCGGGCCGGCGGAAGTCGAAGGCTAGGCCGTCAAGCGCTCGTAGTGGCTGGCGAGCGTGGCCGCGTTCGCGTTCCAATCGAACCGCGCCGCATATTCCGCCACCTTTTTGCGCGGCGGCGGGTCTGCCAGAAGCGCGCGTAACGCCGCGGCGATCGCGGCGGGATCGCGGGGCACGATCCGCCCGGCTGCAGGCCCGGTGACCACCTCCCGCGCACCCCCGGCATCCGCGATAACGATCGGGGTTCCGCAAGCGAGCGCCTCGACCCACGCGTTGGCGAGACCCTCGCTCGCCGAAGGCAGTACCATCGCGTCAGCAGCAGAGAGGATCGCCGGAAGCTGGCGGTGATCGACCGGGCCGAGGAAATGGACGCGGTTCGCGAGATCGAGGCTGTCGGCAAGCTCGCGCAGCCGTGCCTTGTCCGGACCTTTGCCGACCAGCAGCAGATCCCCGCCAGGCAGATCGGCGAGAGCCCGGATCGTCAGCTCCTGCCCCTTGCGCGGGATCAGCGCGCCGATGGTCGCGAACAGCGGCCCCCCGCCTAGCGCCACGCCAAACTCATCCGCCACGCGCTCGCGCAGCCCATCGTTATGCAGCGGGCGAAACAGGTCGCGATCGAGGCCGGTGTAATGGACCGCGATCTTGTCCCGCTCCATGCCGAGCATCGCCATGTCATCGGTGAGCGCGGCGCTCACGGCCAGAAGTCCCTTGGCCTCGCGAGCTGCGGCGAGCATCGCCCGGCGCGCCCACGGCTTGGCGCCCCAGTAATGGATGTCCGCACCGCGTGCCTTGATCGACAGCGGCAGGCCAAGCGCCCGCGCAATCCGCGCCGCGGCGGGCCCATCGGGCCAGAAGAACTGGGCGTCGACGAGGTCAAACGGCCGCTCGGCGTGAAACCGCCGGGCGAGGGGCAGCGCGGCGCGCGCAATCAATGACGGGTTCCAGCGCCCGCCGAAACGCGGGATCAGGCGGAACGTCGGCCGGTAAACCTCGACCCCGCGCTCCACGCCGCCGACCGCCGCCCGGGCCAGGGCGCGGTAATGGCCGAACGACACCGGCGGCAGCCCGATCGGATTGAGCAAGGTGACATGCCAGTCGCCGCGCGCCGCAAGCGCCTCCAGCGAGCGCGCGACGAACGTGCCGAAGCGCGGTTCGGCTGAATTGGGGTAGAGCGTCGAAAGCGAGAGGACTCGCTTCACAGCTTGCGGACCAGCATCTCGGCCACCGCCAGCCAGGCAGGGTTGTCGACCACGATCTGCCGCTGGCCCGCGCCGGGGGGCAGCAGCCCCACCAGCTTGCCCTGGCGATCGATCAGCCGCCCGAACGCGAACCGCCCACCGGAGCGGGGCACGAGTACGTCGCGGTTGATCATCACCGCGGCTTCCTCCGGCTCATGTTGGCGAAGCCATAGCTGGTCGCCCGCGCGATATTCGCCTGCGCCGGTTTCGATCGCGAGGCAAATTAGCCCCGTGCCGCCGCCCAGCTCGGTCGGCAGCACCGCTTCGCGCGGTTTGGTGAGCGCCTCGGCACCTGTGTCGATGAGCCTGGCTACGATTTGTGGCGCGCCTTTCTCTTCACCGCGTACCAGCGTTTCCGGCTCGACGCCCAGCGCCGCGCCGATGCGGTTCATCCACACCAGCGAGAGGTTTCGCGTGCCGGTCTCGAGCCGACCAATGGTCTGCGCGGTGGTCGGCGGGTCGCAGCGTTCGGCCACGTCGGCCAGCGTGAGGTTCTTCTGCTTGCGGATGTCGCGGATGCGGTTGATCACGCCCGAGTTCTCCTAACCAATCTGGTTTTCTACTTTCCTACAACACATCCGCTTTGGCAAGCGTCTGGCCCACGATTCCACAGGAGCCGAATGCATGAAGCGACAGCTTGTCGAGCGCGAATTGACCAGCGAAGGGCCACGCCGGGGCGCTTCGGCACGCAAGGGGCGGCGCAGCGTTACGGTCAATCTGGCCGAATCCCCGCTCGCCTGGCTCCATGCGCGCGGCCACTTGTCCGATCGGCTGTTCGACGCCGGCGAGAGGCTTCGCGCCGATTACGAACGCGCCCAGTTGGCTCCATCGGTCACCATGCGCTGGGACGCGGTGCGCATTCGCGGCACCGCGGACGCGGGCCTCAACCCGACCGAACGCCAGATTGCCGCCAGGCAACGCTTCGACGGAGCGATGCGCGCGGCGGGCAAGGGGCTGGAGGACGTGCTGTGGCGTGTGGTCTGCGCTGGCGAGAGTTTGCCGGATGCGGAGAAGGCACTCGAATGGCCGGTGCGCAGCGGCAAGTTGGTCCTGCGCATCGCGCTGGACCGGGTGGCGGACTTCTATCGCATAGGGTGACGAGATTGTTCACTTGAAATGATTCTGAAATAGTCAATCGTGCGGGGGGTGTTTGGGGGGAGCATGAACGATAGCGAAGGCCGTCTGGCGACTGCACGTGCGCACATGATGTATGATGCGAACAAGAAATCGACCGGAGCAGCCTATCTGCTTTGGTTTTTTCTTGGCCCGTTTGGCGCCCACCGTTTTTATCTCGGGAGCACTACAGCCGCAGTGGCCCAACTGCTGCTGTTGCTGCTGGGTTGGGTGCCGTTTTTCATAGGCTGGGGCGTGTTAGGCGTCTGGCTTTTCGTCGATCTTTTTCTGATTCCCGGTATCGCACGGGCCAAGAATATGGCGCTGGCAGATCGGTTCGCACGCTAGGGCATTGTTCTGCGTAAGATGGCGCACCTGTCACTCCGCCAAGACGCAGCGCGGATGAAACGTCAGCTCTCGATCATCTCGGCCAGCTCGAGCCAGCGTTCCTCGGCGGCGTCCTTCTCGGCGCGGGCGTTTTCGAGGCCTTTGGAAATGTTTGCGAACCTGGCCGGATCGCTGGCGTAGAGCCCGGGGTCCGACAGGATTGTTTCACCCCGGGCGATCGCCGCTTCGAGCTCCTCAATCCGCTTGGGCAGCAGATCGTAGTCCCGCTGGTCCTTATAAGAGAGCCGGATCTTGGACGGCGCGGGGGGAGCCGCCACCGGCGCATCGGCGATTTTCTTCCTCGGTTGCGGCGTGGGCACTCGCTTTGTGCGCTTGGCCTGCCAGTCGGCATAACCGCCCGCGACCACATCGACCGTGCCGGTCCCGTCGAGTCCCAGCGTAACCGTCACCGTGCGATCGAGGAAATCGCGATCATGGCTGACGATCAGCACGGTGCCGTCGTAGTCCGCGATCGTCTCCTGCAGAAGGTCGAGCGTCTCGAGGTCGAGATCGTTGGTCGGCTCGTCAAGCACCAGCAGGTTCGAGAGACGGGCGAACTCGCGCGCGAGCAGCAGCCGCGAGCGTTCGCCGCCCGAAAGCGTGCCGACTTTCGCATCGGCGAGGCCGGGATCGAACAGGAAGTCCTTGAGGTAGGCCTGGATGTGCTTGCGCACGCCGCGCACGTCGATCCAGTCACCGCCCTCGGCAAGAATGTCGCGCAGTTTCTTGTCGGGGCTGAGCAGGCTGCGCTGCTGGTCGATTGTCACGCCCGAAAGCGTCTTCGCCAGCGTCACTTCGCCCTCGTCGGGCGCCAGCTCGCCCGTGAGCATCTTCAGAAGGGTGGTCTTGCCCGCGCCATTCGCGCCGACGATGCCGATGCGGTCACCGCGCTGGATGCGCAACGAGAAGTCGCGGATGATCGTGCGTTCGCCAAAGCGCTTGGTCACGTGCTCGGCCACGATCACCGACTTGGTCTTTGAATCATCGGCGACGAGCTTGAGCTTCGAAGCGCCGGCGGGGGCGATCATCGCCGCCCGCGCGGCGCGCATCTCATAGAGCTTCTCGAGCCGGCCCTGGTTGCGCTTGCGCCGGGCGGTGACGCCACGCTCCAGCCAGTGCGCCTCGATCTTGAGCTTGGCGTCGAGCTTGTCGGCGTTGCGCGCTTCCTCGGCATAAACCTGCTCCTCCCACGCCTCGTAGCCGCCGAACCCCACGTCTTTGCGCCGCAGCTGCTTGCGATCGAGCCATATCGTCGCGCGGGTCAGCCGGGTGAGGAATGTGCGGTCGTGGCTGATCACCACGAATGCGCCCTTGTAGCGGGAGAGCCAGTCTTCCAGCCATTCGATCGCCGACAGGTCGAGGTGGTTGGTCGGCTCGTCGAGCAGCAGAACATCGGGCTCGGAGGCGAGCGCGCGGGCGAGCGCGGCGCGGCGCCTTTCGCCGCCGCTGGCGGTCGCCGAGGGGCGCGCCATGTCGATCCCGAGCTGGCCGGCAACCGCCTCCACCTCGTGCCGGGCAGGTGCGTCATCCCCGGAGAGCGCGAAATCCATCAGCGTGGCGAAGCCGGAAAAATCGGGGTCCTGTTGCAGCATCACGATCCGCGTGCGCGGCACCACGGTGCGCTTGCCCTTGTCTGCGTCGATCTGGCCCGCGATCAGCTTCAGCAGCGTGGTCTTGCCCGCGCCGTTGCGGCCGATCAGCGCGAGCCGGTCACGCGGGCCGATGTGGAGATCCAGATCGCGCAGCAGCCAGCCTTCGCCCTGGTGGAGCGAAAGACCTTCCCACGACAGGATCGGAGGCTGTGCCATGCGCGCGGCGCCTAGCTGCTGACAGTTGCCGGAACAAGCGGTTCAGCGGCGCGTAAGCCGCTGGGCGCCAACGGCGAACCGAAGGAGATTTGCGATGAACCGTTATGCGATTGCCCTGCTCGCTTCCGCCGCGCTCGCCAGCCCGGCCGCGGCGGCCGAAGTCCAGATCCAGGCCACCGGTCCGGTGGTCGAGCTGTCGGTCAGCGAGACGGTCGATTCACGGCCAGACATCGCCACTGTCTCCGCCGGAGTGTCCACCCGCGCGCAGACCGCCGTCGCGGCGATGCAGCAGAACGCGCAGAAGATGACGGCGGTGGTCGCCAAGATCAAAGCGCTCGGCGTGGCGGACGACGACATCCAGACCAGCGGCATCAGCCTTTCGCCGCAGTACGATTACAACCAGGCGACCCAGAGCCAGGTATTCCGCGGCTACATCGCCTCGAATCGGGTGAGCGTGAAGCTGCGCAAGGTGGCGAACACGGGCTCCGCGCTGGATGCGTTGGTCGCGGCTGGCGCAAACGACATCGGGGGACCGGACTTCTCGGTCGACAACGATACCGCCTACCGCGCCGAAGCGCGCCGAAACGCGCTTACGCGCGCGCAGGCGCAGGCGATCGAATACGCCCATCTCGCCGGATATTCGGGCGCGCGCCTGCTCGAGATCAACGAGAGCGTGTCCGGCGGTCAGCCGCCGATGCCGTTGATGCGCGCCTATGACGCGGAAGCGGCGCAGGCCGCTCCAACCCCGGTGCAGCCCGGCCTTGTCGGCACCGTGGTCAATGTAACGGTCAAGTACGAGCTCACTCGCTGAACGAGGGGCGAGCCGGACATTCACAGCTTGTTCAATGCGGTGGGGTTAGGCACGGTCCCATCATGCGCAGATTTGTTTCAATGCTGATGGGCGCCGCCCTTCTTGTAACGGGTGTTTCCGGCACCGCGGCGCTTGCCCAGGCACACGGGCACCAGCACCGTGACGACCAGGGCCAGGCCCGCAAGGCGATGCGTGACGGCAACGTCCGCTCGCTGCGCGAGATCGAGCAGAGCGTGCTGCCGCGGATGAAGGGGGCGCAGTACCTCGGCCCCGAATACGATTCCGCGGCGATGGCCTATCGCCTCAAGTTCATCCGTGATGGCCGCGTGACCTTCGTCGACGTCGATGCGCGCTCCGGCCGCATCCTCGGCATCTCCCGGTAAAGCCGCTGGAAACGGGCCCTTCGGTTGACGCGTTCAGGGGAAACGCCCACATGCGGCCCGACCATGGCATGACCGCGGGGGACACTGACGCAATGCGAATCCTGATCGTCGAGGATGAGCCGACGCTGGGCCAGCAGCTCAAGAACACGCTCGAGCAGACGGGCTATGCGGTCGACCTCTCGACCGATGGCGAAGACGGCCACTTCCTCGGTTCGACCGAGGAATACGATGCAGTCGTGCTTGACCTTGGCCTGCCGGAGATCGACGGCCTCACCGTGCTTGGCATGTGGCGCAAGGAAGGCCGCACCTTCCCGGTGCTGGTGCTGACTGCGCGTGACAGCTGGTCGGACAAGGTTGCGGGCCTCGACGCCGGCGCCGACGACTATCTCGCCAAGCCCTTCCAGACCGAGGAGCTGATCGCCCGCCTGCGCGCGCTGATCCGCCGCGCCTCGGGCAACGCCAGCTCGGAGCTTACCGCGGGCGATGTGCGGCTCGATACCCGTTCGGGCCGCGTCACGCTGGCCGGCGAGCCGGTCAAGCTGACCGCGCAGGAATACAAGCTGCTGAGCTACCTGATGCACCACAAGGGCAAGGTGGTCAGCCGCACCGAGCTGATCGAGCACATCTACGACCAGGATTTCGACCGCGATTCCAATACGATCGAAGTATTCGTCACCCGCATTCGCAAGAAGCTGGGGGCGGACGTCATCACCACCATCCGTGGCCTTGGATATAGCCTCGACGACCCCGCCGACCAGCCGCGCGAGTGATCCCCCGGCCGTAACGGCGCCGGAGGCATCGGACGACGCGGTGGCGGCCGGCGGCGCGCCGGCGCACACCGGCAGCCTGTCGCGGCGGATGATCGTCATCGCCGCGACCTGGATCACCTTGCTGCTGGTGATCGGGGGCTTTGCGCTGGACCGCAACATCAGCGGCCTCGTGACCCGCCAGTTCGATGAACAGCTCGGCTACATGATGACCGGGATGATCGGTTCGGCCGAGATCGGGCCGGATGGCGAGGTGCTGTTCAACCGGCCGCTCGGCGACCAGCGGTTCCTCGAGCCGAACAGTGGTCTCTACTGGCAGGTCAGCGGCAAGGGGCACGAGGTGTTCCCCTCACGGTCGCTGTGGGACCGCACGCTGCAGGTCGACCTCGATCACTTCGACGCCCGCCCGCATTTCTACGATTCCTACCAGTTCCGCGACGAGCCGCTGCGGGTGATGGAACGCACCATCGTGCTGCCCGGCAGCGACACCCAGTGGCACTTCTTAGTCGGCGAGGCGCGTGAGGAGCTCGACAGCCAGCTCCGGCGCATCCGCTCGATCCTGATCTGGAGCTTCGCGGTCCTCGGCCTCGGGCTGTTCCTGATGGCGGGGGCGCAGACCTGGTACGGGCTCTCTCCGCTGCGCCGTGTGCGGCTGGCGATCCAGCGCATCCGCACCGCCGCCGCCAACCGCGTGACCGAGCCGTTGCCGCTCGAGGTCGAGCCGATGGTAGCCGAACTGAACGCGCTGCTCGCCCATTCGGAAAAGCAGGCCGAGGAAGCGCGCCGCCACGCAGGCAACCTCGCCCACGCGCTCAAGACCCCGCTGACGGTGGTAATGAATGCGGCGACCGCGAAAGCGCCGGACCTGGCGGACACGGTGATCCGCGAAGCCGCGGTGATGCGGCGTCAGGTCGATCACCATCTCGCCCGGGCACGGGCGGTGGGGCGGCGTGCCGGCGGTCTGTCACGTGCTAACGTGATGGACAGCGCCGAGGCAGTCGAGCGCGCGGTCAGCCGCCTCTATCCGAAAGTGCGGCTCGATTTTGCCGGACCGAAAGGCACCCAGATCGCGATCGAGCGACAGGACCTCGACGAAATCCTCGGCAACCTGATCGAGAACGCGGCGAAGTACGGCGGTGGCAGCGTCTTCGTGACAGTCGATGCGGAACCGAAGGCAGAGCAGTGCGCGATCTGGATCGAAGACGACGGCGCCGGCATCCCCGAGGCCCAGCGCGCATCGCTGTTCGAGCGCGGAGCCCGGCTCGACACCGGTAAGCCCGGCACCGGCCTCGGCCTCGCGATCGTGCGGGACGTGGCGGAAATCTACGACGGTTCGGTCGAGCTCGGCGAGAGCGAGGATCTCGGCGGCCTGCTGGTCAAGCTGCACCTGCCGCGCGCGGCCTGAGAAGCGGGGGTTCAGGCCCGCTTCATTCCACCGGTATTAACCATGTCATTCATAAACAGGGGAAATTCCGGAGAGTCGCATGTCTGTCCGCATTCTTTACCCGGTATTGGCGCTGGCCGCAGTAGCCGGGCTCGCCGCCTGCTCGTCGTCCGATTACGGCCGGCACGGGTATGGCTACAGCCGTGTCGGCGTCGGTGTCGGCTACGGTTCGCCTTACTACGGCTGGTACGACGGGTTCTATTATCCCGGCACCGGCTATTACGTGTACGATCGCCACGGCTCCCGCCATCGCTGGCGAGACAGCGACCGGCGGCATTGGGAAGGGCGTCGCCATGACGGTCGCGGGCGCGACAACTGGAGCGGCTACCACCACCGCCGTGACGGCGACGATCGCTGGAACGGCAACGGCCGGCATGATCGGGATAACGACCGCTCCCGCTCGCATCGCGGCAGCGATCGCGGCAATGGGCACAATGACGACCGTCGGCGAAACCGACGCTAGCCGCCGTTGCGCGCCTTTTCGTGATGGCGGATTACCTCGTCGATCACGAAGCGGATAAACTTCTCGCTGAATTCGGGGTCAAGCTCGGCCTCAACCGCGAGCGCCCGCAGCCGGGCGATCTGCCGCGCCTCGCGTGCCGGATCGGCCGGGGGTAGCGACGCGGTCGCCTTGTACTCGCCCACCGCTTGCGTAATGCGGAATCGCTCGGCGAGCATATGGATCAACGCGGCGTCGATGTTGTCGATGCTCTTGCGGTAACTTGCGAGCACCGGGTCTTCGGGCCCAGGTTTTTCGGGGCGGGGTTCGGTCTGGCTGGCCATCGGGGATGCTAGCTAACACACATTCACAACTTGCCAAGCGTGTGGTGAGCCGCCATGCGCCCGGGCGATGAGCGCCCCCGTGCCTGACAACGTTATCCCCCTGTCACGCAAGGACCTTGCGGGCGCTCCGTCGCTCGACCCGATCCTCGGGTTAACCGCGACCCCGATGAATTCGGTCAACGCGGTGATCCTCGAGCGGATGCAGAGCGAAATTCCGCTGATCCCCGCGCTCGCCGGGCACCTGATTTCGGGCGGCGGCAAGCGCATGCGGCCGATGCTCACGCTCGCCGGAGCGGAGCTGGTGGGCTACCAGGGCAACCGCCACCACAAGCTCGCCGCGGCGGTCGAATTCATCCACACCGCCACGCTGCTCCACGACGACGTGGTCGATGGCTCCGAACTGCGGCGCGGCAAGGCGGCGGCCAACATCATCTTCGGCAATCCTGCGACCGTGCTGGTCGGCGATTTCCTGTTCAGCCGCGCGTTCGAGCTGATGGTCGAGGACGGCAGCCTCAAGGTGCTCAAGATCCTCAGCCACGCGAGCGCGGTGATCGCCGAAGGTGAAGTCGACCAGCTCACAGCGCAGCGTCAGATCGAGACCAGCGAGGAGCGCTATCTCGGCATCATCGGCGCGAAGACCGCCGCGCTGTTCGCCGCCGCCAGCCGTATCGCGGCGGTGGTCGCGGAACGCGACGAGGCCGAGGAACGCGCGCTGGACGATTTCGGCCGCAACCTCGGCATCGCCTTCCAGCTGGTCGACGACGCGATCGATTACGATTCCAGCGCCGCGGCGATGGGCAAGGACAGCGGCGACGATTTCCGCGAAGGCAAGATGACCTTGCCGGTGATCCTCGCCTACGCGCGCGGCAACGGCGAGGAGCGCGACTTCTGGCGCGCCGCGATCCAGGGCCACCGCGCGTCCGATGAGGATCTGGCCCACGCGATCGGGCTGATCCGCAAGCACGACGCGCTCTCCGCTACCCGCGAACGCGCGCGCCACTTCGCCCAGCGCGCGATCGATGCGTTGGCGATCTTCCCCGATGGCAAGGCCCGCGCTGCGATGGCCGAGGCCGCGCGGTTCGCTGTTTCGCGGGGGTATTGATCGTCCGTTCGCTCTGAACTTGTCGAAAGGCCGGTTTTGCTCCTAGCGCCGCTCTCGAAGGGAAAAGCGGTGTTTCGACAAGCTCAGCACGAACGGATTTGGCGTGTCTGATCCGCTCCCCATCCACGCCGTCCTGCCGGATCTGCTCGCCGCCCTGAGCGAGGGCAGCTCCGCGGTGCTGATCGCGCCGCCCGGCGCGGGCAAGACCACCGCGGTCGCCCCGGCGCTGCTCGGCGAGCCGTGGTGCACCGGGCAGATCATCCTCCTCAGCCCCCGCCGCGTCGCCGCGCGCGCAGCCGCCGAGCGCATTGCCGAGCTGATGCGCGTGAAACTCGGCGAAGAGGTTGGCTACCTCACTCGCCTCGACAGCAGGAATTCGGCCAAGACGCGCATCCTCGTCGTCACCGAAGCGATTTTCGTTTCGCGGATTCTCGGCGATCAGGAGCTGGCGGGCGTCTCGGCAGTGCTGTTCGACGAGGCGCATGAGCGGCATCTCGACAGCGATCTCGGCCTCGCGCTGGCGCTCGAGAGCCAGGCTGTGCTGCGCGAGGATCTGCGTCTGCTCGTGATGTCGGCGACAATCGACGGCGCACGCTTTGCGAACCTCATGGATGGCGCCCCGGTCATCGAGAGCGAAGGGAAAGCCTTTCCGTTGCAAATCAAATGGCTTGGCAGCCGTCCTGAACAACGCATCGAGGATGCGATGGCTGCCGCGGTGCTCCAGGCATGGCGCGCGGAGGAGGGGGACTTGCTCGCCTTCCTGCCCGGCGTGGGCGAGATCGAGCGGGTGCGCGAGCGGCTGGAAGCGAAGCTCCCCGGCGTTCCGGTTCTGCCGCTCCACGGCCAGGTCGAACCCCAGGCGCAGCGCGTGGCGATCCGGCGCGATGCCGAAGGGCGGCGGCGGATCGTGCTCGCGACCAGTATTGCCGAAACCTCAATCACACTTGAGGGTGTTTCGATTGTGGTCGATTCCGGGCTCGCGCGGCGCGCCGAGTTCGATCTGGCCGCCGGCACCACCCACCTCGTCACGGTGCGCGCCAGCCGTGCCTCGGCCGCCCAGCGCGCGGGCCGTGCAGCGCGGCAAGGTCCGGGCACTGCCTATCGATTGTGGGAGGAAGCAGCTCACGCCGGAAGGCCGGAATTCGATCCACCGGAGATGCTCACGGTCGACCTCGCGCCGCTGACCCTGGCGTTGGCGCAATGGGGTGTGGCGGATCCGGCTTCGCTCAGGTGGATCGATCCGCCGCCGGCGCCCGCGCTTGCCGCCGCACGCGGACGGCTGGAGGCGCTCGGGGCGCTCGACAGGGAAGGGCGGATTACCGACGAAGGCCGCAGGATCGCCTCGCTGCCGATGGCTCCGTGGCAAGCGGCGATGGTGCTGTACGGGGCCGGGCATGGCGCCGCGATGGCGGCGGGGAAGCTCGCGCTGCTGTTGCAGGAACGCGGGCTCGGCGGGCGCGGCGAGGACCTGGCGCAGCGGCTGGCGCGGTGGGACGGTGATCGTTCGCCCCGTGCCCAATCCGCGCGCAAGCTTGCTGAGGGATGGGCGAAGCGGGCGCACGCCCTTGTTTCCGATCGCTCGGCTGGAACCGGGGATGTGCCGTTGGCGATCCTCCTTGCCCACGCGCTGCCGGACAACCTCGCGCGTCGTCGCGACGCTTCGGGCGAATCGTGGGTTTCCGCCGGCGGGCGCGGCTACCGGCTCGATCCCGCCTCGCCACTGGCGCGCGCCGAATGGCTGGCGATCGGCGATGCGCAAGGCGCGGCGAAGGAGGCGCGGATCACGGCCGCACTGCCACTGACGACTGCGGACGTCGAGCAATGGCTCGGCGTGCGAATCGAGCGCCGCTCGGTGTTGAACTGGGCGAATGAACGCGCGGAGGCGCGTCTCGAACGGCGGATCGGCGCGATCACGCTCGCGAGCGGCCCCGACCCCGCACCCGACGCGCGGGCGGTTGTCGATATGCTTGTGGACAAAGCTGTGGAACGGTTGGGGACGCTTCTTCCTGCCGAACTTGTCGCTCGTGCGCGTTACGCCGGACTGGACGCGCTCGCGACCGAGCGGTTGGCAGAAGCCGCCGGCGAGTGGCTCCGCCCCTTGCTCGAAGGCCGCCGCGATCTCGCCTTACCCACAGGCGCTCTCACCGATGCGCTGCTCAACATGATCGACTGGGACGCCCGCCAGCGGCTCGACAGGATTGCCCCGCGTGAGTTCGTCTCGCCCGCCGGCACGGCCCATGCGATCGACTATGCCGCCGAGGGCGGGCCGACGGTCGAGGTGCGCGTCCAGGCCCTGTTCGGCCTCGATCGTCAGCCGATGATCGGCGACACGCCGTTGTTGCTCCAGCTCACCAGTCCCGCGGGCCGTCCGATCCAGGCGACGCGCGACCTGCCGGGCTTCTGGCGCGGATCGTGGCGTGACGTGGTGCGCGACATGAAGGGCCGCTATCCCAAACACCGTTGGCCCGACGAGCCGTGGACCGAAGCGCCGAGCCTCAAGACCAAGAACGCCTTTTCACGCTCGCAATCCTGAATTAGGGGCATCCCCATGGCAGCCAGTATTTACCAGCGCCCGAAGAACGCGATGCAGTCCGGCAAGGCGCGCACCGACGAATGGGTGCTCGAATTCGAGCGCTCAGAAGCGCAACGCCCCGATCCGCTGATGGGCTGGACGGGCAGCGCCGACACCCAGGCGCAAGTGCAGCTCACCTTCGCTGACAAGGACTCGGCCAGCGCCTATGCCGCCAAGCACGGCATTCCCGCGCGCGTCCATGCAACGCCGCCGCGTGCGCTCAAGCTGCAGGCTTACGCGGACAACTTCCGCTGACAACTAAGTTGTAATCCGCTCTCTCCCCGGCCATATGCGCCGCGGGAGTCGGGTGGACGTTCGCGTCCGCCAACCTGGTCAGGTCCGGAAGGAAGCAGCCACAACGGATGGCAGCGGGTCGCCCGGCTCCTTTTACCCCTGACAAGCCGTGCCGCACCGCCTACCTAAACCTGCATGGATGATTCCGGGATCGAAAGCGGCGAGAGCGAAGGCGTAGCGGAAGCACCGACCGCGGCCGAGCTCGAAGCGGCAGGGCAATCGGCGATGTTCGGCAATCCGCCGCAGCAGCAGCCGCCCTTGCCATCGCCCACGCCCGCTGCACCGAACGCTGCCATCGCGCAGCCTTATCGCGTGCTCGCGCGCAAGTACCGCCCGCAGACCTTCTCCGAGCTGATCGGCCAGGATGCGATGGTGAAGACCCTCGCCAACGCGATCGAGCGGGACCGGCTGGCGCACGCCTTCCTGATGACCGGCGTGCGCGGGGTGGGCAAGACCTCGACCGCGCGGCTGATCGCCAAGGCACTCAACTGCATCGGGCCGGACGGGCAGGGCGGGCCGACGATCGACCCCTGCGGCGTCTGCGAGCCGTGCCGCGCGATCGCCGAAGGCCGCCACATCGACGTGATCGAGATGGACGCCGCCAGCCATACCGGCGTGGACGACGTGCGCGAGATCATCGAGGCGGTGCGCTACGCGGCCGTATCGGCGCGCTACAAGATCTACATCGTCGACGAAGTCCACATGCTGTCGCGCAATGCTTTCAATGCCTTGCTGAAGACTCTTGAGGAACCGCCTGCACATGTGAAGTTCCTCTTCGCCACGACCGAGGTCGATAAACTCCCGGTTACGGTGCTGTCGCGATGCCAGCGGTTCGACCTGCGCCGCATTTCGAAGGAATTGCTGGAGCGCCAGTTCGCGGACATTTGCGCCAAGGAAGGTGTCGACGCGGATCCGGAAGCTTTGGCGATCATCGCGTCGGCTGCCGAAGGATCGAGCCGCGACGGGCTTTCAATCCTAGATCAGGCGATTTCGCACGCCGATCTGGATGCGGATGAAGAGGCCGGCGGCGGCAGGGTGACCGCCGTGCGCGTGCGCGACATGTTGGGCCTCGCCGATCGCAGCGCATTGCGGACGTTGTTCACTGCGATCCTTGAAGGCGATCCGCAGGCTCTGATCGCGCAGGTCGACAATCAGTATTCCCTTGGAGTCGAGCC
>CAYNXB010000056.1:0-15982 GCA_964401045.1 uncultured Sphingomonadaceae bacterium | reverse complement strand
CAGGCAGTTCCTCGACGACAAGACCTTCAAGCCGGGCCTCGGCGCTTTCGACAAGAGCAAGCTGAAATCGGACTGATGATGCCATGAAAACTCAGGTTTGCATCATCGGCGCCGGTCCGGCCGGATTGTTGCTCGGCCACCTGCTGCGTGCCGAAGGCGTCGAGTGCGTCGTGCTCGAGCGGCGCACGCCCGATTACGTGCTTACGCGCATCCGCGCCGGCGTGCTCGAGCAGGGCACGGTCGACATGGTCGCGCGGCTCGGCCTCGACGCGCGGCTGAAGGCCGAAGGCCTGCCGCACGAGGGCGTCAATCTCGCCGACGGCGAACGGCTGATCCGCATCGACTTGCATGGGCTCACCGGCAAGCAGGTCACCGTCTACGGCCAGACCGAGTTGACCCGCGACCTCATGGAAGCGCGCGAGGAACGCGGGCTCGAGGTGATCTACGAGGCGGCGGAGGTCGCGCTGCACGAGATCGAGAGCGACGCCCCGGTCGTGACCTTCACCAAAGATGGCGCCGAGCATCGCATCGAGTGCCGCTTCATCGCCGGGTGCGACGGGTTCCATGGCCCCAGCCGCCGGGCGATCCCGGCGGGAGCAGGGCGCGAGTACGAGCGCGAGTACCCGTTCGGCTGGCTCGGCCTCCTCGCTGACGTCGCGCCGTGCAACCACGAGCTGATCTACGCCAACCATGAACGCGGCTTCGCGCTCGCCTCGATGCGCAGCGAGACGCGCAGCCGCTACTACATCGACGTGCCGCTGACCGAGCGGATCGAGGACTGGTCTGACGAGCGGTTGTGGGACGAGCTCGCCCTGCGGCTCGGGCCGGAAGCGGCGGCGCACCTCGTTCGCGGCCCCGCGCTGGAGAAGTCGATCGCGCCCTTGCGCTCTTATGTGTTCGCACCGATGCGGCATGGTTCGCTACTGCTGTGCGGCGATGCCGCGCACATCGTGCCGCCGACCGGCGCCAAGGGCCTCAACCTCGCGGCGAGCGATGTTCACTACGCCGCCGAAGCGCTGTGCGGGTTCTTCCGCCGTAACGATCCCGACGGCGTGGCAAGCTATTCGGTCAAGGCGCTCTCCCGGGTATGGAAGGCCGAGCGCTTCAGCTGGTCGCTCACCCGCCTGATGCATCGTTTCCCCGAGGACGGCCCGTTCGAACGGGCGATGCAAGTCGCCGAGCTCGACTACATCGCCTCCAGCCGTGCGGCCCAGACCAGCATTGCGGAGAACTACGTCGGGCTGCCAATCTAGCATTGGAGAGGCGAACCAAGAGGGAGTGGGGAAATGAAGAACGAAATACGAGCGGTTCGGCGTGTCGCGGCGCCGCTGATCGCCGGCTCGCTCATGGCCGCATCTGCGCCGGCGCTTGCGCAGGATAGCCCGCCGCCGCCGAAGCTCGAGTTCGCCTTCGAGGAGATCGTCACGCTCGGGCAGGCGATCCCCGTCGGCAAGACGCCGCTCGGCACGCGCAATATCATCCCTATCACCGGTGGCACCTTCGAGGGGCCGGGCATCAAGGGCACGATCATTCCCGGCGGCTGGGACTGGCAGCTCCAGCGCTCGGACGGCTGCACCCACATCAAGGCCGACTACATGCTCCGGACCGACGACGGGGTGGTGATCAACGTGATCAATGCGGGCGCGCTGTGCCCGCCGGGCGAAGGCTCTGCCCCGCCGCGCACGCAGGCGGTGTTCGAGGCGCCGGAGGGCAAGTACGGCTGGCTGAACCGCACCGCCTTCATCGGCACGCTGGAGCTTGCCGCGAATGCCCCGGGGCCAGCCGTGCGTATCCGTTTCTACAAGGCGATGTGATCGAAGCGGCCATCAGCGCCAGGCCGTGGCGACGAATTCCGCGGCCCGTTCGGCGACCATGATGACCGGTAGATTGGTGTTCCCGCCGGGCAGCCGCGGGAAGATCGATGCGTCTGCGACACGCAGGCCGCGTATGCCCCGCACGCGCAGTTCCCCGTCCACCACCGACGCGGGATCGGCGCCCATCCGGCAAGTGCCGCAAGGGTGATACGCCGTCCCGGCCGTGCTGCGGACGTAGTCGAGCACCGCCTCGTCGCTTTCAGGCGCAGGCGAGGGCCGGCGGGTCGCCCCGGTCACGCCGGCCAGCGCCGGCTGATCCAGCAGCGCGCGGAGCACCCGGTAGCCGCGGATCATTTCGGCCCGGTCTTTCTCGGCGGACAGCAGGTTGAAGCGGATGCGCGGATGGGTTCGCGCGTCGGCATCGGCCAGATCCAGCGAGCCGCGGCTTTCGGGATAATTGAGCGACCACATTGCGCCGAGCCGCGCGCCGAACCCGCGCCTGATTCCGGGGAACCAGACCCGCGATTCCATAGCCAGCGGGATAAGCAGGAAGTGAAGATCGACCTGCGTCGATCCGGGCCGGGTCGCGACATTGGCGGAGATCACCAGCGGCGGCGCGCCAAGCGGGCCTTTCCCGGCGACCAGCCAGCGCGATGCGGAGCGCGCCAAGCGGTCGAACCGCAACTCCCGTTCGAACCCGAGCGACGGGTCGAGATCGAGCTCGATGCCCGCGCCCGGGTGGTCCTGCAGGTTGGCCCCGACCGCGCGGCTGTCCGCGGCGACCGTTATGCCGAGGGCACCCAGATCGGCCGCCGGGCCGATTCCCGAGAGCAGCAGCAACTGGGGCGAATTGATCGCTCCGCCGCACAGGACGACTTCCCGCCGCGCCTGCGCCGCGCGTTCGTGCCCCCCCTGGAGATAGGCCACGCCCTCGGCAGCGCCGTTGCCGATCAGCACCCGTGTGGCCAGGGCATTGGTCCGTATGGCGAGGTTCGGGCGCGACAAGGCCGGACGGAGATAGGCATCGGCGGCGCTGTTGCGCCGGCCGTTGCGGATGGTGAAATCGGGCATTCCAAAACCGTCGGTGCGATCACCGTTGAAATCGTCGGTGATGGGAAACCCCATGCCCCGCGCGGCCTCCACCGCATGGCGCATGATCGGGCTGGGCGCGGGATGTGGTTCGACCGAGAGCGGCCCGCTGCCGCCATGGAAGGGGCCATCGCCGCGCCAGTGGCGCTCGAGCTTGCGGAACCATGGCAGCACGTCGTCCCAGCCCCATCCGGCCAGCCCCGTGTCGCGCCAGCCGTCATAGTCGGCGGCGTGGCCGCGGATCGCCATCATGCCGTTGAGCGACGAGGTGCCGCCGAGCATTCGCCCGCGGGCGACCGGCAGCCGCCGTCCGCCCAGCTCCGGTTCCGGTTCAGACAGGAATCCCCAGGTCAATTCCGGATTGGGCCACAGCTTCGACACCGCGAGCGGGATCTTCACATCCCAGCGCCGGTCGCTTCCGCCCGCCTCGAGCAGCAGCACGGTGACGGCGGGATCTTGCGACAGCCGGTTCGCCAGCACGCATCCGGCCGAGCCCGCGCCTACGACGATGTAGTCGAATTCCTCCACCGGCCGGTCACACGATCTTCCAGAAACGGAAGACCGAGCCTTCCGGATTGCGCTGGCCCACCCCGACGAAGATGGTGCGGTTGAGCCATTCGTACGGGCCCGCGGGAGCTTCGAACCGCGGGGTCATGCGCATGTAGTAGCTGCTCGGATCGACCTGTTCCCCCGCCAGCAGCTTCGCGACCGCTTCGGGCGGCGCGTGCCGCACGCCGGTGCTGCGCTTGAGGATGGTGGCGCCATCGTCGGTCTTGAGCAGGTACTGGGATTCGAATCGCCCGTTGCCATCCGCGCGGACCAGGGGGAAGTCGCCGCCGCTACCGGGGACGAGCGTGCCGGCGAGACCCGGGCCGGAGAAGCTCCCGCCTTCGACCAGCACCGCGCCGCGGGTGTAGCCTTGCGACACTTCGATATGCATGCGCGGGCCGAGCGACAGCCGCATCTCCAGGGCGAATTCGAGGCGCATCAGGTTATCCTCGAAACGGTCAGGACCGCCGCGTCGTCCGCCTGTTCGGCGACGAACGCCTCGGCCGCCAGATGGGCGAGAGCACCGTGTTCGTCCGCCTCGAACAGCAGCGACATCCGCAGGCCCATGAAATTGCCATCCGTGGTGCAGTAGCCGTTGCCGAACATGCGGGTGGTCCAGCCCGAGGCGCTGCGCAGGTAATAGACCGCCTCGACAACAGAAACGCCACTGGCCCGTTCGAACAACGTCTCGCCGCCGCCCACGATCTCGCCGGAGACGCCGTCACCACTGAAGTTGCCTCCGGTCACCGGGCGGTAGACCCGCTTTCCGCCGATAGCGAGCTGCCCGACCTCCACGGCAGCACCGCGTTCCACAGCCATCTCGAAGGCGGGGGCCAGCCCGGGGACGATATCGTTGCCCGCCATCGTCAGTACGCCATCGTGACGGACTTGGACTCGGTGTATGCCATCGCTCCCGCCCGCCCGTTTTCGCGTCCGTAGCCCGACATCTTCACCCCCCCGGCAGGCACGGCGAAATCGTTGCCGCTGCCCGCGTTGATCCGCACCGTCCCGGCCCGCAGCCGGTCGACCATGCCATGCGCGGTAGCGAGGTTGTTCGTCCACACATAGGCCGCCAGGCCGTAGCGGGTGTCGTTGGCGCGGGCGGCGATCTCATCGAGATCGTCGGTTTCGAACTCCATCGCGCACAGCACCGGACCGAAGATCTCTTCCTCGGCGGCGCGCATCCCGGGATGGATATCCGTGAGTATCGCGGGCTCGACGAAGTAGCCCGCGCCCGGCAGGTGCGCGCCGCCGATGACCAGCTTCGCGCCCGCCGCGACGGCGCCGTCGACATAGCCCATGACCCGGTCACGTTGGGCGGCGGAGATTACCGGGCCCAGCCGGGTATCGGGATCGATCGCCGGCCCGATGCGCATCGATCGCGCGATCTCGGCGATGCGGGCGATCAGCGTGTCCCGCACGCTTGCGTGGACGAACAGTCGCGACCCCGCCGAACAGCTCTGGCCGGTGTTGAAGAAGATGCTGCCCGATATCGCGCGCGCCGCGCCATCGAGGTCGGCGTCGGGCATGACGATCACGGGCGACTTGCCGCCTAGCTCGACCGTGCAGCGCTTCATCTGGCGGCCGCAGCTCGCCGCGATGCCAACACCGACTGCGGTCGATCCGGTGAACGAGATCTTCGCCACGCCTGGATGCTCGACCAGCGCTGCGCCCGCGGTTTCGCCCGCGCCGGTCACCACGTTGACGAAGCCCGGGGGGAAGCCGCATTCCGCCGTCAGTTCCGCGAGGCGCAAGGTGGAGAGCGAGGTCTGCTCGGCCGGTTTGAGCACCACCGCGCATCCCGCTGCGATGGCCGGGCCGAGCTTGCCCGCGGCCCCGACCAGCGGATAATTCCACGGCACGATCTGGCCGGCCACGCCTACCGGTTCGAGCCGCGTATATGCGCTCGTCCGCCCGGGGCCGGAGACTTCCATCGTCTCGCCGCTGAGCTTGGTGGCCCAGCCGGCATGGTAGCGCAGCGCCGCGGCGGCCACCGGCACGTCGATATTGCGCGAATTGAAGATCGGCTTGCCCGCGTCGAGGGTTTCGGTCCGGGCGAAGTCTTCGGCGTTCGCTTCGATCGCCCGGGCGAGGGCAAGCAAGGCGTCCTGCCGGCTCACGGGGGACCATGTGGTCCGCATCGCCGCTGTCGCCGTTTGCACCGCCAGATCGATATCCGCCGCGCCGCCATCGGCGATGCTGCCGATCGCTTCCCCGGTGGAAGGGTCCGCGACGTCGATCGATGCGGTCGAGCGGGGCGGGACCCGTTCTCCACCGATGAAGTGCCCGCGCGTCCGCTGTGCCGTTTCCATCCTTCGCTCCAATGCCGCCATGAGTCCGGTCCTAGCGCCGTTGACCGGAGGCTACTTGTTCCTGCGCGCCCGCCGCTTGCTGGACAGCCAAGTACCAGCGGAGTAGCCCATCGCTCAAGCAACGAGGCGCGTGCGCCGGAGATGGGGTGAGATGTTGCGAACGTTCGTCACGCGGGCGTCCAGCCGTTCCGAGCGAAGCCGCCAGTGGCGCGCTGTCACGAATGCGGACGATGTGCGGATCGACGATGACCGCGAGGGATCGCTGCGCGCGATCGACCTGGGCGACGTGCGCATCTGCGATGCCTCGCTCGGGCGGCACCGCATGGTTCAGGAAACCGCGAGCCGCGCCCTGAGCGCCAACCCGGCGCTGAAGTTCTTCCTGCAGGAGGAAGGCACCGCGCGGCTGACCCAGAACGGTCGCACCCTCGAGGTCCGCGAGGGTGAGTGGTGCGCCATGCGCAAGGATCTGCCCTACGTCCTCGCGTCCGATGGTTATTCGCGCCAGCTTTCGATCACGCTGCCGTGTGAGCTGGTCGGGGCGCCGCGGCCCGGGTTTGCCTGGTGGGGAACGCCACGCAGTTTTCTGCGCGGCCCCGGCAAGGCGCTTCATGCGAGCGCGGCGGGCGCGATCCGCCAGCACGGAGGGGACGGCGCGCACATCGCGCAGCGCCTCGACCTGCTGTTGCGCGCCGCCGGCCCGGAGGCAGCGCAGGACGTTCGCGAGGCCCGGCGGCTGGCGGCGGCGGAGTATATCGAGCGCAACCTCACCGAGCCCGATCTCAACGTGCAATCGATCGCCGTCGCGCTCGGCTGCTCGACGCGCGCTTTGCACAAGCTGTTCAAGGGAGAAGCGCGCACCATCGCCCGGCAGATCTGGGAACGGCGGCTGGAACGCTCACGCAGCCGGCTGATCGATCCGGCGCTGGGCGAGCAATCGATCACCGATATCGCGCATTACTGCGGGTTCTGCGATTCCCAGCACTTCAGCCGGGCCTTCAAGCGCCGGTTCGGCATCACCCCGCGCGAATGCCGGCGGACGATGGTGTACCAACCGTCCCGCCCGGCCGGGGCCATGGCTTCCCAGGCCGCCAGCAGCATCCGGTCGTTGGGCTGAACAGGGCCCTCCGATCTTGAGCACGACCGCAGAGCCTGCGGGCGCGGTTCGGCCGCGTTCGAACGGGCAAATCCTGGCAGTGCTGGCGGGCGTCTCGGCGCTCGGTTCGGCCGCGGTGCACATGCTGGTTCCGGGGCTGCCGGCGCTGGCCGAAGACCTGGCAGTATCGCCGCGCGTCGCGCAGTACGCGATTTCGTTCTACCTGTTCGGTCTTGCGGCGGGCCAGTTGACGGCTGGGCCACTGGCCGACCGTGCGGGTCGCCGGCCGATCCTGATTGCCGGCGTGGCTCTCCACGTGACCGGCGCGGTGCTCGCGGCGCTGGCTCCCACGATCGTGATGCTGTGCGCGGGCCGCGTGGTCCAGGCGCTGGGCGCAGGCGCCGCACTGGTCGCCGCCCGGGTCATCGCGGGCGATATATACGGCCGAAGCGAGGCGGGCCGCGGCCAGGCGCGCCTGATGGCCATCGTGCTGCTCTCGCCCGCGGTCGCGCCGGTGATCGGCGGGGTCATTTCCGGAACGGCCGGCTGGCGCGCAGTCCTTGCCGTGCAGGCGGCGCTCGCGGTGGCAGGACTGCTGGCAGCCTGGCGCTTCCTGCCCGAGACGCGCGCCGAAGGCCGGCCTGAAACGGTTCCGCTGGCCCGGGCCTACGCGCGGCTTGCCGCGAACCGCCGGTTCTGGCGCACGGCGCTCGCCATCGCGCTGTGCAGCAGTTCGCTCTACATCTTTCTCGCCGCCGCGCCGTTCATCCTGATCGACTTGTGGGGATTTACCGCGCAGCAGGCTGGATTGTCGCTCATGACCACCGCGTTCACCGCCATAGGGGGAACGTTCCTCGTGGCGCCGCTCGAGAGCCGGGTCGATACTTTCCGGACCGGAGTGGCGATAACACTGGGCGGCGCGTTGCTGGCGCTCGCATTCGGGCTCGCGGCGGTCGACGGATGGGCGGCGCTGATGGTGCCGGCGATGGTCGCTACCCTGGGCGTGGGCATCGCGGCGCCGTCCGGCATGGGCCGGATCGTCCATTCCGAGGAGGGCCTCGCGGGGACGGCGGCCAGCGTGTCCGGCGCGTTGCAGATGCTTGCGGGCGGGCTCGGCGCGTCGGCGTTCGGGGCGGCGGCATCGCCGTCCATCCTCGCGATCGGCGTCGCGATGACTATTGTCGCCGGGTTGGCTTTTGTCGCTGCGCCGAAACGGGCTTAGGCAGCTCCGGGACGAAACGGGAAAGGACCGAGGATGGACTTGGGGATCAGGGGGCGGAAGGCGATCGTCAACGGCGGCAGCACCGGTATGGGCCGCAGCGCCGTTCTCGCCCTGGCGCGCGAAGGCGTGGACGTGTTCGTGTCCGCGCGGGGCGAGGAACGCCTCGTTGCCGCCTGCCGCGCGATTGCGGAAGAGACGGGCGCAAGCGTGACGCCGGTGTGCGCCGACCACAGCAGCGTGGAAGGGCGCGAACGTATTCTCGCCGCGTGCCCGGATCCTGACATCCTCGTCGGCACGTGCGCGCCGCCGCCGATGACTCCCGATTACCGCGCCATAACCGGCGACCAATGGCGCGAGGCGATCGACATCTCGCTGTTGTCGCCGATCGAGTTCATGCGCCGCGTGCTCGACGGGATGGTCGACCGCAAGTGGGGGCGGGTGGTGAACATCGCGACGGTCGCGGCCAAGTATCCGGGCGAGATCCGCGCCTTGTCAGGCAGTACCCGTGCCGCGCTGGTGAACTACACCGTTGCCGTCTCCAAGGTGGTGGCGAAGCACAATGTCGTCATCAACAACCTGCTCCCCGGCATGCACCACAGCGCCTTCGTCGAGCAGCAGTTCGGGGAGCGCGCCCGGGCCAAGGGCACGACTTACGAGCAGGAGGTAGAGGAATTCTCGCGCGAGTGGCGGATCGCCGCCGGCCGTTTTGGCGATTGCGACGATGTCGGCGCGTTCGTCGCGATATTCTGCAGCGAATTCGCCAACTACATCACCGGGCAGAGCCTGGTGATCGATGGCGGCGCGACGACATCGACCTTCTAGGCCTTGGGAAAGCTTGCGCCGGCGAGCGCACCGGGCCGCGGCCGCGCCACGCGTTCGCCCGTCTGGCCTTCGAATTTCGCCAGAATCGGCCCCGACCAGTCGCGGATGATCCGTTCGGCAAGACGCCAGCGTTCGTCTTCCCGGCGGAATGTGTCTTCATAATAGCCCATCACGCTCAGGAGGTGCGGGCCGTCACCCTGGCGCAGCGCGACCGCCGCGTATGAGCGAGCGCGGACGATCCCGTCATCGGTGGTGATGACCGTGTTGCTCACGTGATGCTGGCGGCCGGCGGATGTCGGCACGCTGCGAAAGAAGGACGCGAAGTGGCGCAGGGCGTCTGCCCCTTCCCACCGCTCGGGCGTCTCGAACGCATCCCAAACCAGCACGCCATCGCGGCAAAAGCACCCAACGAACGCGTCGACATCGCCGGTGTCGAGCGCCCAGGCATAGCGGGCGATCACGTCGCGAAGCTCGAACTGATCGAGGGCGGACAGGGTCTGCGACATGATCAGCTCACCCAATAGTAGTCGAAGAAGGTCGAGTTACCGCGCCGTTCCGCTACGCCGACGAAGATCGTCCGGTTCAGCCACTCATGCGGTCCCGCCGGCGCTTCGAAGCGCGGGGTGATGCGGCAATAGGTTTCCTCGGGGCCGACCGGTTCCCCCGCTTCGATGCGCGTCAGGACATCGGGGCTCGAATAGGCGATGCCGCGATTGTGAATGTAGATCGGCGTGCCGTCATCGGCTTCGAGCATGTAATGGGCTTCGAACTCGATCAGCCCGCTCGACCACATGCGCGGCCAGTCGCCCCCGGAATGAGGCACCACGCGGCCAGTGAGGCGTGGCCCGAGGATTTCCCCGCCCTCCAGCGCCACGAAGCCGCGCGTCACATCCTTATAGGCCGGCGTGAAACGCACGCGAGGCCCCTCGCCGAAATCGAGCCTGACCCGGAAGGCCAGTTCAAGCGCAGGTATCTCCAGGACTGCTCTCCGCCGCACATTCGCGATTGCCCTTGCCGATAGGCTGGGCGAGGAAGTCCTAATGGAGAGGGCGGCCGAGTGAAAGTGTACGACTACATCATCGTCGGTGCGGGAAGCGCGGGCTGCGTGCTCGCCAATCGCCTCAGCGCGGACCCTGCTGTGCGCGTCGCGCTTGTCGAGGCGGGCGGCGACTGCCGGCACCCGCTGATAGACATGCCCCTCACCTGGATGCAGGCGGCGGCGGACCCGCGCTTCGGCTGGGGTTATGAAAGCGCCCCCGATCCCAATCTCGACGGTCGCAGCCAGCCCATTCCCCGGGGCAAGGTGCTGGGTGGATCGTCCTCGATCAACGGCACGATGTACATCCGCGGGGCGGCGGCGGATTACGACGCCTGGCGCGATGCCGGGAATACTGGCTGGGGCTACGATGACGTGCTGCCCTATTTCCGACGTTCCGAAGCCAATTGGCGGGGCGAGAGCGCGATGCACGGCGGCGCGGGCGAGATGAACGTTTCGCCGATGAAGCCGACCACGCCGCTGTTCTCCGCATTTCTCGAGACTGCGCGGAACCTCGGGCAGGCCGAATGTCCCGACTTCAACGTCCCCCGGCCGGAGGGCTTCGGCATGCCCGATTGCACGATCCGCCGGGGCCGCCGGGCAAGCACCGTGCGGGCCTTCATCGATCCGGTGAAGCACAGGGCGAACCTGACCGTGGTCGCGGGCAGCATGGTGCGGCGGGTGCTGTTCGATGGACACAGGGCTTGCGGCGTCGAGCTGGTCGCCGGCGCCCGGCCACAGGAACTGCGCTGCCGCGGCGAGATCATCCTGGCCGCGGGGGCGCTCAACAGCCCGCATCTGCTGATGCATTCAGGGATCGGCCCGGCCGCGGCTCTCAGGGAGTTCGGAATACCGGTGCTCGCCGATCTGCCCGGCGTCGGCCAGAATCTGCAGGATCATCCGATCGCGATGGCGCTGTTCAGGTCCGCTGCCCCGATCGCGTTCAACCGCGATGTTCGGCTCGACCGGCTGGCGCTCGCCTTCATCCAGTGGAAGTTGCTGGGGACGGGGCCGCTGAGCCAGAGCCCGATGTCGATCCAGGGGTTCCTCCGCTCGGGAAGCGACCAGGATCGCCCGGACCTTCAATTCCAGATAGTCCACAGCGGCTACGATGCGCGGCCATGGTTTCCCGGATGGCGGCCTTCGCCCACGGCGATGTTCTCTTGTGGCGCGATCCTGCTCGATCCGGCCAGCCGCGGCGAAGTCACCCTGGCATCTCCCGACCCGCTGGACCTGCCTCGGGTGCAGTTCAACTTCATGAACGCCGCGGATGATCGGGAGCGGCTGCGCCGGGGGTTCCGTTTCATCCGGACGTTCTTCGCCACTTCGCCCGCTGCCGGTCTGGTGAGCGGCGAGATGGCTCCGGGGACCGAGGTCCAGACCGACGAGCAGATCGATGGCTGGCTGCGCGCCTCGCTGATCAGCGCCGGACATCCCACCAGCACCTGCGCGATGGGCAGCGTTGTCGATAGCGAACTCAGGGTGCGCGGCGTCGAGCGGCTGCGCGTTGCCGATGCGTCGGTGATGCCGAACGTCATTCGCGGCAACACCCACGCGCCGACGGTCATGATCGCGGAAAAGGCTGCGGAGCTTATCGCGCGCTCGCGCTGAACGGCCTGCCGCGTCCCGACCGGTCGAAGCTTACCGCGAGCGGCGCGACGATCAGCAGCGCGGCCAGCACCGCGACCGCGAGCGAGAAATTCCCGGTGTTGCCGACCAGCACACCCACCAGCCACGGCCCGGCGATCCCCCCGGCAGTGCCGAACATGCTGATCAGCGCGATGACGCCCACCGGCACCCTGTCGCCGCCTAGCCTCACGGCGCTGGGGATCGCCCAGAATACCCCTTGCGCCGCGCCAAGGCCCAGTCCGGTCACGAACAGCAGGGCGAGCATCGGCCAGCCCGGCCCGATGAAGGCCGCCAGCAGCATCGCGACGCCCGCAAGCGCGCTCGGCACGCCGACATGCAGCAGCCGCTCACCCGACCGGTCCGACAGCCTGCCGTTGACGAACAGGCCGATGGCGATGCCGAGCATCGGCAACGCGCTAAGCGTGCCGATCATCAGTTCGTTGCTGCCCAGGTCGAGCTGGCGGACGAGCTGCGGCAGCCAGAACGCCAGCGCATAGGCGCCGGTCATGATCAGCAGCCAGCCGATGCAGCAGCGCCACAGCCAGGTGTCGCGGGCGATCTCGCGAAAGGCGGGGGAAGAGGCCGGCTGGTCTGGTTGTGGCGCTTCCATCTCCCCATCCAGCCAGCGCAGTTCGCCGGGCGAAAGCCAGCGTGCCTTGTCCGGCCGGTCGACGAAGTAGAGCGCCGCGGCGATGGCCAGAATCGCGTTCGGCGCGGCGATCGCAAGGAACATGTAGCGCCATGGCTCGATTCCCAGCGGATTTCCCAAGCCCAGCAGCCAGCCGCACAGTGGGCCGCCGAGCACCATGGACAGCGGCACCGCCAGCAACGCCCCGGACAGGGCGCTGGCGCGCATCGACGGGGGCGCCCATTGCGAGATCAGCCAGGTCATGCCCGGCGCGAACCCTGCCTCGGCCATGCCCAGCAGAAAGCGCGCCGCATAGAATTCGCCCGCGCTCTCCACATGCGCCATCCACAGGCCGGATACGGCCCACATCATCATCGAGACGAACAGCCAGGCCTTGATGCCGACCGCCTTCAGCAACCGGACGTGCGGATACTGGAACAGCAGATAGGCGACGAAGAACATGCTCACGCCCTGCCCGAACTGCTCCGGCGAAAGGCCCAGATCGGCGGACATCGCGCTGCCCGCGTAGCTGACGTTCACCCGATCGATCGAGTTGATGAACGTCAGCAATGCGATCGGGACCACCAGCCGCACCGCGAGCTTTCGCGCCACCCGATGCGGTAGGCATCCCTCCTCGTCTGGTATCATCGCGCGGCCCCCCGTCATTTTCCGATCCGCGCTTGCCACCTCCGCCGCGCGTGCCCGTAGTGGAGTATCTCGTCGACGGCGGCAAACGAAGCCACCGGTTGTATCAGCGATCTGCGTCGGGTTGCCGATCGGGATGTGCCGCCGCGAAGGCCGGAAGGCGGGAGGAAGCATCGGCAACCTCCACCAGGCGCGGAAATGCCGTCAGGTCGATCGCAAACCGGCGCGCGTTGTAGACTTGCGGTACCAGGTAGCAGTCCGCGAGCGTCGGGCTGCCGCCGAAAGCGAAGGTCCCGCCATGGCGGGCGATCAGCGCTTCGAGCGCCCGGAAGCCCTCGCCGATCCAACGCTCCACCCATGCTGCAATCTGTTCGTCGCTGGCGGCGAAGTTCCTGCGCAGTTCGTTGAGCACCCGCAGGTTGTTCACCGGATGGATGTCGCAGGCGATCAGCGCCGCCATGGATCTTACGACTGCCGCGTCGATCGCATTCGCCGGTAGCAGCGGCGGAGTGGGCCACTTCCCTTCGATCCATTCGAGGATCGCCGGGCTCTCGATCAGCACCGCGCCATCGACTTCCAGTGCCGGAACGAGCCCATGTGGTGCGATCTGCAAGTAGGATGGATCGCGTTGCGCGGCCGTTCTCAGGTCATGGGTGACCTGATCGAACGCGATGCCCTTGAGGCCCAGCGCGATGCGCACGCGGTAGGCCGCGCTGGAACGCCAATAGCCATGCAGGACGATGCCGCTCATCGCCGTTGCGGATATTTCATCGGCCGGCCGGCGGCAACGGCCGGCAGCGCGTGCCTCAGAACCTGTAGGCGAGCGAGCGCTCAAGATGCTTCAGCAGGCGCACCAGGTCCCGACATTCGATTTCGCCCAGGCCGTCCAGCAGATCGCTCTCGAGCGTGGCGATATCGTGCGCGCACGAAGCCAGCGTCTGCTCCCCGGCAAATGAGAGCTCGAGCAGATGCGAGCGCCCGTCGCGGGCATTGGGGAGGGCCTCCGTGAGACGCAGCTCCTTGAGCGAGGACGCAGCCCGATTGACCGCCACTTTGTCGAGGCCGGTGGCCGCCGCGATCTGGCGCTGGGTGGCCGATTCGAACTTTCCGATTGCGCGAAGAACCAGCCACGCGCGCATATCGAGCTTGTACGAGCGCAGCACGTCTCGTTCGGCCGCGCCGCGCGCCGCCTCGAACAGCGTATAAAGCTGCTGCAAAAGGCCCCCCGGCGCATCCTGCGAGGGAACATGCGCCAAGGGCGCCACCAGCGGTCGCGCTGCGGGCGCAACCCAGTTCATCAACCCCGTCTCCGTCATGCGAGCCTATTGCCATCGAATCGCTGTAAAGTGGTTTCTAATTCTATCGATTTAAGGCATTATCTCGCAAATTCATTTCACGGGAAATGTTGAAATTGAAACAACATGCTCAACTCGACGCTGTGGATCGGCGCATCCTTCACCTTCTCCAGCGCGACGCGACGATCAGTCATGCCGATCTGGCGGAGCGTGTTGGCGCGTCCAGCGCCTCTTGCTGGCGCAGGGTCAAGGCCATGGAAGCGGCGGGGGTGCTGGTGGGAACGGTGCGCCTGGCGGATGGCGCCAAGCTGGGATGCGGCGTGAATGTCCTGTGCAATGTGCGGGTGATCAGCCAGCTGCACGCCTCCTCCCTCGCTTTCGAGGAGTTCGCGCTCAACCAGCCGGAGATCGTCGAATGCTATTCGATGTCCGGCGATTCCGATTACCTGCTGCGCATCGTCGCCCGCGATGTGGCGGACTATAACGACTTCCTGATGGGCAAGATGCTCAAGCACCCGGCGGTGGCGTCCGCATCGTCCCACTTCGCCTTGCAGACGATCAAGTTCACCACCGCGCTGCCGGTTTGATCCAAGTCAGGCGAGCGCGAAGCGGAGCGGCAGGCTGGTGGTGCTCTTCGCGTCTTCGAGGATGATGCTCGATTGGGCGGTCGATACTTCGGGTGAGCCGAGAATCTGCTGCGTGAGCAGGTGATTGAAGCTGGCGAGATCGCGCGTCGCCATCTTGAGGATCATGTCAGCCGATCCGGTGAGTTTCTGGCATTCCAGAACCTCGTCGAGGTCGAGCACCCGCTTGCGGAAGGCGTCGCCGGCTTCCGGCGAATGGCTCGTCATCGTCAGGAGCACATAGGCCGTAATGCCGACCCCGATCTTCGCCGGATCGAGAACCACACGCACCGCGCGCACGTATCCTTCCTTGCGCAGCTTCTGCATGCGGCGAGAGCATTGGGACGGCGAAAGGCTGACGAACTCGGCCATGTCCACCGGCCCCAGGTCACCGCGTTCCTGCCATGTCGCCAGGATCTTGATGTCGTACTTGTCGAGCATGGCGGCGCATCCTTCTGCAACGTTCGTGCAGGAAATGCCAGTCTCATGCAAGAACGCCGCATGGAAATGGCCCGGGCGGGAACAATACGCACGCACCGAGCTTGGATCATCGCGTATACTTGCGCGATGGTGGAGTCGCGAGAGGTGCACGGCAAATGAGCGATCTGTTCGACAATCCGATCGGCCTCGACGGCTTTGAATTCGTCGAGTTCTGCGCGCCCGAAAAGGGCACGCTTGAACCGGTGTTCAAGGGCATGGGCTTCACCCTCGTGGCGCGCCACCGTTCGAAAGACGTGCAGGTATGGCGCCAGGGCGACATCAACCTGATCGCCAATTACGAGAAGCAGAGCCCGGCCGCCTACTTCGCCGCCGAGCACGGGCCATCCGCTTGCGGCATGGGCTTTCGGGTGCACGACGCCGCCAAGGCCTATGCGGAGGCGCTCGCGCGCGGTGCCGAGCCGGTCGAAATGCGCACCGGCCCGATGGAACTGCACTTGCCTGCGATCCGCGGCATCGGCCATTCGATCATCTACCTGATCGACCGCTACGAAGGTGCGCAACTCGGCGACCTGTCGATCTACGACATCGACTTCATCTTCGAGCCGGGAGTCGAGAAGCATCCCGTGGGGGCCGGCCTCAGGTTCATCGATCACCTGACGCACAACCTCTACGGCGGGCGCATGGCGCACTGGGCGGCCTTCTACGAGCGCATCTTCAACTTCCGCGAGATCCGCTATTTCGACATCAAGGGCGAGTACACCGGGCTCACCAGCAAGGCGATGAC
>CAYNXB010000055.1:0-16436 GCA_964401045.1 uncultured Sphingomonadaceae bacterium | reverse complement strand
GTGGTCGCTCGGGCGTGATCGAGACCAACTTCAAGGAAGAGTGCGAAACCGACCTGTTCGGCGAGCAGGCCGTCCTGTGCGGCGGTCTCAGTCATCTGATCCAGGCCGGGTTCGAAACGCTGGTCGAGGCCGGATACGCACCGGAAATGGCGTATTTCGAATGCCTCCACGAAGTGAAGCTGATCGTCGACCTGATGTATGAGGGCGGCATCGCCAACATGCGCTATTCGATCTCCAACACCGCCGAGTACGGCGACATCACCAGCGGCCCGCGGATTATCACCGACGAGACCAAGGCCGAGATGAAGCGCGTGCTCGCCGACATTCAGGCCGGCCGCTTCGTGAAGAACTTCGTGCTCGACAACCGCGCGGGCCAGCCTGAGCTCAAGGCGAGCCGCAAGGCCGCCGCGGCACATCCGATCGAGCAGACCGGCGCCCGCCTGCGTGCGATGATGCCGTGGATCGGTGCCAACAAGCTGGTCGACATGGACAAGAACTGACGGGTTCGGAACGCGCCGCCTGCCGCCTCGTTTCGCGTGGCATGCGGCGCGTTCTGCTCCTGCTTTCCATTGTGGCGCTCTCCGGCTGCGGCTCCGGAGAGAACACGCCCACGCCCCAGGCTTCGCAGTCTATCGCGCCGGAAATGCGCAGCGTGCCCCAGGCGCCCCGCGAAATGGCATCGCCCTCGCTAAACCAGGCCGAGCCGGCCGCGGAGGGGTGCGGCGCCGACAAGCTCGCCCGCTGGGTCAACGTCCTGCCGACGTCCGACGTGAAAGATGCCATCCTCGACGCGGTGGGGCACGACCGCATTCGCTACATTGAGCCCGGCGGCGTGGTGACGATGGATTTGCGGCCCGACCGGCTCAACGTGGAAACCGGCGTCGATGGCCGCATCAAAGCGTTTCGCTGCGGCTGAGCGGTGGACAGGACCGCGCTGACGCGGCACAGTCACGGCGAATTTTCATCGGGAGGCCTGAGTCATGCGCAAATCCGTTCTCATCGTCGCAGCCGCAGCTGCGGCCGCCGTTTCCTTTGGTGCGCTTCAGGCGCAAGGTGGCCCGCCCGCGATCCCCGGACAGCTCGATGCGAGCCGCGTCCAGGCCGGCACCTACAAGACCGACAAGAACCACTCGCTGATCGGCTGGCGCGTCAACCACCTCGGTTTCAACGATTACTTCGGCATCTTTGGCAACGTCGACGCAACGCTGACGCTCGATCCCGCCAACCTCGCCAGTGCGACCGTCGATGCGACGATCCCGATCAACCCGCTCGTCGCCAGCCAGCAGTTGCACGATCACCTGCTGAAGCCGGCCCCAGAAGGTGGCAAGGCGGACTTCTTCGGGGCCAATCCCGCACCCGCGCACTTCGTTTCGACCAAGGTGACGGCGAACGGCAACAAGGCGACCATCGCCGGCAACCTCACGCTCAACGGCGTCACCAAGCCGGTGACGATCAACGCCGAGTTCACCGGCGCAGGCAACGCGATGGGCAGCAACAAGCCGACCGTCGGCTTCGAAGGCACGGCGACGATCAAGCGGTCGGACTTCGGTGTCTCCTACGGGGTGCCAATCGTGTCGGACGAGGTCGAGCTGCAGCTCACTGCTGCATTCGAAAAGCAATAAGCCGGACGAAGGGCGGCGCAGGACGTGCCGCCCTTCCCGCTGGATTTCTTAACCCTGATCGATTATCTACGGTCGCATGAACGCTCGCGAGCTTCTTTCGCTGCTTCGACTTACGCGCCCTTAGGCGCGTACGCTCGCCTGCGCGCCCCGTGCGCCGGGCACCCCGCCTAAGGGCTTCTTCCACCCGACAACGAAATGTCCGCTCGCGCTTTCTTGCGCTGGCGCGAAGCACTAGAGCGAATTCGTCATGCTGACCGATCCGAGCGTCAAATACACATCCTTTCCCCCGGTCTCCTTGCCCGATCGGCAATGGCCGTCGCGCGTCATTTCGGCCCCGCCGCGCTGGCTTTCCACCGATCTGCGCGACGGCAACCAGGCGATCGTCGACCCGATGGACGGTGCGAAGAAGAACCGCTTCTTCGACATGCTGGTCGAAATCGGCCTCAAGGAGATCGAGGTCGGCTTCCCCAGCGCCGGGCAGACCGAGTTCGACTTCATCTCCAGCCTCGTGCAATCGGGCCGCATTCCGGATGACGTCACCGTCCAGGTGCTGACCCAGTCGCGCGAAGACCTGATCCGCCGCAGCTTCGAAAGCCTCGAAGGTGTGCACCGGGCGATCGTCCATCTCTACAACGCCGTCTCGCCCGCATGGCGCGAGATCGTGTTCCGCATGGACCGCAACGAGGTGCGCGAGATCGCCGTCGCGGGTGCGAAGGTGATGCGCGACGAGGCGGGCAAGCGCCCGGGCACCGACTGGAACTTTCAGTATTCGCCGGAGACGTTCAGCACCGCGGAGCTCGATTTCAGCCTTGAGGTCTGCGCCGCGGTGATGGACGTGCTGCAACCGACTCCGGAGAAGCCGCTGATCCTCAATCTGCCGGCAACGGTCGAGGCGGCGACGCCCAACGTCTATGCCGATCAGATCGAATATTTCGGGCGCAACATCCCCAATCGCGATAGCGTGGTGATCAGCCTCCACACCCATAACGACCGGGGCACGGGCGTCGCTGCCGCCGAGCTCGGATTGATGGCTGGGGCCGACCGTATCGAGGGCTGCTTGTTCGGCAACGGCGAGCGCACCGGCAACTGCTGCCTAGTGACGCTGGCGCTCAACATGTACACGCAGGGGATCGATCCGAAGCTCGATTTCTCGGACATCGACCGGGTGATCGAGACGGTCGAATACTGCAACCAGATCCCGGTGCACGAGCGCCATCCCTACGGCGGCGAACTGGTGTTCACCGCCTTCTCGGGAAGTCATCAGGACGCGATCAAGAAGGGCTTCGCCGCTCAGGATGAGCGCAATGACCAGCAGTGGCGCGTGCCCTATCTGCCGATCGATCCCGCTGATCTGGGCCGCAGCTACGAGGCGGTAATCCGCGTCAATTCGCAGTCCGGCAAGGGCGGGTTCGCGTGGGTGCTCGAGCAGACCCACGGTCTCAAGCTGCCCAAGAAGCTGCAGGCGGATTTCTCGCGCCACGTGCAGCGGCTCGCCGACGAGATCGGCCGTGAATTGAATGCCGAGGATATCTGGAACACCTTCCGCGAAGCCTATTTCGTCAAGGTCGAGAAGCGCCGCTTCCGCCTTGTCGATTTCGAGGAAAACCGCGCCAGCGACGGGACCCGGTTGTTCGTCGGCACGATCGAGGTCGAGGGCAAGGAGCAGCGCGTCTCCGGCCGCGGCAAGGGGCTGATCTCCTCGGTACTGACGACGCTGCGCGAGACGTTCGGGCTCGAGCTCGACGTGCTGGACTATTCAGAGCACGCCCTGGGCACGGGCGCGGACGCCAAGGCCGCCACCTACCTCGAATGCACAACGCCGGATGGCCGTACCGTGTGGGGCGTCGGCATCGACGAGGACGTCGCCAGCGCGAGCGTGCGGGCCATCCTCAGCGCGGCCAACGGGGCGGCGCGTTAACCCCAGTGTAACCCCCGCGAAAATCGGGAATCCCGCGTTCGCGGGGGTGATGAGGCGCGGTTAGAACGTCTTCCTCACCCCCACCCGCAGCTGCCGCGGCTCGACGATGCGGCTGTTGATGTCCGCGACCCCATTCGCCGGCTCGCCGGGGAATCGGGTTTCGTAATAGTAGTCGATATCGTCGCCTTTCGTGTCGAGCACGTTGAGCAGGTCGGCATAGACCTCGAGGCCTTTGATCCCGAACAGGCTATGCGGTGTCCACGCGGCGCGCAGGTTCACGGTCAGCGTATCCCTGCCGCGTTGCGAGTTGTCCTCGATCAGCGGATGCGGGCCGAGGTAGCGGAAGCGCACCGCTGTGTTCCAGTCGTGGAATAGCGCGGAGACGCCGAGCTCCCCGGTGCTCTCGAGCGAGCCGGGGATGAAGTTTTCGCCTTCTGGCAAGCCGACGTAGTGCGCCTTGGTGCCGGTCCACACTGCATCGACCGCGAGCCAGTCGTTCGGCTTCCAGAAGCCGGTAAACTCATAGCCGTGGCGCTTGCCGGGATCGCTCGGCTCGACCGCGCCCGAATCGCCGACATAGATCAGCTCGCTCTCGATCGAACTCCACCAGTACACGCCGGTGAGGATGAGCCCGCCGCGCTCGAACCGCACGCCGAGTTCCTTCATCTTGCCTTCGACAAGCCCCGGCGCCGGATCGTCCGGATTGGTGACGCCGCGCGCATCGTTCGAATGGAAGCCCTCACCGTAGTTGGCGTAGAGCGCGATCCCGTCAGCGACCTCGTAGTTGACGCCTATCTTGGGTCCCAGGGCGTGATCCTTGACCAGACCGCTCCATCCCGTCTCGCCGCCGAGATCCTCGGTGCGGAAGCGGTAAAAGTCCCCGCGCAGGCCACCGATCACCATTAACCGGTCAATCGGGCGCCAGGTGGCTTCGGCGTAAACGCCGGCGCTGCTCTCCTTCACGTCGAACGCCGTCTTCACGTAGTCGAACCGGCCTTCGATCGTGTGATCCAGTCCGACCGGGTCGATCGAATCCTCGCGCAGCTCGGTGCCGACTTGCAGCGAGAGGCGATCGTTGAACGTGAAATTGCGCTCGATGCGCCCGCCCCAGCCCCACAGCTTTTCGTATTGGCGCAACTGATCGCCGTTGACCGGATCGTCGAGGAAGAAGGTGAAGTTGGACAGCAGGCTCCAGTCGTAGTGCTGAGCCCATCCGGTGATCTTCCAGTCGTCGTCGGCGTAGTTGACAGAGAACGTCTCCCGCTCGGTGCGACCACGGAGAAACGGGTCCAGTGAGCAGTAGCGATCGGCGCACAGCGGCGTTCCGATGACGCGCTCGGGAGTCTGTTCGGTGGGGTTCCAGGTCGCCTTGAAGGCATTGAAAGAGGCGGAGATCGTGCCAGCGCCAAGCGGCGCGGAATACTTCACCAAGCCGGAGTAGCCCTTGTAGTTCTCAGGGAGTTCCCATGGACCGTCGTTGAACTTGGCCTGGCCGATGACCAGCAGATCCCCCGCCCCAACCTCCGCCGAGCCGCCCGCAACCAACCGGCGGTAACCGTAGCTGCCGATCTCGGCGAGCGCGAACGGCTCCATCTTGTCGCGGGTGCTGATGAACGAGGAGCCGACGAAGCTGAAATCGCCGGTGGATGCGCGATACGAGCCTTTGCGATAATCGACCCGCTCCACGCTCTCCGGAATCAGGCCGTTGACGTCGAGATAACCCTGCCCATGGCCATGGGTGCGGAAGTTCATCGGCATGTCGTCGATGTAGAGGCCAAAGTCGGTCCCATGATCGAGGTTGAAGCCGCGCAGGAAGTACTGGTTGGCCTTGCCGCCGCCCGAATGCTGCGTCGCAATTAGGCCGGGTGTCGCTTCGAGCAGTTCGCCCGGGCGGAGCAGGGGACGAATTTCGATGTCAGCGCCAGCCACGCCGCCTTCGCTGGCGGCACCGGCGATCCCGATGCGCTTCTCGCTGCGGCCATAGACGATGATGTCGCCGTGCGCATCGACCGCCGGGCGGCTTGCATCAGCAACGTGCTCGTCGGCCTGCCCCGCCTGCTGCGCGTCATCCTGCCCGGCTGCGGGGCTTGCCGCCAGCAATGCGCAGGCGGCCGCTCCAGCAAGCAGACAGGGCCCGATGTAGCGGCGTGTTACGGGGCCCGGTTCAGCGGGTTTTGACAAGGCTGCGATCGTCATTTTTTGATTTTGTCCGATTTCTGAACGGGCCTTTCCCATCGAGAGTCGCCAGGGCAAGGGAATTACGGTAATCTTTCGTTACATCACGTTACATCATCACCCGCGCCGTTCGAAAGTCGCTCTTGAACGCTGACATGCCCCGCCTCAAGGAAGCCAGTCCAGCGTTCGTGAGCGAAGTCTCCCGGGTGCGGGACAGCGGCGTTTTCGGGGAAAATGGCCGCTTACGGGAGCTGTTCGAGTTCCTCGCGGCGCGCGGGCTCGCGGCGCAGCCGGCAAGCCAGGCCGAAATCGCCCAGGAAGTGTTCGGCCAGCTCGATAGTGACGGTGACGATGCGACGGTGCGGGTCTACGTCCATCGGCTGCGCAAACGCCTGGACCAGTTCTATGACGCCGGCGAAGACGAGCACGCCCACGGGCGACTGATAATCCCGTCCGGTACTTATGCGCTGCGGTTGGCCGCATCGCCCGCGGAGAGCGCTCCACCCCTTCGACGGCGCATGATGGTTCAGACCTGGCTGCTGGTCGCCGGACTGGCGGCAGTTACGCTGCTCGCCTTCGCGGCCGGTCGCTGGCTGACCGGCGATGGCGATCGAGCGCCCGTCAATGCCATCTGGCGGCCGTTCATCGCCTCAGACCGGCCGATCATGGTGGTGGTCGGAGACTACTACATGTTCGGCGAGATCGACCCGTTGGCGCCGGAAAACGGCCGCCTGATCCGCGATTTCCGAATCGATTCGCCGGCCGACCTGGCGCGCGCGCAAGCCGAGGAGCCGACGCGTTACGCGGTCGCGCAGGACGTCGGGCTTACATACCTGCCACTGTCCTCGGCGGATGCCTTGGGGGCGCTGATGCCTGTCCTGGCGCACGACGACAAGCCGGTTCGCGTCATTCCCGCCTCTCAGCTGGACAGCAAGATACTGAGCGACTTCAATGTCGTCTATGTCGGGCTGCTCAGCGGCATGCGCCTGCTCGAGGATGTGAACTTCATGAACTCGAACGTGATGATCGGCGATACCTACGACGAACTGGTCCATCTGCCGAGCAACGGGCACTTCGTCAGCAGTGAGGCGCAGATGCTGCCGTTGCCTGGCTACTATACCGATTACGGCTATTTTTCGATGTTCCGCGAGCCGGGCGGCGGCCTTGTCGCGATTATCGCCGGAGAGCGGGACACCGCGCTTCGGGCGATCGCGCCGCTGGTGACGCGCAAGGATCCACCGCCGCTACTGGTTCGGCAAGCGCGGGCGGGCGACGATCCATCTTATGAAGCCCTGTTCGAGGTGACCGGCCAGCAGGGCGCCGATTTTGGCGAGCGGCTGCTGATCGCCGCGCCGCGCCCGTCCCGCTAGACAGGCTCGAGCGGTACGCGCTCATCCGGTAGCTCGACCTCGATCGCGTCTCCCGGCATGACTTCGCCTCCTGCCAGCACCACCGCCATTACTCCGGCCTTGCGGATCAGGACGCCATCGGGCGTTCGGCCAAGCGTCGCCGCCATTGCGCCCTCGCCGATGTTGTCGTCAATCTGCGAGCACGGATTGCGCAACCCGGTCACCTCGACCACTGCATCGGCGCCCAGACGAAGTCGCGCACCGCGCGGCAGGCCCAGCAAGTCAATGCCCGCGGTGGTGACGTTCTCGCCCATCTCGGCGGCTTGGACAGCGAAGCCCTTGGCTGCCAGCTCCTCGAACAGCTCGGCGTGAAGCAGGTGCACTTGCCGCAGGTTGGGCAGTTGGGGGTTCTTCTTGCGACGTGAGCGGTGGCGCACCGTCACGCCGGCATGGGCATCGCCCTCTACGCCAAGTTCCGCGATCAGTCGAATGCGCGGCTGCGGCACTTTGCCGAAGCGATGCTCTCCATCCCGCGCTACGCCGATTACAGTTCCCGTCATCGGGTCATGTGGCGCGATTGCCGCACGTGAGGCAAGCGCTTCCGGCCGCGTTGTCCGCATGCTAGCGCTTCACCGGATGGCCCTTCCCCCACTTCTGGACCGCCTGCGGCTGCCGGTGATCGGAGCGCCGCTGTTCATCATCTCCCACCCCGCGTTGGTGATCGCGCAATGTACCGCGGGGATCGTGGGCAGTTTTCCGACCCTCAACGCGCGTCCGGCGGACCAGCTCGAGGAATGGCTGCACGAGATCACCGAAGCGCTCGATCGGCATGACGCGGCGAACCCGGAGCAGCCGGCTGCTCCGTTCGCCTGCAACCTCATCGTCCACCGCTCGAATCCTCGCCTCGAGGATGACGTGGCGATGCTCGCGAAATGGAAGCCGGCGATCGTCATCACCTCATTGGGCGCGCGCGAGGAGGTGAACGACCTCGTTCACTCCTGGGGCGGGATCGTGCTGCACGACGTCATCTCGGATCGCTTCGCGCGCAAAGCGATCGAGAAGGGCGCCGATGGCCTGATCGCGGTCGCGGCCGGCGCGGGCGGACATGCGGGGGCGCTTTCCCCCTTCGCGCTGGTGCAGGAGATCCGTGCGTGGTTCGATGGGCCACTGGCGCTCTCGGGCGCTATCGCGCACGGCCGCTCGATCCTCGCCGCGCAGGCGATGGGCGCGGATCTCGCCTATATCGGCTCACCCTGGATCGCGACGCCCGAAGCGCGCGCCGATGAGCGCTACAAGCAGGCGATTGCGGACGGCCATGCCGCCGACATCGTCTATTCGAACCTCTTCACCGGTGTGCATGGGAATTACCTGCGCTCCTCCATCGAAGCCGTCGGCCTCGACCCGGACAACCTGCCGGAAAGCGATCCGAGCAAGATGGATTTCTCTCAGGTCACCGGCGGTGAGGCCAAGGCCTGGAAGGACATCTGGGGCTCAGGCCAGGGAATTGGCGCGGTGCACGCCATCGAACCCGTAGCCGCCCGCGTCGCCCAGCTCGCGGCCGAATACGATCAGGCGAAGATCGATCTCAGCGCCAAGGCCGGCTTGTCACCTTCCTGAGTGCCGTACCAGAGCTTCTCGGCCATAGCGTCGAGCTCGCTGAAGTCGTAGCCGGTGCCAAGGGGACATTTGCTGCTCAACCGGAACGGACGGCGATCGCCGAGCAAGCTGCGCCGCAGGGCCCGTTGCAGCAGCGTCAGCCGCATGTTGGCCTGCCCCAGCGCCACTTCCGGCGCTCGGAATCGGTGCAGGGACCAGCCATGCTCGATCTGACCAATGCGTTCGATGACGAGTTCGTTGTAACTGCGGTGCGGCCCACGGTGCAGCGGCAGCGCCAGCCGCAGCGCTGCACTTTCCGCCGCGGGAAGCAACAGGCCATTGCGGCGAAAATCGTTGAACCCGACCCGTTCGTGCCCCACCGCGTCGAACAGCCTGCCGAAGCATCTGCGCTGCAATAGCTGGCGCGGAAGCAGATGATGCCGCTGCAGACCGGGGTCGTGCCCGGGCACGCCCTTGCGGTTGACCGCGCGGAAGGAAATGCGTGCCCGGCCGTCCGCATGGAGTTCGGAAATATCCGCCGCGGGGCTCACCTCCCGGCCCGGACCCGGACGAAGGCGCCGTTGGCCGACGGTTCGAGAACAAGCGGCGCCCCGTCGGGACCGGTCATCTCAAATCGCTCGGCGACTTTACCGTATTCGACGAGTTCGTTGATCAGGCGCACCGCGAGCTTGGTAGCCGCGACACCATCCTCCACCAACTCCGGCTCGAGGCGCAGTTCCTGGCCGGTGAAGAATGCGAGGCCGTCGCTCTGCAGTCCACCGTCGAGCGCGAGCGAGAACGCGGTCAGCCCCAGGGCCGGAAACGCGCCGCCTTCCAGCCAGGTCGATACCAGCGTGGTGAAGTGATCCACCGCCATCGCGCTCTGCGCCGGCGTCCAGACGATCGCGACAACCCCGGGCAGGGTAGCGAGGCGCAGCGATAGCGCGAGCTGGCTGCGCACGATCGGCATCATGTTCTCGCCGCCGGCAAGATGGGGGCCGGCGGCCAGCGAGACGGCCTGCACCGCGCCCGGCAAGGGATCGTCGAGCCCGAAGTTGTGCCGCAAGGCCGGCATTTCGACCGGCAAGCCGCCCGCAAGGCCGCGCATGTCGAACGTCAGTCCGTTGATCAGGAGTTCGAGCCAGTTGTCGTTCTCGCCGCCTGAACCACTCCTCTCGGCCGGATGGTGACTGACGGTGAACACGCCAGTGTTTTGGGCGAGTGCGTGCACCGCCGCCGCATCCGGCCGCGCTCCATGGCGGAACAGCAGCGTGACGCCGCCCGGGCTTCCATTCCCCCCCTGTCGATCGTCGTGCGTGATTTGATAAGCCCTTCCCAATTCGGCCGGATTCTAAGTGCCGCCAAAGATGGCGTCGAGTCTTCGTCACCGGAAACACTCCGGACCGGATGTAATTCGGGAATATACGACCGAAGGCCTTTCTCGTTTCCTGCCATCGGGGTAGTCGGTCTCGATGGTCCAAAACTCCCTCGCCGCCGTTTTCGGGGTCGAACGCTCGATTTCCGGCCTCGCGTGGCGCTGGCGCGGCGGGAACATGGAGCTGGCCGGCTCCGCCGCTGGACTTGAAGGCGACATCGTCACCCAATTGCTGCTCGCGCGGGGCGTCGCCCGTGAGGATCTCGCCCGCCACCGCGTGCCGACCTTGCGCGAATTCCTGCCCGACCCTTCGCATTTTCGCGACATGGACGCTGCGGCGGACCGGCTGGCCCAGGCCGTGCTCGGTAACGAGACGGTCACGATCTATGGCGACTATGACGTGGACGGCGCGACCAGCGCGGCGCTGCTGGTTCGCCTGTTGCGCGGCCTCGGCATCTCCCCGCGCTATTACATTCCCGATCGGCTGCTCGAAGGGTACGGGCCCAGCGGCGAGGCGCTTGTGCGCCTCGCGCGGGAAGGTTCGAGCCTGATCGTGACAGTCGATTGCGGGGCGATGGCGCACGAGGCGCTCGCCGCCGCGCACGATGCCGGGGTCGACGTGATCGTCGTGGACCACCACAAGTGCTCACCCGAGCTGCCGAAAGCGGCCGCACTGGTGAACCCCAACCGGCTCGACGAGAGCGATCTGGGCGCCGCGCACGGCCACCTGGCGGCAGTCGGCGTCGCTTTCCTGCTCGGCGTGGCGCTGCTGCGCACGCTGCGTAGTCGCGGTTTCTTCGAAACGCGCGCCGAGCCTGATCTGATGGCATTGCTCGACCTTGTCGCGCTCGGCACGGTTGCCGATGTCGCGCAAATCCGCGGACTCAACCGCGCGTTCGTCGCGCAAGGGCTCAAGGTGATGGCCCGGCGCCAGAACGTCGGCATGGCCGCGCTGATCGATGCAAGCCGCCTTAACCGGCCGCCGAGTTGCAGCGACTGCGGTTTTGCGCTCGGGCCGCGGATCAACGCGGGGGGCCGGGTCGGCGAGGCGACACTGGGCGTGCGGTTGCTGACCACCGAAGACCCGGACGAGGCACGCGTCATCGCGGGGCAGCTTTCTACCCTCAACGAGGAACGCCGCGCGATCGAAGCGGCGGTGCAGGCGGAAGCGGAAGAACAGCTCGCGAGCCAGCACAACCGCGCGGTCGTGGTGGTCGCCGGGCGCGGTTGGCATCCGGGCGTGATCGGGATCGTCGCCGGGCGGATCAAGGAGAAGACCGGCAAACCGGCGCTGGTCGTCGCGCTCGACGCGGACGAAGGCGGAAACGGCAAGGGCTCGGGGCGCTCGATTGCCGGAGTCGATCTCGGTGCCGCGATTATCGCTGCGCGCGAAGCGGGCTTGCTCGTCGCGGGTGGCGGACATGCCATGGCGGCGGGGCTGACCATCGCGCCTGGCAAGCTCGAAGCGCTCTCGGAATGGCTCGACGAACGTCTTGAAGGTCCGGTGAGCCGCGCCAGCGCCGATCGCTCTATGCTGCTGGATCTCGCGATCGCGCCGGGCGGACTGGTGCCAGAGCTGGTCGAGACGCTCGAGACCGCAGGGCCATTCGGGGTGGGCTGGCCGGGGCCCAAGATCGCGCTGGGCCCGGTGCGGCTGGTCAAGGCCGACGTGGTCGGCACCGATCATGTGCGCGTGATCGCCTCGGGCCAGGACGGCGCGAGCCTCAAGGCGGTCGCCTTCAGGGCGGCGGAGACCGCGCTGGGGCAGACCTTGCTCCACGGCGCGAAGGACCGCCGGCTGTGGCTCGCCGGGCGAGCCAAGATCGACGACTGGGGAGCCCAGCCAAAGGCCGAGTTGCACCTCGAGGACGCAGCCTGGGCCGACTGAAGGCGTAGGGCTTGACCCCATCCCGCCTCCCTCCTAAGTGCGCCGCTCGCCTTCGGGCGGCCCCTTCGTCTAGCGGTTAGGACGCGGCCCTTTCACGGCTGAAACACGGGTTCGATTCCCGTAGGGGTCACCAGAGAAGGTGTGGTAATTCGATTGCCTTATGGCCCCTTCGTCTAGCGGTTAGGACGCGGCCCTCTCACGGCTGAAACACGGGTTCGATTCCCGTAGGGGTCACCATCCTGTCATATTTTGCGGCATGGTACTTCGCACTGGTGGGGGCGGACCTCACTCGGTAATGGAGCCTCCGCGATGAACCCCCAGCGCCCCCTTCCCTGGCCGGGGATCATCCTGGCGTTGGCAGCGGGCGCGGGCATGCTGCTCGCCCGCACCGATCCCTGGCTCGTCACCGCCGTATTGCTGTTGTGGATCGGATCGTTGTGGCTCGCGCGCCCCGAACCGGTGATCGAACGTGCACGTGAAGACGGCGTGCGCCTGGGCCTCGATGGAATCCGTGAGCTGATCGATCAGTTCTCGCTGCCTTTGATGATGCTTGATCGCAACCGCATCGTGCTCGCCAATTCTGAAGCGCGCGCCGCGTTCGGCGCGCATATCGTGGGCCAGGACGCCCGCGTCGCGCTGCGCCACCCGGAGGCGATCGCCCTGCTCGATCTCACCGGCGATGGCACGGCAACGATCGAAGGCCTGACTGGGCCGCGCTCGATCTGGCAGCTCAACCGCCATCCGATCGACGAGCGCTACTGGCTGATCGAACTGCACAACCGTTCGGCCGAAGCAGACGTCAGCCGCGCGCATACCGATTTCGTCGCCAATGCCAGCCACGAGCTGCGCACGCCACTCGCTTCGATCATCGGATACGTCGAAACCTTGATCGACGACGGCGAGGGGGTCGATCCGAAAACCGCGCGCCGTTTCCATGAAACCGTGCTGCGCGAGGCACGCCGGTTGCAGGCACTGGTGTCGGACCTGATGTCGCTGTCGCGGGTCGAAGCCGAGAAGCACGAACGGCCGAACGAGCTGGTCGATTTCGGCAAGCTGGTGACCAAGGCGGCAGGCGAAGCGGGCCGGCCGGAGGACAAGGCGCGAATCAAGGTCAAGGTTGTCAAGGACAGGTTGCAATTGCGGGGCGACCCGCAACAGCTCGAACAGCTCGTGCGCAACCTGGTCGACAACGCGATCAAGTACGGCGACCCGGAGCAGCCGGTACAAGTCGAGGTATCGAAAGCCGAAAACGCCCGCGCCGTGCTGACCGTTACCGACCACGGCGAAGGCATTGCGCCGGAGCATCTGCCGCACCTCACGCGGCGGTTCTACCGAACCGATCCCGGCCGCAGTCGTGCGGGCGGCGGGACGGGCCTGGGCTTGGCGATCGTCAAACACATCGTCGAGCGCCATCGCGGGTGGCTCGACATCGAAAGCCGGCAGGGCGTGGGTACGACGGTGACCGTCAAGATCCCGCTGTCGGACGATGGGGCCTGACTTGTCATCCGGTTGTCACATTTCTCCACCATCGGCGGTCGCACGTTATGTGTGGCGAGGGGCCACGCTGCCGAGCCGCGAGTAGCCGATGTCTCCCGCGATCCTATTCCTGCTTGCACTCGGCCTTGCGCTGTTCGGCTGGCTGGCGGCGCGCGCGCGCGCATGGGGATACCGCAGGGCGGCCCCCGCCGGACGCTTTACGTCGCTCCCCGCGCATTATGGCTGGTACGTTGCGCTATGGATCGTGCTTCCGGTGCTGACGTTCCTGATTATCTGGAGCGTCGCGGCGCCCCAGCTTGTCACCGCTTCGGTGCTCGCCAGCCCGGCCGGAGGCAATCTTCCGGCGTTCGACCTCCAGCGGGACATGCTGCTCGGCGAAGCGCGTAACGCCGCCACGGGCGCCGTGGCCGGGGTGTTCCACGTCGAGGCGCGACCGCTGATCGAACCGTTTCGCGAAGCGATCGGGCGGATGAACGCGATTGGGCTCGTCGTCACCTTGGCGCTGGCGCTGGCTGGCGGGGCATGGTCCTTCCTGCGCCTGCGGCCCGATTTCGCAGCCCGCACGCGGGTTGAGCGCATCGTGATGACGATGCTGCTGCTCGCCTCGCTGGTCGCGATCCTGACCACCCTGGGCATCTTCGCCAGCCTTGTGTTCGAGACAGTGCGCTTCTTCGGCAAGGTCTCGCCGGTCGATTTCCTGTTCGGGACTCACTGGGGGCCTGACCCGATGAGCAGCGCGGATAGTCCGGACGGCTCGCGCTACGGTGCGATCCCGCTGTTCTGGGGAACGCTATACATCGGCGCGATCATCGCCATGCTGGTCGCGATCCCGCTCGGGCTGATGAGCGCGATCTACCTCACGCAATACGCCAGCCCCGCCTGGCGCAAGACGCTCAAGCCGACCCTCGAGATTCTCGCCGGCGTGCCGACAGTGGTCTACGGCTACTTTGCAGCGCTGGCGGTGGCGCCGACGGTACGCGACGCGGCACGGGCAATCGGCATCGAGAACGCCTCGAGCGAGAGCGCACTCGCCGCGGGCCTCGTGATGGGCGTGATGATCATCCCGTTCGTATCCTCCATGGCCGACGATTCGATTGCCGCCGTGCCGCAGGCGATGCGTGACGGCAGCCTGGCGATGGGCGCCACCACCAACGAGACGATCCGCCGCGTGCTGGTGCCCGCCGCCCTCCCCGGCATCGTCGCCGGAATCATGCTCGCGGTCAGTCGCGCGATTGGCGAGACGATGATCGTGGTGATGGCAGCCGGTGCTGCCGCCAACCTCTCGGCCAACCCGCTCGAGGCGATGACCACGGTCACCTTCCAGATCGTCGCCATGCTCACCGGCGAAGGCAGTTTCGACCATCCCGCCACGCTCAGCGCCTTTGCGCTCGGGTTCGTCCTGTTCCTCGTGACGCTTGGGCTCAACATCGTCGCCCTGCGCGTCGTCCGGCGGTTCCGTGAAGCCTATGAGTGAGCAAATCCTCCCCACCCGCACCGCGGCGTTCGAGGCGCGGCTGCGCAAGCGCTACGCAGCCGAGAAGCGCTTCAAGGCGCTCGGCCTCGGCGCGATCCTGTTTTCGGTGGCGGTGCTGGCATTCCTGCTGGTGACGATGACGATGAACGGCATCGGGGGCTTCCAGCGGACCGAGCTGGCGGTGCCGATCGACTTCCCCAACGCCGGGATCGCGGGCGATGCAAACAGCCTGTCCCAGCCCTCGGCCATGCAGACGCTTGAAGCACAGGGCCTGCCCGCGGTGGTCCGGTTCTATGCCGGAAGAGCCCTTGGTGATGATGGCGCGGCGCAAGTAAGCCCCGACGCTTGGCGCGTGGTGGCCGACGCGATCATCGCCGACCCGGGCCTGCTCCAGCGCAAGGCGACCATGCACCTGCCTGCGACCGCCGACCTCGCAGCAGCCTATGGCGGTGACAGCAATGCCCAGTTGCAACCACTGGCCGCACGGCTCGCCAGCCAGGGCGCGATCGATCGCAACATCGACTGGGGCTTCCTGACGCGCGCCGACGCCACAGATCCGCAAATGGTCGGCATCTGGGGCGCGCTCAAGGGCTCGATCCTGACGATGCTGGTGACGCTCGGCCTTGCCTTCCCGGTGGGCGTGCTGGCCGCGCTCTACCTCGAGGAATATGCGCCACGGAACCGCTGGACCGACCTGATCGAGGTTTCGATCAACAATCTTGCAGCGGTCCCCTCGATCATCTTCGGCTTGCTCGGCCTGGCGGTGTTCCTCGCCGTCTTCCCCAGCTATCGCTCCGCCCCGCTGATCGGGGGCATGACGCTGGCCCTGATGACGATGCCGGTGATCGTGATCGCGGGGCGCAACGCGATCAAGGCCGTCCCTCCTTCGATTCGAGACGGTGCGCTCGCGATCGGCGCCAGCCCGATCCAGGTGGTGTTCCATCATGTGCTGCCGCTGGCGCTTCCGGGAATCCTGACCGGCACCATCATCGGCATGGCCCGCGCGCTGGGCGAGACAGCGCCGCTGCTGATGATCGGCATGCGTGCATTCGTCGCAACGCCGCCTGCCGGCCTGACCTCGCCGGCAACCGTGCTACCGGTGCAGATCTTCCTCTGGTCCGACGAGATCGACCGCGGTTTCGTCGAACGGACATCTGCCGCTATTATCGTACTGCTGGTATTCCTACTGCTGATGAATGGTATTGCTATCTACCTGCGCAATCGCTTTGAGAAGAAATGGTGACCGAAACAACGTCCCTCACAAATAGCGAGCCGAAAATGAGCGCGCGCGATGTCTCCGTTTTCTACGGTGACAAGAAGGCGCTCGATTCGGTATCGATCGACATCCCGACCGAGTTCGTCACCGCCTTCATCGGCCCGTCCGGCTGTGGCAAGTCGACGTTCCTTCGCACCCTCAACCGGATGAACGACACCATCGCCAACGCGCGGGTCGAAGGCTCGATCGAGCTCGATGGGGAGGACATCTACAAGTCCTCGATGGACGTTGTGCAACTCCGCGCCCGGGTCGGCATGGTGTTCCAG
>CAYNXB010000054.1:0-16721 GCA_964401045.1 uncultured Sphingomonadaceae bacterium | reverse complement strand
TGCGCGTAGACCGGCGTACCGCATTCGGCACACGAATGCATCGTCAGCGTGTTGCCGCTGTCGGCCACGTAGGACCACGACGCGAGCGGCCCGGACAGCTCGACGTCCTCGGTGCGAAACATCGCGTTGTGGGTCGCGCCACCGCCGGCGAGCTTCTGGCATTGACGGCACCAGCACTGGCGCACCGCGACCGGCTCGCCCGCCACTCGCGCGCGCACCGCGCCGCAGTTGCATTGTCCGGCACGGCTCATTCGTGGCTCCGCTCATCCTCTTCGCATGGCACGCCGACCTTCTCGGACGGGCACCAGCGCAGATCATAGTAGGAGATATCGCGCCCGTCATGCGCGCGGATGGCGATCGGGCCGATCGGCAAGCGGTCCCGCGCGTCGACCAGCACCGGATCGGATCGCACCATGTCGGTGTACTTCTCGCCCCATTGGCGAAGCGCGAGCATCGCCGGAAGCAGGTCGAGGCCCTTCTCGGTAAGGCGATATTCGATCTTGCGACGGTCTTCCGGCATCGCTTCGCGCTTGAGCACGCCATGCTCGACCAGGTTGCCGAGGCGGTCCGAGAGGATGTTGCGGGAGATGCCGAGTTCGGCGAGGAACTCTTCGAAGTGGCGCACTTCGTTGAACGCGGCGCGCAGGATCATGAAGCTCCAGCGCTCGCCCATCACTTCGAGCGCGGCGGGCAGGCCGCATTCGCTGTCGCGCAGGGGTTCGCGCAATCCCATGGTCACTACCTACCCCGGCTTTGGCTAAACGTTAACGGGTTTCAAGTTGCAACGTAAAACTCATTATATTAAGTGGCGATTCGCAACTTATTTCGACATGGTCGCGTCGCAACCGGAAAGGGAACCCAGGTGTCCAGCTCGATCTCGCTTCGTAATCTCTCCGCCAAGCTGCTGATGCTCGCCGCAGGTAGCGTACTTGCGGGAACCGCGGCTCACGCGGTCGAAGGTGGCGCGTTCTATCGTGCCGAGCTTGCCGCGCCGGTCTCGCAGCAGACCGTCATCACGGACGGTATCGCGTGGAAGTGCGAAGGCTCGACATGCAGCGCCCCTAAAAACAACTCGCGCGATGCGATCGTTTGTGCACGGCTGGTCAAGAAGGTTGGCGCTCTCACCAGCTTCGCCAGCCGCAAGGGCGCGCTCGAAGGCGACGACCTCGCGCGCTGCAACAAGGGCTGAGCGCTTCTCCAAACCCAAACGACCGGACCCAAACGAAAAGGGCCCCCGCGATGCGGGGGCCCTTTGCTGTCGGGTTGGCGACCGCGCGAACGCGGACCGCGCGAATCAGCCCTGGCGCGCCTTGAAGCGGCGGTTGGTCTTGTTGATCACATAGACCCGGCCACGGCGGCGAATCACGCGGTTGTCGCGGTGGCGGCCCTTGAGCGACTTGAGGCTGTTGACGATCTTCATTTCCGGTCTTCCAAAAACAAGCGCGCCGGAGATGCCCTCCGACGCGGCAATTTCTTGAGCGCCCGTTACTCAGCGCCCCTCCCGAAGTCAACCGCCGCCGCGTATCTCGCCGAGCTTGCGTTCCCACTGAACCGCATGGCTGACGATCGCCTCCAGATCCTCGAACCGCGGTTGCCACGGCAGCGTCGCCTTGATTCGCGCGTTGGCGGAGATCAGCGCGTCAGGGTCACCGGCGCGGCGCGGGCTGAGCACGCGTTCTATCGTGGCGTTGGTCACCCGGTCGACCGTGTCGAGCACGTCGAGCACCGAGAACCCGCGGCCGTAACCGCAGTTCATCGTGAGCGACTGCGCGGGCTCCGCGATCAACTGCTCGAGCGCGAGCACGTGCGCGGCCGCGAGGTCGCTGACATGGATGTAGTCGCGCACCCCGGTGCCATCGGGCGTGGCGTAATCGGTGCCGAACACTTCGACATGGCCGCGCTTGCCTGTCGCGGCCTCGACCGCAACCTTGATCAGGTGCGTCGCGCCCGCGGTGGACTGGCCGCTGCGCGCCTGCGGATCGGCCCCGGCGACATTGAAATACCGGAGTGCGCAATAGTTGAGCGGGTGCGCCGCTGCGGTGTCCGCGAGCATGATCTCGGTCATCAGCTTCGACATGCCGTAGGGATTGATCGGCGCTTTGGCCGTGTCCTCCGTCACCGGCGAGGTTTCGGGAATGCCGTAGACCGCCGCGGTCGAGCTGAAGATGAAATGGGGCACGCGCGCGGTTACCGCTGCCTCGATCAGCGTGCGGCTGTTGGCGGTGTTGTTACGGTAATACTTGAGCGGATCGGTCACCGATTCCGGCACGATGATCGAGCCGGCGAAGTGCATCACCGCGCCAATGCCCTGTTCGGCGAATATTCGCGCCAGCAGGCCGCTGTCGGCCACGTCCCCTTCATACAGCGGCACGCCTTCGGGCACCGCGAAGCGGAAGCCGGTCGAAAGATTGTCGATTACGGCCACCGGCCAGCCGGCATCGGTCAACGCCAGCACCGCGTGGCTGCCGATGTAGCCGGCACCGCCGGTCACCAGGACAGGACACTTTCCGTTCATCGGGTGCTCGTTAGCATTGTCGTTCCCGCAAATGGTTAACGAGGCGGCGGCGTTCATAGCGGCGCAAGCCCGCCGGCCTTAGACCGGACCTCCCCCCTTGCCGCGGATCATATCATGCGCAACCCGCTCCTCGTTGCCTGCCTCATCGCCCTGACTTTCGCTTCCGCCGCTTCGGCCCAGACCCGTGGTGGGGACCGGTCTGGCTGGGGCAACTCGCGCTGGGATACCCCGCGCGCGCCCCGGCAATCGGGTCCGGACGATCGCGAAGGCAAAGTGGACGTCGCGAGCTTCGTCGCCCCCGGCGATGCCGCCGCGGCGCTTGGCAGTGGCACGATCGCGGTCGAGCTCGAGCCGCAGACCACGCCGATGGATGTTCCGGCTGCGGCTTACGAGGCGGCGGTGATCGACCAGATGGTGCATGCCGGTTACGACACCAGCGGCCCGCCGGGCGCCGAAAGCCAGGTGGTCGAACTGCGCCTCACCCGCGATGAGTTGGCGCCGCCGGAAACCAGGCGCAACCCGGTGAGCGGGGAAATGGCGGTCGGCGTATCGAACCGCGGGACGTCGACGGCGCTCGGCCTCAACCTCGATTTCAGCAAGCCGAGGAAAGCCTTGCTCTCCACCCGCATGGAAGCGCGCATCCGCGACAAGGCCAGCGGCGCCGTGCTGTGGGAGGGCCGCGCCACCATCGCCACGCGCGATGGCGACGACAAGTGGGGCGACCAGGCGATCGCGACCAAACTGGCCGAGGCGCTGTTCCGCCGCTTTCCAGCCAGCGACGCGCTGTCGTATCGCTGAGTGCGAACGAGCTTGCATCGCTTGCCCGGTGCCCGCAGACTCGCCGGCCATTACGTACGAGGAGTGCGGCGCATGAATCCCAGACTTCGCGGACTTGCTGCGCTCGCCCCCCCCATCCTCGCCCTGGCCCTCGCGGCATGTCAGACGCCGGTCGGCCCGGTCGAGGTGACGCGGTTCCATGACGCCGCCGCGCTGGCGCAAGCCGGGCGGGGCGCGATCGCGGTGATCGCTGCGCCGGGATTCTCGGACAACCAGTCGCTCGAGCTGGCGAGCTACCAGACGGCGGTGACGCGCGAGCTGCAACGGGTGGGCTACAGCCCGGGCGCCGCCGGCGCTGCGCGGCAAGTCGCCGAAGTGCGGGTCGAGCGGTTTACCGTCCGCCCCGATCGTGAGCGCGGGCCGGTGAGCGTGGGTGTCGGCGGTTCGACCGGCAGTTACGGCGGCGGCGTCGGCCTCGGCATCGGGCTCGACCTGTCGGGCGGCCCCAAGGAGCAGGTCACGACCCAGCTCTCGGTCTCGATCCGCGACACGGCGAGCAAGGCGGTGGTGTGGGAAGGGCGCGCGAACTTCACGGTCGCGGCCAGCTCTCCGCTTGCACAGACGCAGCTCGGCGCGGCGAAGGTGGCCGGCGCGCTGTTCAAGGACTTTCCGGGCAACAACGGCGAGACTATCGAGGTCGAATGACCTCCATACAAATCGACTCCGCCTTCGATTCCGGCAACATCGAAGTCCTGTCCATCGATGGCGCCACCGCGCGCCTCGCGATCCCCTACGACGCGGGCAACGAATTCAAGCAGTGGTTCCATTTCCGGGTATCCTGCGTGGCCGGTCGCGAGCTGACGCTGGTGATCGAAGGGTTGGAGAAAAGCGCCTATCCCGAGGGCTGGCCAAGCTATCGCGCGTGCGTCTCGGAAGACCGCGATGACTGGACCCGCACCGACACCGCCTATGACAAGGCCGCCGGGACGCTGACCATCCGCTACACCCCGGCGAGCGATGTCGCCTGGTTCGCCTACTTCGCGCCCTATTCGTATGAGCGGCACCAGGACCTCGTCGCCGCAGCCGCGGCAAGCGAGGGCGTCTCCTACCGCTTGCTCGGCCGTTCGCTTGACGGGCGCACGATCGACTGCCTCGAAATGGGCGAGGGCGAGACGCAGGTGTGGCTCTACGCTCGTCAGCATCCGGGTGAATCGATGGCCGAATGGTGGATGGAAGGCGCGCTTGAGTGCCTGGCCGATCCCGCCGATCCGGTCGGCCGCACGCTGCGGCAGAAGTGCCGCCTGCACATCGTGCCGAACGTCAATCCGGACGGTTCGGTGCGCGGGCACCTGCGCACCAATGCGGCCGGCATGAACCTCAACCGCGAATGGAAAGAGCCGAGCGCCGAGCGTTCGCCCGAGGTGCTCGCGCTTCGGAACGCGATGGACGAAAGCGGCGTCGATTTCGCGATGGACGTCCACGGGGACGAGGCGATTGCGGCGGTGTTCCTCGCGGGGTTCGAAGGCATCCCCTCATGGACACAGGCGCTGCAGGACAAATATCTGCGCTACCGTGCCATCCTCGAGCGGCGCACGCCCGATTTCCAGACCCGGAAGGGCTATGCGGTCACTTCACCCGGCAGGGCCAATCTGGCGATGAGCACGAACCAGCTCGCCGAGCGGTTCGGCGCGTGCTCGATGACGCTGGAGATGCCGTTCAAGGACAACGAGGACCTGCCCGATCCCGTGCACGGCTGGAGCCCGGATCGCTCGCGCCTGCTCGCGCGCGATTGCCTCGCGGCGCTGGCGGAGTGGCTGGAAGGCTGATGGAAGCAAGCGCCCCCGGCAAGCTCGCCGCGGGGGAGCGGATCGCGCGCCACGTTCACCGCCTGCCCTACGCGACCGTGGTTCTCGAAGGCGCTTACGAGGAAGCGGGCGACGCGGGGCGAATTGCCGCGCGGCCGGGTGACGTGCTGCTGCACACCGCGTTCGCCGCGCATCAGGATCGTATCGGCCGGCGCCCGGCATGGGTGCTCGACTTGCCTCTACCGGATGGTGGCCGGGAGTGGCCGGCGCTGGCAAAGGTTGCCGACCCCGAACTGTTCGTCCGCCTTGCGGAACGCGACGCGCGCGAAGCGGCTGCGGGGCTGATCGAAGCGCTGGAGGAAGCCGAGGTCCGGCCCGGCGATCCGGCTGACGATCTCGCCGCCGCGCTGCGAGGATCGTCGCCGCCGAGGATCGGCGCTTGGGCCTGCGATCGGGGCCGGTCGCGCGAAGGCCTGACCCGCAGGTTCCAGGCGCTTTATGGCACCTCGCCGGCGGCCTACCGCCTAGAAGCCCTCGCCCGGCGGGCGTGGCGGCGGATCGTTTCGACCAACGAGGGCCTGGCCGAAATCGCTTGCGACACCGGCTTTGCCGATCAGCCGCATATGACGCGAGCGGTCGTGCGGCTTACCGGCCATGCTCCGGGCGCGTGGCGCAGGCCCAAACCCTAGGTCACATCCGTTCAAGACCTGCCGCGGCCGGTTCGGCCAAACCGGGCGGATGACAGACGACAAACGACCATTCGTCGCGCTGACCGGCTTCCGCTTTCGGCTGTGGCCGATCGTGCTCGCGGCGGTGCTGATGCAAGTGCTGCTGGTGGCGGGGCGCGAGGCGGCGCGGTGGCTGTTCTTCCAGGGCACCGCCGTTTGGGGCCAGCACGTTTCGGTATTCCTGATCCTGGCGATCCTGTTGCAGGCCGCGCTGGGGTTCGCCGCGGTCGCAGCGATGGCGCGACTGCTGCCGCAGGCCGACCCGAACCTGCGCTGGCCTCCGGGCCGCAGCTATGTCGGGCTCGCCATTCTCATCGGCATCGCGATGGGGCTGATCATGCTGGTGGCGGACTACTGGCCCGCGCTCCTCGCGCACACACCGCCCGACGACAGCTATTCGACCAGCACCTTCGACAGTGTCGGCTACCTGATCGGGATGCTGATCACCGGGCTCGCCGAGGAGACGATCTTCCGCGGCTTGCTTGTGGGCATGCTGATCGTGCTGGTGCCCGGCCGGTTGCGGATCGGGCGGCTCGACCTGCCCGTCGCCGCCTATCTGGTCGCGCTGATGTTCGGCCTCGCGCACTACCAGTCGTTCATGGTCGACCCGTTTCACCAGGCGCTGGCGCAACAGATCTACGCCTTCGCCTGGGGCCTTACGTATGTATGGCTGATGGAACGTTCGCGCAGCCTGCTCGCGCCGATGGTGACGCACGGTGTCGGCAACTTCACCGAAGTCGCCATCGTCATCGCACTGGGGGCGACCTGGGCGTAACGGCGATTCACGCGAAGACTGAGGCGCTGACGTACAATCCCAGGCCAAAGACCGAGTGGGTAGCGAGGCTCTTCAGCCGCGCGACATTCGGTCGGGCGGTCCGGGCGCCTGCCACGCCCGATCCCATACCGGGCATCATCACGAAATAGGGCAGGACGAGCGCCGCCCACACGAGGATCATCGGCGGAAGCAGCGTAGGCCGCTCGAACCATTCCCGCCCGCAGACCGCGAGCAGGAGCAGCCCGTAACCGATCCCGATTGCATAGTGGAAAGCCCACCCGATCGCCGTTTCACCGGTCACCGGCGGTGCCTCGGCCATCGAACGATGGGCGAACACCCCGCGCGGCATATTGCCGAGCCAGCGCCCAACCATCGCCCAGTTCGTCGCCGGTACGTTGAACACGCGCGTCAGCAACAGCGCCCACAGGTCGAGGACGATCGTTCCGCCGACGCCCACGAGCGCGGCCCGGATCAGGATTTCACTTATTGCCGGGTGCCCGTGATTCGTTCTGCTACTCCGCGGCGATCGCGCGCGGCTCGAGATATTCGCTGTCGCGCCAGTCGCCGTCCTTGGGATAGGCGAAGCTGACCGCCCGGATCGCTCCGTAGTCGATCTCCGGTCCGGCGAACGACAGCTCACCGGTGTCGCGATGGCGCTTGACCGCGTCGAGCAGCAGCGTGCGCGCGCGGTAGATCACCCGGTCGCAGGTCCCGAGGTATTCCCTGGTCCGGTCGACGATCGGCCCCATCGATTCCTGGACGGCGAAATCCTCGTAGGCGTTGCCACGGCCGATGATGCCGCTCCAGTGCCCGTCCTTCATCGCCTGGCGATCCTGGTGCCAGAGGTTTTCCGGGCCGCCCATATCGGCGTTGAAGTGGTCGGCGTCGCCGGAGGTTTTCCCGAAATCGGTGAGGATATTGTAATCGAGCGGGCCGTCGGGATCGTAGGCGATGTACCACTGCGCGGTGGTGACGTCGTCGATCGGGATCGAGCAGCACACGATGCGCGAGCCGGTCGGCGCCGAGGGGATGAACGAGAAGAACGGCAGCGCTACCTCGCGCACGCGCGCATAGGCGAGTTCTCCGCCTTCGTTGCGGATCGCGCCTTCGCGGAAGCCGTATGGGCGCGCGTCGAACTCGAACTCCGGCGCACCGTCGTTGACCATGTAGTCCGATTCGCCCTTGAAGATCGCGCGGCCGCGCTCGCTCATCAGGTTGGCGGAGTGCAGGAACCCGACGTGGGCGCTGTCGAGCAGCGCCTCGAGACCCTGCAGCCAGTTGGTGCGGATGATCCCGCGGGTCGGCTGGATCTGGTCGGGGCCAAGATGGGTGAACTCGAACTCGGGAAACGGCGGGGCAACGTCCTCGGCGCCCATGTAGACCCACACCAGCCCGCCGGCCTCGTGGGTCGGGTGGCTGGTGACCGGCACGCTGTCGGCGAACTTGTCGCGCTGGCCCTTCGGCTCGGTCGGCGCGTCGACGCACTTGCCTTCGACCGAGAACTTCCAGCCGTGGAAGATGCAGCGCAGGCCGCCGTCCTCGTTGCGCGCGAGGGCGAGGCTGGCGCAGCGGTGCGGGCAGGCTTCCTGCATGAACCCCACGCGACCGTCAGTGACACGAAAGGCGACGAAATTCTCGCCGAACAGCCGCACCCGCTCGGGCGCGCCATCCGCTTCCAACGTGGCCGAACGGCAGGCCGGGACCCAGTATTCGCGCAGCATCGCGCCCATCGCCGTGCCCGGTCCAACGCGAGTCAGCAGCTCGTTATCGCTTTGATTGAGCATCCAAAGGTTCCTCTTCCCGCGAGAAACCTAGCAAAATCACGGCCGGGAGTCGTCCCTTTCGGTCACCGGGGTCACTACGGTGTCGGCGGCGGGGGGCGGGGGGATCTGCCGCGCCGGCTCCTCTGCCTTGTGCTTCTCTTCCTCGGACATGCCCTTCTTGAAGCTCGAGATGCCCTTGCCGAAATCGCCCATCACTTCGGAGATGCGGCCGCGCCCGAACAGGACCAGCACGACCAGCGCGACGATGATCCAGTGCCACAGCGACATAGAGCCCATGAGAAAAGTCCTTTCGCGCCCATTCTAGGCGCTCATTCCAGATACGTCGAGTTCTTGGCGTAGCGTTTAGGGTTGCGCGGCCACCCACCGCAAGGGGCCTTCGGCAGCCGGGCTGCGTAAATGTCCGTTGGCGGTCCACAGCGTCCACGGTCGCCCGCCGTAGTCGGGCTGGAAGCGGTCGCGCCCGAGCCACAGGTTGCGCTCGATGCGGGAGGAGATTGCGTACCGTTCCTCAAATGCGGGCGAGAGCTTGAGGATCGCCGGCTTGCCGACGTGCCCTTCCACCTGGTTGAGGAAAGTGGTCAGTTCGCTTTCGACCTCGGCTTCGCTCACTCGCGGCTCGCAGCGGTCGGCGGTCTCTTCTAATTCGATCGCTGGCGGCAGCAGGCTGCCATCGCGCGGCACGATGGTGACGAAGTTGGCCGCCTGGCGGTCGGCGCGCATGCACGGATCGTAATGATGGACCACGCCGATTGGCAGGCCGCTCGCGCGTGCGGCGGCTAGGTTGCGGCCGAACGCCGGGTCGCGGCCTTTCGCGCCCACGCTGGCCTCGAGATAGGCGAAATCCGCGCCGACCGCCTTCAGCGAGATGAAATCGGGCGCGCCATCCTGCGCGCCTATCAGCACGCCCTGCACGGGAAACGCATCGCGCGGCGGGGTCCAGTGGATGAACACCCACCACTGCCAGCCGGCAACGCACAGCGCCACCAGCAACAGCGCGGCGCCGACGCGCCAGCGGATCGGGATGGCCCGTTTTCGTCCCATGTCTGCGGATTCGCCCCTTCAGCCCTTGATATGCAGTACGCAGATCAAAGTGAACAGCCGCCGGGCAGTGGCGAGGTCGCACTCGACCTTGCCTTCGAATCGCTCGAGCAGCAGCCGCGCTGCGCGGTCGTGAATCGCGCGGCGCGCCATGTCGAGGGTCTCGATCTCCTGCGCGCTCGCCCGCCGCAGTGCGCCGTAATACGAATCGCACACCGCGAAATAATCGCGCACCGGGCGGCGAAATCCGCCCATGCCGATCAGCAGCGTTTCGGCCGGCTTGTCCTCCCCGTCGCGCAAGCCGAGCCGCAGCCGCCCCTCGTCGATCCCCAGGTGCAGCCGCCACGGCCCCGCGTGCCCGCGCTCCACCGAGCGTAGCGGCGCGAAGTGATTTTCTTCCAGCAGGTCGTGCACCGCCTGCCTGCGCTCGCACTCGATTTCCGCGTTGGGCGCGCGGACCGTCGCCTCATCGAGCTCGACGTGCTCGATCCGATTGGTGACGGGCGGGGCGGTCATTGCGCGCTGGCCTAAAAGCCATCCCCGCTATCCACAAGCGCGCATGCCTCAAATCGTCCGATGCCGCCTTGCCATCGCCGATGCGATCAGCGCATCACGACCGGATGCCCGATCAAGACCTGCTGATCCGTTCAGAACCGAGAACCACCGCGACGCCCGTCGCGCGCGCGCTGCCGGCCAATATCGAGGCCGAGGCCGCGTTCATCGGCGCGGTGCTGATCGACAACCGCGTGCTCGAAAACCTGCAGGTGCCGCTGCAGCCTGGCCACTTCTTCGAGCCGGTGCATATGCGCATCTTCGAGCGCATCGTCGCCCTGGTCGACCGGCAGATGGTCGTCACTCCGGTGACGCTGAAGCCTTATTTCGAGACCGACGAGGCTCTCAAGGAACTGGGCGGGGTCGCCTATCTCGCGCGCCTCACCGGCGATTCGCAGGGCCTCCTCGCCCCGCGCGAGCTGGCGCAGCAGATCTACGACCTCGCGCTGCTGCGCGAGCTGGTCACGGTCGGCCGCGAGCTGGTCGAGAACGCGCTCGACACCTCCGAAGAAGTCGAGCCGATGAAGCAGATCGAGGAGGCCGAGGCCGCGCTGTTCCGCGTGGCCGAGGGTGCCGGCGGCAGCAAGCAAGCCGAGAGCTTCGGCGGGGCGTCGAAGAAGGCGCTCGAGATGGTCGAACTGGCGCTGACCAGCGGCGGACACGTCTCGGGCAAGACCACGGGTCTTGCCTCACTCAATCAGAAGGTCGGCGGGCTGCACGATTCGGACCTGATCATCGTCGCCGGGCGGCCGGGGATGGGCAAGAGCTCGCTCGCGACCAACATTGCGTTCAACTGCGCCGATCGCCTGCTGCGGGACCGGCGCGACGGAATCGAGAAGTCGGTCGGCGCCGCCGTCGCCCTGTTCAGCCTCGAAATGTCGAGCGACCAGCTCGCCACCCGCATTCTCGCCGAGCAGGCCGGGATCAGCAGCGAGGCGCTGCGCATGGGCAAGATCAGCCGCGAGGACTTCAAGCAGCTGAGCTATGCGAGTCAGCGCCTCAACGAGCTGCCGCTGTATATCGACGATACGCCCGCGCTGTCGGTCGCCGCCTTGCGAAGCCGCGCCCGGCGTCTCAAGCGGATGCACGACATTGGGCTGATCGTGGTTGACTATCTGCAGCTGATGCAGGGCTCGGGGCGCAGTCAGGACAACCGGGTCAACGAGATTTCCGAGATTAGCCGCGGTTTAAAGACATTGGCCAAAGAGCTTCAGGTGCCGGTGATCGCGCTGTCGCAGCTCTCGCGCGCGGTCGAGCAGCGCGACGACAAGCGCCCGCAGCTCTCGGATCTGCGCGAGTCCGGCTCGATCGAGCAGGACGCGGACATGGTGTGGTTCATCTATCGCGAGGATTATTACATCGGCTCCAAGGAGCCCGATCCCAACAATGAAGAGGCCTACCGAACCTGGAAGGACAAGATGGAGGAAATCCACGGCCTCGCCGAACTGATCGTCGCCAAGCAACGCCACGGCGCGACCGGCAAGGTCCGGCTGCGGTTCGAGCCGCGGATCACGCGGTTCTCGGATCTTGCGGAAGGCGAGATGCAGACGAGCGATTACGATTGAGCCGCTGCGCCCGCATCACCTGAGTTGACGACCGGCCGCTGTCTCTAATATTCCTGTCCACGGGAATTTTGGGGAGCGGGGCGGTGCCTGATGATCGACCGCGTTCCCGTCTCGTCCAAAGCGGATGAACGAAAGGCGCTCTATGACCCTGCTTGCTGACGAGAGAGCCGACCGCTGGGCGCGCACGCGTTGGAAAATGAGCGAAGCGGGCATGGATTGCCTGATCGTGGTTGGGAACGCGGGGCTGAACTTATATCGCCTTGCCGATCTGCAGTATCTGACCGGCATACTGCGGGAGGGAGTCCTGCTGTTTCCCCGCGAAGGCGACCCAGTAATGCTGTCTTTCGGAGGCGGCCACGATCCGGAGGCCTGGGTTACCGATCACAGGAACGGTTACCCCCGGTTTGCCGACGGTGTCCTGGCGATCGTCAGGGAGCGCGGCTGGGAAAACTGCACGTTCGGCGCGATTCTCTCAGGGTACGAAGGCGACCTGAACTTCCCGGCGCAGATCCGCGATCCGCTGCTGCAGGCTTTTCCCAATGCGTCGATCGTGGATGCCGCGCCGATCCTGATGCATGTCCGCCGGATCAAGACCGATTATGAAATCCGCTGTTTCAGGCAGGGATGCGAAGCAGGCCTTCGCGCGATCGCCGCGGTCGCAGATCTCGCAAGGCCCGGCGTCAACGATGTGGACGTGAAGGCCGCGCTGATGAGCGCGCTTTTCCGCGGCGGCTGCGACACGCACACCCTGCTCCTGTTTCACTCCGGGAGCAGGAGCGTGCATGGTGCGATGGGCGGGTCTCTTCCTTCCCCGAAAGGACGCATCCTTGAGGACGGCGATGTCATCAACGCCGAATTCGACGCGCGTTTCGAAGGTTATTGCGCCCAGTTCAATCAGCCGTTCTTCATCGGCCAGGTGGACGACGCGTGGCAGGACATTGCGGCCATCGGCGCCGAAAGTTTCGATGCGGGCATGGATGCCCTGAAGCCGGGCCTAACCGCAGGCGAACTCCAGACGCTGATGAGAGCGCCTGTTCTGGCGCGCGGCCATCAGGTCCTCGGCCCGATGTTCCATGGGCTGGGGCTGTCTTTCGAAGCCCCCGTCGCGGAAACCTCGCTCGGCACCAGTTTCGTGGAAGATCTGGAGATCGCGTTCGAGCCGGGAATGGTCGTCGAACTCGAGCCGCACGTCGTTTCGAAGGACTTTTCGCGGGGCGCCTCGTTCGGTTGCCCGGTGCTGGTGACGCCGAACGGATGCGAGCTGCTTGCCGAGGGCTGGCGGCCCGCGCCGGTGAGAATCCAGCCCTGAAAGCGGTTGCGCGCGCGGGCGCCGCTCAGGCGGAATAATTTGCCCGAAGGCCAGATTCGTGATCGAACCCCCGCATGGGGGAAGGGGCAGGCAACCGGATCGGCATCTGGATGACGACCGCCATGGTCGTCGGCACAATGGTCGGCGCCGGCATTTTCATGCTTCCCGTATCGCTGGCTCCGCTGGGTGCAAACGCGCTGGTCGGTTGGGGCATCAGCGCCACCGGCGCGCTGTGCATCGGTTTCGCGCTGTCCCGCTTGTCCCGGCTTGGCGGAGAGGGCTTCCAGGCCAATGTGGAACGGGAGTTGGGGCCGACACCGGCATTCCTGGCGGCGTGGGCCTTCTGGGTTTCGAGCTGGGTCGCACAAGCTGCGGTCGCAATCGCCGGAGCGTCGGCGCTGTCGTGGATCAGCCCGGAATATGCAGGCGCCGGCTTCGTAGTGCCGATCGCGGTCGCTAGCGTCGTGCTGTTCACCGCCATCAACGTCCTTGGTGCCCGCGCGTCCGGCGTCGCATCGATCGTTACGGTGGCGATCAAGATCCTCCCGCTTGTGGCGATCATCGCCCTCCTGGCCATAAGGTGCTTTGGATCGGTTCCGTACGAGCCGTTGGCGCCCAGCCCTCTTACGACCGCGAACCTCGCGACGGCGGTCGCCCTGACATTTTTCGCGCTTACCGGGTTCGAGAATGCGACCGCGCCGGTCAACAAGGTGATCAACCCGACGGTGACGATCCCGCGCGCGATCATGGGCGGCATCCTCTTTGTCGCGGTGCTTTACATGCTGGCCAGTACAGGCGTGCAGTTGCTTCTGCCGGCCCATCTGGCGGCCAGTTCTCCCGCGCCGTTCGCGGAGGTGATTGCGGCGCAATGGGGCGGCGGGGCCGCTTCGGTGGCCGCGTTCGCGATCATGGTCGCGGCGTTCGGGTGCCTCAATGCGCTGATCCTCGGTACCGGAGAACTCGGATATGCCATGGCCCTGCGGCGGGATTTACCGGCAGCAATGGCACGTACCTGGCGCGGTAACACGCCATGGGTCGCTCAGATTTCGGGGTCTGTATTGTCGATACTGCTGATCCTGGCGAACAGCGGGCGTGCCACCGCCGGGCTGTTCACCTTCATCGTGTTGCTATCGACCGCCGCTGTTCTGGTGGTCTATCTCGCGGGCGTGCTGTCTGCGTGGCGTTTGGGCCGCGGGCTGAGAGCGCGGACGGCGCTTGTCGTTGCCCTGTGCTTCATCTTGTTTGCCTTGTACGGCTCTGGCCTTGAAGCCGACCTTTGGTGCCTGGTGCTGCTGGCAGCCGGCCTCGGCCTCCGCACTATCATGCACCGGCTGGGGCGGCCTGACCCCTCTTCCGAATCGCCTACATCGCTCTCCGCGGCCAATTGAGCCAATCGCCTCGGGCGTCTGGCGCATTTGTGTTCACAACCCCAGGTTCAGCCGCCGGCTAACGCTGTAATCGACTACGCTCACCAGGAACCAGCTGGTCCACCAGCGGGCCTTGTTCCACACCGTCGCTCGTTTCTTGTGAACCGCGGGCGTGATCTCCTCGCACCAGGGCAGGTGCTGGGCGATGAAGTCCCGCACGATGTCGGCTAGCGCCGCGTCCTCCACCATCAGCACGATCTCCAGGTTTACGAACAGGCTGCGCATGTCGAAGTTGGCACTGCCGATGTAGACCCGGTCATCCAGTACGATCAGCTTGGTGTGGAGCTTGGTCGGCTGGAATTCGTAGATGTGCGCCCGGGCCTTGAGCAAACCCTTGTAGAGCGCGCGGCTCGCGCCAATCGTCGCGCCGTTATCGGATTTCGCTGGCAGCACCAGCCTGGCTTCGCCGTTGCGGGCGATCTTGTGCATGCGCTTGAGCATCTTCGGCGCGGGCGAGAAGTACGCCATCATCATGTCGAGCCGTTTGGCGCGCAGCAGATCCTGGCTCACGCAGCGCGCCCAGCTGGACAAGCCTTTGGTCGGCCCGCCGATCAGCAGCCGCACCGGGTTCTCGCCCGCGTTCCAGCGCCGTACCTTGCGCAGCATCGAGCGCAACTGGGCGCGGGGCGTGATCGCCCAATCCCACAGTTCGTCGAACCAGTTTTCGACCCGTTCCACGATTTCGCCCTCGATGGTGATCGCAAGGTCGTTCCAGCCGTTGGCGCTCGGCGGGGCGAAGTACGAATCCTCGATGTTGAATCCGCCGAGCATCGCCGCTTCGCCATCGGCGCTGACGATCTTCTGGTGGTTGCGGATGAGGAAGTTCGCCCCCCAGTGCGGGATAAAGCAGCAGAACTTGCCGCCGGCGGCGATGAGTTCGGCGAAGAACGCCTTGTGCGCGTCGGCGCCAAAGCCGTCGATCAACAGCTCGACCTGGACCCCGCGCCGCGCCGCCGCCGTCAGGGCGTCGCGGAAGCGGCGCCCGCTGTCGTCCTCGGCATAAATGTAGAACGCCACCCTGAGCGTGCGCTTCGCGCCCTCGATAAGCGAGCACAGCGCATCGAAGCGGTCCTTGCCGGCGGGGAAGAACTGGAGTTTGTGCCCTTGCGCTTCCGCCGCGAACGGCGGCGGGTCGCGATAGGCATCCGATGCCGGGGAAGATGTCGCGGAAAGCGCCGGGCCGTGGTTCATCGCCGCCTTGTTAGAGTGCGCGCGCCGGCTGCGCCAACCTTGACTTCGGGCACCCTCGGGCCTAACTGCCACGCTTCCCTGCAAAACTGCGATTACCGGAGTGCCCGATGGCGCGCGTTACTGTCGAAGATTGTGTCGACAAGGTCCCTAACCGTTTCGATCTCGTGCTGCTGGCGGCCCAGCGCGCGCGCGAGATTTCGGGCGGTGCGGAGCTGACCATCGAGCGTGACCGTGACAAGAACCCGGTCGTCGCCCTGCGCGAGATCGCCGAGACCACCGTCCGGCCGAAGGAACTGTCGGAGAGCCTGGTCCAGTCGCTGCAGCGCGTGCTGCCGGAAGACGAGGACGAGGCGGACGAGATCGGCTCGCTCAGCCAGTCGGCTGAGGCGATGCGCATTTCCGCCGCCGCGCCGACCCGTTCGACGTCAATCGGCGGCGACTACGAAGGCTGATCCGCGGCTGATTCCTTCCACCCCCGCCTATCCCGGCTATAATCGGCGGATGGGGGCGTCATGAGCATCATCGATTCCATCGGCACGCTGTTCGAAGGCGGGCTGTTCGCGCGCGCTGTCGAGCCCAAGGGGGGCGAGGCGGCGCAGGGCGAATCATTCGAGGGAACGTGCCTCAACTGCGGCACCGTTCGCGTCGGCCCGCACTGCCACGGCTGCGGCCAGCGCGCGCACATCCACCGCACGATGACCGAGTTCGGTCACGAGCTGCTCCACGGAGCCCTGCATCTCGAGGGCAAGACCTTCCGCACATTGCCGCTGCTCGCGTGGCGGCCGGGGCAGCTGACCCGGCGCTACATCGATGGGGAGCGCGCCCGGTTCGTCTCGCCGATGACGCTGTTCCTGTTCTCGGTGTTCCTGATGTTCGCGGTGTTCCAGCTTGCCGGGATCACCCCGCCGACCGATTTCGGTCCCGCGAGGACCGGCGAAGGGGATAGCCCGGCGGAAATCCGGAAAGAACTGACCGATCTGCGCGAGGCACGGAAGGGGCTGGCCGACAACAACGTGGGCGCCCCATTCGTCGATCAGCAGATCGACCGCCTTGAAGCGCAGCTCGCGAAAACGGCGTCACCCGCCGAACCGGGCGATGAGGTTGTGGTCGCGGAAGGAAAGAGCGGCGGCAAGTTGACGACGCGCTACACCGGCATTCGCTTCATCGATCACGGCGTCGAGAAATGGCGCGAGAACCCGAGCCTGATGGCCTACAAGCTGCAGTCGAACAGCTACAAGTTCAGCTGGCTGCTGAT